>JBBIJR010000024.1:0-44773 GCA_037445875.1 Bacteroidota bacterium | reverse complement strand
CGCTTTTGAGCATGGCGAGTTTCGTGATACGGAGGGCGGATGCAAGTGTCCCACCCGCTTCTCTCCACGTTCGGTAGAATGTGGAACAGAATCGACCGGCCCCTTCATCGGACACTCTCCATAGCGTTGAGACCACCTGGCCGGAACCGGCGGCAAGAAAGGCCCGCGTTAAACCCAGCATGCCTTCGTTTCGCAGCAGCCGCCCGAGAGAAGTCTCGCAGGCTGAGAGAACTACGAGATCGGCGTGCAGTCCCTCTGCCTCGACCTCGTCTGCGGTCAGGAACCCGTCATGAGCACCGTCTGCCGGGGCGATTCTGAGTGCCGATCGTCCGGGACGACGCGGGTTTGCCAGTCCGTGTGCGGCCACATGGATGATCCGAAGTGAATCACGAGCGGCCGCCCGGACGTCGCCTTCTCCATCGATGCTCACGACTTCCAGCAGCGGCCGCAAGCAGGCCGCCACAGAATCTCTCTCCGTCTGGACATAGGCCAGCGGAACCATCGGGCCATATTCACGATTGACGGGACCGCTGCCGTCAAATGCAATAATCGCGGCCCGACCGGAAGTCGGAAAACGGCTTGAGGCCGGTGCATCCCCGGTAACCGAATACACCACTTCGCAGCGCTCCACCAGAAATGAACGACCGTCCCAAAGAGCTTCAAACGGAATAAAGTGTAAGGCCCCATCCGGAACGATCACCAGCGCGGCGGCACTCCGGACCATCGGCTGCAAGTCGCCCAGGAGAAGATCATACAGCCGCTTCGAAGCACTGGCCCAGGGAAGCGACGCGGGGCCTGCCAACGCGGAGCGAAGGGCCATGGCTTCGCTTTCGATAGCCGCCCGGCCTGCGATAGGAACCGTACGCAGTATGGTGTCGCGGTGAACGAACACGTAGGACACGGGATCGGTGAGCATGAAGGCCAGCCTCACAACCGTGGAGTCGCCCCCAGGTACCGGTGCGTTCCTCCAGGAGGTCGTTCGCTCTCTAAACTGCCGGTTCTTGAACTGCCGATAGATCTGGAGGGCTTCGTGCGGACGGTCCTTTCTGATCAGAAAGGCCGCATAGTCGCGGTAGGTCTGCCCGCGATCTTCCTCCAGGTAATAGCCAGCTGCATCCGCACCACCGGTCCAGATTCGGCCTTTCTCCAGTTCGTGCATCGCCCGCTCATACCAGAAGGTGGCCAGCGAGTCCTCGCCGGTTCGCTCACACAGACGCGCTCGGCGGTAATGGATGCCGAAGCCGCGGTAGTCCAGTCCTTTTGCATCGATCAACTGCCGTGCGGCCTCGAGCACGCTGTCCGCCAGAAGGAGATTGCCCAATGCCAGGTAACTGTCTGCGGTCACTGCCAGGAGTTCAACGCTTTCGAGCGATCGACCCTGAAGAGCATACAAACTCCCCGCTCTTCCAAACTGAATCAGCGCTTCCTCATGGTTTGCCGTCTGTTGAAAAACAATGCCCAGATTCAACCTGATGTTGGACTCCGACAGCTGGTCGCCCTCCATGAGGGCCAGGTCAAGGGCCTCCCGCAGTGCATGCTCGGCCTTAATCCATTCCCCCGTACTCATCCAAACGGTTGCCATGTTGGCCAGGACGCCGACAACGCCGGCGGAGTCTCCCATCAAGCGGAAATGCTCGAGCGCTTTTCTGTAATGGTCGCTGGCCCGCTCCGTATCGCCGATCTCGTTAAACACATTGCCGATATTGAGGTGGTCTGCCGCGACATCGCCCCATCGCTCACGCATCCGATCGGTTTCGAGTACGGTCATGTAGCACCGGAGGGCCTCATCATACTGGCCGAGATGGCGATGAACAATACCGCGATTGGCGACGATGAACATCTTCAGCCCGTCATCACCCGCACCGCACCCGCGGAGCGCATCGTCGAGGTGGCTGAGAGCGGAATCGTATTCGGAAACCGACGTCAGCAGCACAGCTCGGTAATTATGCCAGCGGGCGACCAGCAACGTGTCGTGGACGGCCTCGAGACGTTGGGAGCACCAGGCCAGCCTTCCCGTGCGCGGTAGAGCTGGCCGGCATCCAGCAGCGCAAGAGCATGTTCCAGCGCCACCCGGAACGCGAGGCGGAGGTTGGAAAGCCGTTGGGTGGGGATACGGTCGAAGAGTGCAATCGATGCATCGGTGCGACCAAGGTAGAAGTAACTCTTTGCGGCAAGGAACGTCCTGTGCCACACACTCTCTTCCGCGGAAGAATCGACGGGACGACCCTCATAGTCCTGCACGACCGCAGCGTACTCCCCGGCTTCAAACAGGCTGTCCACCGGCGCCGGCGGCCGAAGCTCCTGACCCCGCATGCTGCCCCCAAAAACCCCGAGCAGTGCCAACGATAGTGCCCAGTCCTTCGTCATACGCACACGCTAGAACACGGCCTCGCTGAGGGTCTCTTCGAATATCCTCACGGGATATATTTTCCCAAGCTGCGACATCCACTCAGCGACGCGTCGCTTGCGCTCATTCCGCAGGTACTGCTCTCGCACCAACGACCGGACTTCATCGAAGGAGCGCTTCATGCCGATCTGCCGGTCGATGAGTTTGATGATGGAATATCCGCCCTGCTCACGGCGAAAGGGCTTGCTCACGTCTCCTCGTTTCATCGTCGCGAGTTGGGCGGCAAAATCGGGGACTGCTTTTTCAGGCATGAAACCTGTCGTCCGGCACAGGTTGCCCGGAATCTGTTCCGCTTCCCGATACACTCGTTCAAATGTCTCTCCCGCCGCGAGGCGCTGCCCGTAATAAAGTATCCGTGTTGAGTCTGGAACACGTATTTCGGCGAGGTCGACGGCATTGTCCGAGTCGTAGTCGTCACGGCGCTGTTCGTACCACGACCTGAGGAGATCGGTACTGATCGGTATCTTGGCCTCGACATGATCACGGTGAGCCGCGTGTTTGGCCCACAACTCAGAAGCTTGTTTCGCTTGAATACTGTCGTCGGGACTCAGCTTGAAACCCCAATCCCGTGCGAGGACGGCCAGCGTACGGGTCCTGCCAATCCGGCGCAGTCCCGCTTTCATCAAGGCGAGGGAGAGATGGACTTTTGTCCGGTTGTCCTCAAGCTGGTCCAGGATCTCTGCTATCCGGATGTCCCCACCCGTGTAGAAGGCCAGCGGTGTCTCCGCCTCCAAACTGTCAAACGAGTACCTAATACCGGAGGGATCTTCAATACGGTCATAGCGCCTGAGAAAGAAATGCACGGCCCCCTCTTCGATTCTGAATCCAGCGGCACTCAGCGCACTGTCTTGCAACGCTTCCTGGCGTCGGATGGCCTGGCGTCGGGTGTCCACATCGAGTCGGCTGAACAACCTGTCCAGAATCCAGTCTCTGTTCTTCTCGATCGAACCCACGTCCACCGTTCGCCGATCGGACACCCGAACGATATGAAAACCCTCCGGCGTCTCGAATGGAGGAGCCACGCGACCGTCGGGAAAGCGCAGCGCAACGTCTTCGAGCTCCATCGGCAGTGTCTCAAGCCGTCGGAAGCCGAGATCGCCATCGAGGTATTTGGTGTCCTCATCATTCGAAAATCGTTCCGTAAGTTCCGAGAAGGCGGCGGGTCTGAGCTGGAGGACGCGGTAGAGTGAATCGGCCAGGTGAGCGGCCTCCAGGCGGCTGCGTGACGAGACATCCGCCGGGATCCACGTGTTCCGTCTAACCGGTAGATCTTTGTGGGCAATCCGAATCCGCTGCAGCCTGAATTCGCTGCCGAGGCGGTCGTGGTACATTCGCACCGACGAGTCGGGTATCAGCGGCCCTTCGATGCGTATACGGACCACTTTCGCGACGAGCCGTTCGTCCATGAAATTCCTGACCCGCCTGATGACCGACGCGTGACGGTCGTAACCCCTGTCAAGGACAAAGTGTTTCAACTGCCGATCATAGATCAGTTCGTTCAGCGCCTCCCTTCGCCCTTCCATGCGGCGCAATTGCTCCTCGGGGATCTGGCCGGCCGCCAGCAACAGTTGCATCTCCCTCAACGTGATGGTATCTCCGGCCACTATGGCCAGGATGGGTTCCTGAGGTGGACGAGGAGCGCGCTCCCTGATGCCGCAGGATATCGGCACCATGCCCGCGAGGAGTACCAGAAATCCCCTTCCGTATGCATTCATCTTACTCGCTCCATTTCAAGCAGGCTCCTGCACGGGCCGCTCGTGCAATTGCGATCCGTCCGTCATTCCGACCAAACCGTGCAGCCATTCCTTGCACCACTCGAGCACCGCGCGCTCGGGAACTGGCGGACGATTGTCCAGCGGCTGGTTTTTTTGGACATCGTACCATGGATACCCAAGCAGGACTTTCAACGATTTCTTGTCTTGCACGAGCCGCAGGTTCGACCGACTCTCCAGTATCGCTTCCAGCCTGGACCGCATGATCTCTGCCGAGAAACGTTCGTTGAGAACACGGGCTGACAACTCGAAGACGGCCCGATCACGTTGGATTCGTACGGTGTCGAATCCGTACGATGCGGCCAGTAGCTTGATCTCCACGAGTCGAAGCAAATGCCGAACCTCGTCCGGCAAGGGACCGAACCGATCCGCCAGTTCCTGTTCAATCTCGATGAGGGTATCCGACCGGCTTACTTCAGACAGCTGCTTGTAAATGCGCACCCTCTCGGACGGAACGTTCACGAACCGGTCCGGGATGTACGTGTCGAAGAAGGCCTCGATATGTACTTCGAGGGTCGGTTCTTTCAGAACCTCCGTACGGTCAACGATGTCTCGCTCTTTCCGGACTTCGGAAACCGCTTCATGGAGAATCTGACAATACAGTTCGAATCCCACCGCATTCACAAATCCGCTTTGCTCCGCACCGAGCAGATTGCCGGCCCCGCGTATCTCGAGATCGCGCATGGCGATGAGGAAGCCCGAACCAAGGTCGCTGAACTCCTCAATCGCCTGCATTTTGGCCAGGGCGTCCGCGGGCATGCTGCTGAAGGGCGTGGTCAGCAAGTAGCAGTAGGCCTGCCGGTTGGACCGTCCCACGCGACCGCGGAGTTGGTACAATTGGGCGAGCCCAAAATGGTGAGCCTGATCCACAAGGATCGTGTTCACGTTCGGAATATCGATGCCGTTCTCGATGATAGCGGTGGCGATCAGCACGTCGTATTTGCGCTTCATGAAGTCATGAAGGACGTTCTCGATCTTGGCGGCGGCCATCTGGCCATGCACAATGGCCAGCCGCGCACGTGGAACGATTTCGTGCAGCATCGCCGCGACTCGCTCAATGGTCTGGATGCGATTGTGGACGAAGTATACCTGTCCACCGCGGTCCAGTTCCTGCGTGATCGCGTGGTGGACGAGATCTTCGTTGAATTGGGTGATTTCCGTCTTGATCGGAAGGCGGTCGTGAGGAGGCGTCTGGATCAGGGACAGATCCCGGCCGCCCATCAGGGAGAAATGCAGCGTTCGCGGGATCGGTGTGGCCGTCAGCGTCAGGGTGTCGACGGTCGCCCGCAGCTGCCGGAGTTTCTCCTTATGCGCGACGCCGAAACGCTGTTCCTCGTCTATGATCAACAGTCCAAGGTCCTTGAACGCGACGTCCCTGGACAAAAGCCGATGCGTCCCGATCAGGATATCGATGGCCCCGGATTGCGCCCTGTGCAGGATGTCTTTCTGTTCCTTCGCCGTCCGGAATCTGGACAGGACGTCCACGCGAACGGGAAACTCCCTGAGGCGGTTGGAGAACGTTTCGAAGTGCTGGTCCGCGAGGATCGTCGTGGGAACGAGCACGGCCACCTGTTTGCTGTCCAATACGGATTTGAAAGCCGCCCGGACGGCTACTTCCGTCTTTCCGTATCCGACGTCACCGCACACGAGCCGATCCATCGGTGTTTCCGATTCCATGTCCTTCTTGATTTCCTCCGTTACCTTGGTCTGGTCCGGAGTATCCTCGAATTCGAAGGAAGCTTCCATCTGATATTGCAGATGGGTATCGGTCGGGAACCGGTGTCCCTCGCGACTTTTTCTTTCTGCATAGAGTTTGATCAAGTCGTGGGCAATGTCCTTGATGCTTTTTTTGGTGCGCGCCTTGAGACGTCCCCAGTCCGTCGAGCCGAGCTTGTTCAGCTTGGGACTGACGCCCTCCTCCGCGGAGTATTTCTGAACGCGCTTGAAATGTTCCAGTGGGACAAAGAGTTTGTCGCCACCGTCGTAAACGAGCTTCAGGCACTCTTCGGTATGGTCATGCGTGATTTTTTCCAGGCCGGCATAGCGGCCAATCCCGTGGTCCACGTGCACGACGAAGTCTCCCGGTTTGAGCGCATGGACGTGCCGCAGCGCCTGGGCACTCTTGAATCGACGATGTACGCGCGGGCGCTTGATCCGGCCGAATATCTGATGATCGGTCCAGACTTTGATCCGGGGTTCGTTCCACTGAAAGCCTTCATGCAGTTCCCCAAGGCCGATCCGGTAGTCCACGCCCACTTCAATGCCGGGGCCGTCCAGCAATTCGCTCAAGCGCTCCGCCTGGCCGGCATTCGAGCAAAGGATATGGACCTGTTCGTGCGGTTCCCTCCGGGCCAACTCGTCGCGAAGCAATTTCAAATGCCCGTTGAACGAGGTAATGCCCTTCACAGCCAGGTCGACCTCGGCATAGCGCTTCGAGGAGACGCGACAGAACTCCGCCTGTTGAAAGGCCGACAATCGCTGCTGCACTTGGGCAGCCGTCCAGTAGAGCCGTCCCGGCTCCGTGGCCGTGCCCTCTCCGTCGCCGCTCGATTGAGCTCTTCGATCTTCGATTTGTTCCCAGTATTCCTCAAGGACGCCTTGAAAGACGTCCGGTTCGCTGATCACGACCAATGCATCGCCCGCACAATAATCCAGGAGGCTGGCGGTTGGATCCGCCGATCCCTGATGGGACCGGGGATAGACCGTGACTCCTTCCATCTTTGCTGTGGATCGTTGTGTAACCAGATCGAAACTTCGCACGGAGGCAACGGCATTACCGTCAAACTCGATACGAACGCCGGTGTCCGCAGAAAACGGGTAAAGGTCCACGATCCCGCCGCGAACAGCGTACGCGCCCACCGACGCCACGACATCCTCCCGTTCGAAACCCATCTGTCTCAGGGCGAGGGTGAACCGCTCGAAATCGAGGTGCTGCCCGGTCCGTATGTCGATCTCGTGCGTTCGCAGCAGATCCGGAGCCGGCACTTTCCGGCTCAATGCCCGCCCCGTTGTAACAACCAGGGCAGGACCTCCGGAGAGGAGTTTCTCGAGGCACTGCTGACGCAAGGCGGCGAGCGAGGCAGACATCTCCCGCTCGTCGTAGGGGAGAAGTTCGTCCTCCGGATAGCACAGGATTCCCGGCGCCTCTTCCTCTGCGTCGGGGGAGGTTCTCAACAGGCACGACAGATCGTCCCAGACACTCGCATACGTACTGCTCTCCGGCACAAGGACAACCATCTGCCGACCGGACTCAAACAGTGCCCGTGCGACCACGGCTGCCACAACCTGGGTGGACGATCCCACCACGCCGGTCACGGACACGTCCTGGCCCGTTCGAACATGTTCCAGAATCCTTTGAACCTTGGTGGAGTGGGCTATCGTTTGGGTAAGCGTCTCAAGCATCAATTCGATCAGGCATGAAATCCATCCATGCGCTTCCGCGCAACCTCGTGTCGGGACTCATCAAGAACGGAGTCTATGCAACGCCTGCAGGTTCAGCGAACAGCGAATGCCCTTCTGCACGCGTAATGCTCACGGTGGCATACTCACCGACGCGGTACCTCCCACACGGAAGGATGACGATCTGGCCCTTGTCGGTCCGGCCGGCGAAGTGGTCCCCGGACTTGCGGCTGACTCCCTCGATAAGGATCTCCACCGTTCGTCCCACCTCGGCTTCCAATTTCTTTCGTCCGATCGACTTTTGCAGGTCGATGATCTCCTGCAGGCGGCGCCCTTTGACGTCATCGGCAACGTCGTCCTTCATGGCAAACGCTTTCGTCAGCAGTCTGGCCGAATACTTGAACGTGAAAGCGGAGTCGAACTCTATGCGGCGGAACAGGTCCATCGTATCGTGATGATCCTCCTCCGATTCCGTCGGGAAACCTGCGATCACGTCGGTGGAAATGGCCACGTCCGGGATGAGACTTCGTGTCTTCTCGATCAGCTGAAAATAGGATTCCCGCGTGTAGGTTCGATTCATCAACTCCAGTATCCGGTTGGAGCCCGACTGCACCGGCATATGAATCTGCTTGCACACGTTGGGCCTTTCGGCAATCAGTTTCAGGAGGTGTTCCGGGAAGTCTTTCGGATGAGGAGATGTGAAGCGGATTCGACGAACCCCCGGTATTTCGCTCACTCTCTCCATCAGGAAAGCGAAATCTCGTCCCTCGTCCCTGTAGGAATTCACGTTCTGCCCCAGGAGGCATATTTCCGAATAGCCTTCGCCGACCGCTCTTCGTGCTTCTTCCACAATGCCCCGGACCGGCCGGCTCCGTTCCCGGCCGCGAGTAAACGGCACGACGCAGAAAGTGCAAAAGTTGTCGCAGCCCCGCATGATCGAGATCCACGCCGTGGCACCGCCGGCCCGCAGCGGGGTAATACCGTCATAGAGCTCCGTTCGCGACAACCTCGTGTCCATCTGGAGCGGCAGCACCTGAACATCGCGGTATTCAGACAGGCTGAAATCGTCATCCGGCGGGGCGCCGATTCTGATCTGGTGCAATTCCGGCGTGTTCCGTTCCATGAGCAGGCCGGGAAGGCGGCGATACGAGTCGGGGCCGAGGACCACGTTGACATAGGGCCGCTTCTTGTGGATCTCCTCTTCGAGATGCTTGGCCATACAGCCCAACACGCCAATCACCAGATCGGGTTTCTTTTCCTTAAGTTTCTTGAACCGGGTGAGCTGCCCCCAAACACGCTGCTCGGCATTTTCCCGGATGGCGCACGTATTCAGGAAGATCGCATCCGCCGATTCCGGCTCCTCGGTCAACTCATACCGGAGACCTTTCATAATTCGCGCGACGAGTTCGCTATCGTATACGTTCATCTGACATCCGTACGTCTCGATGTATACGAGTTTCCTCTGCGTGGAGTCCAGCGAGCGAAGGCCTTCAAAATCGTGGAGTGCCTGTATTTCGTCTTGCAGCGTACTCATGATGCTCTTGCTTGTCTACCGTCGGCAGGTCCTGCCTGACGGTCCTGTCCAGAGATCATCGAACTTTCGGGTTACCGTTCGCTCTTTACGATCGGTTCGGCCAGGCTGAGCGCAATGCCGGACAGCATGACCTCGGGACCCAGCTGGGTGATGTCTCCGGAGAGCAAACCGGTGTCGACATTGGCATAGAGGGAACACGCGGCGCCCTTCTCGATGATCAAACCGGATAATTTTCCACGCTCGGTACCCACAAACGTCACTTCACCGAGCATTTCGCTGATCACGTAACCCGAGCAAAAATGCAATTGCAAGTGTGCGTTCGGTGTGTATACGGTGACGAGCGAGCCCCGACGCCTCCCGATGGGAATATCCGGATACACTTCCAGCGTCAGGCGGCGGTTCTCCGAGGGATTCTCGAGATACAGCCGGTAGTGATTGCCGAAATCCTGTACTTCCACACCCAGGCTGCGGGCGATCTTTTCTACATCGGCACGCGCAAGTATGTACGGTTTTGACGCCTGCCGGGAAGGTTGCCGTGTGCGCTTACGCACACGCTTCGATGCCCTGGGGGCTTTGACGGTTCCCGGAGCCGGGCGGCGATTGCCCCGACCCCTGGAGGACGCCGAGCGCTTTGCACGTCCTCTCCCTCGCCCGGCCGCTCTTCTCTTCATACCCCTCCAATCAGTTTTGTGAATCGTACAGCACCTTGCCCAGATCTTTGTCCAGGACCCTGGATTCGCGGACCTTTCCGGCTTCATCGAGTTCCCGTTCTACGCGCGGGAACGAGTACTTCGACCTGCCCCGGGGATCGAGAACGATTTCGCCCTCGTAATCCCTCAGCATCTCCTCCAAAGCACTCTTGACCAACTCGGGCGCGAGTTTCTGTTCGGATGCTCCGGCATTGACTTTCTCTACGGCTTCCTCGAGCGTCACCGCCTGACCCGCAGTGTTAAAGACCGCGCGCATCACCCGCTTGCGAATGTTCGTCTTCGTTCGTCTGGCCCGCAGCGCCGAAACGCGGAAAATCCTCACGACGGGAATCAGGAAGAACAGCAAGGAAAACGTCATCGGGACAAATCCCAGCACGGAGACGACCCACGGCTCGAGAGAACCCTGCGGGGACACACTCGGATCCATCGATGCGGCAACGACCAGCGACGCAAAAGCCAGGTTGAACACGTTCATGAATATTATGCCCGCGTTCCGTCCGGTTGTGTTGCCGGTGATTTCATAGTCCGGCTCGTACTCGTCCCAGAAGTACTCGATCTTCCCGTCCTCGGCGTCGCCCGCACTTCGAGTGATCTGGTCGAACTTACCATAGACCACACCGCTCTCTGCGATGACCGGATCACCCTGAAAACGCACGAGGCAGTCGGACAGGAATCGATCCGCTTCATCGAATCTCCATCCTGCGAGAGCAACAAGCTCAGCCGGCGTCACCACGCCTTTTTCTTTGCGAAGGTAGGCAGCTACCTCCTTCTGATTGGCCAACGGATCGATTTCGACCCGCGTCGGCCCGAAGACGAAGTCATAGACCGAAGCAACGAAACTTTTCTTGTTCTCCCGGATCGGGCTGGTACGCGGTTCGTACGCCCGGTATCGATATCCCTGGCGGTCCGTACGATAGGCCATCGTCGAGGTCACCGTGTGCCATTGAAAGAGAGAGAAAAAAGCCCGGAAAACCCCGTCCAGCCGGATTGAAGATTTTCGGTCGCCGCCCCGCGAGGATGCCGCCACAATCAAGGCGATCAACAGAACCAGAAAAATCACAAAATACACAACCAAAGTGACCGTTATCCATACTTTGAACATCACCTTGAAAACGCGCCAGGCCCAGTCCGCAACCTCCTCCACGATTTCACCGAATGTCTTCCGTCCTCTTCGGCGAAGCGATGGACCGAACGAATAGATGAGATCTCCGTTTTCGGTCACTTTGAGCGCACAGATGTACTTCGACATCATCGCATCCAGGGCTTCGCGTGCCTGCTCTACGGCGAGTCCCGTGGCCGTCGCTGCGTCGTTCAGCGTGAATGCCCCTTTGAAATTCTTGAACTTCCGCTCAAGAAGCCTGACTGCTTCCTGCACTTCCATCGCGTGCCATATCCATTTTTGAGGCTTCAAATATAGCCTCCGGAGTCAGGAAAAACAAGGGGAAATCCGTCCGTCCGGTTGGGTTCGGGCAGAGGTAGGCATGAAATGGCGGAAGTCTCAAGATGCATCGAGAATATCCTTGTTTCGAAATGTGGGGAGAATAAATTCCACCTACTCCGCCGAGCGTGTAATGAACAACCCAACAACATACCGGGACATTCCCTCTGCTTTAGCATCGTGCACCGATGCCGATCAGTCGAACTCATTGTTTGAAGAGCGAACGACGCTTATTGAAGCGCTCGACGTCGGAGGTCGCGACTACCCTGTCTTCATCAACTCCTTCTGGACGGCCAGGCAGCGCCAGGCGTCGAGTTTGCATGAGATCTCCTACCGGGCATGTTTCAAGGCCCACCTTCCACGATTCTTCATCGATTTGTTGACGGCCGACGGAGACACCGTGTATGACCCTTTCGCGGGCCGGGGTACCACCGCAGTCGAGGCCGCTCTGCACCGGCGGAACGTTGTGGCAAACGACATCAGTCCGCTCAGTGCCATCCTGGCGTGGCCGCGTATCCACCCGCCTTCCCTTTCGGAAGTTATGGAGCGCCTGGACACGATACCAATGGTTGAGGAATTGGAGGCTGACATCGACCTTACGATGTTCTTCCACCGACGAACGTTGTGCGAGATCCTGTCCCTACGCGAGTATCTTCGCGAAAGACGGTTGAACAACGACGAGGACGCGGTCGACCGCTGGATTCGAATGGTGGCGACTAACAGACTGACCGGGCATTCAAAAGGCTTCTTCTCTGTCTATTCGCTGCCGCCCAATCAGGCGATGTCGGCCGATAAACAGAGAAAGATCAATCTGCAGCGCAACCAGACCCCCGAATACAGAGACACACGGGACGTCATACTGAAGAAGAGCCGGTCATTGCTGAAAAACGTCACCGGGCGGCAATTAGAGAACCTGCGGGCGGTGGCCCCGGCCGCGGTCTTCCTGACGGGGGATGCGCGCTCCACTCCCGGGATTCGCGGGTCGTCCGTTCACCTGACGGTAACGTCACCGCCGTTCCTCGATGTTGTCCAATACGCGGACGACAACTGGCTTCGATGTTGGTTCAACCACCTGGATGCATCAGAAATCGACCGGTCCCTGACCATGTGCCGGCGTCTCGAGGACTGGTGTGCCGTGATGCGGGAAGTGTTCCACGAACTTTATCGAATCACGCGACCGGGCGGGTTCGTTGCGTTCGAAGTCGGTGAGGTTCGAGGAGGAAAGGTCCGGCTGGAGGAATATGTCGTTCCGTGCGGACTGGCCGCAGGCTTCAACTGTATCGGCATTATGGTCAATCGGCAGTCTTTTACAAAGACCGCCCACATCTGGGGAATTGACAATAACCGGAAAGGAACCAACACCAATCGAATCGCCCTGTTCGCGAAATGACGGCAGGCCGAGTTCGGTCGCGGGGAACCGGGCGCAATGTTTGAAGGTTGACTCCGCTGCAAAATCACCGCTTGACACTTCGCACAAAATAGGATAGATTGCTGACGTCCTATCATTCCTGTATTTGTTCATTGCTCTTGCTTCCGTTGCGCCGCATGCGCGGTGAAATCGCCTCGCAATCAACGCGTATCCACAAGGAGGCCTATGGAAGGCATCGGTCGTTCGGAACATCCTTCTAACGAGTCTCTTGCACTAACGCGCAAGACTGTCCGACGGGATTTCATTCGCACAATCTTCACCGGTGGGTTCTTTCTCTGGATAGGCGCTTTTCTTTATCCCGTCTATCGATATCTGAAGCCGCGTGAGGAAGAGGACACAGCCAACGCCGTCCAGTCCATCGTCGCCGGCAAGACCACCGATTTCAAGGTGACGCGTGCCAAGCTGGTAAAGTTCGGAAGCCGTCCCGTCCTGATCCTCAAGAACGATCAGGGGGAGATCGTGGCCCTTGGCGCGACGTGTACGCACCTTGGCTGCACCGTCCAGTATGTGGCCGAGAAGAACCATATCTTCTGCGGCTGTCACGGCGGCACCTACGACCTGACCGGCAAGAATGTCGCCGGGCCTCCACCGAGTCCGCTGACGAAGTACAAGGTGTCCATCAGCGGCGAAGACATCGTCGTCTCTCGAACGTGACCAAACCCTGACTGTCTCCATGCCTGAACACTCATCGCATTCGATGAACGATCCGGATACGGCGTTTCTGCCTCGTGCGTGAGCGATATGACCTCGGATGGATCGTCGCTTTTTTCAAACACAAGCGTGTGCCTGTCCATCGGCACTCGGCGTGGTACTACATGGGAGGCATTGCACTGTTTCTCTTCATCGTGCAGGTGGTGACGGGCGTGCTGCTCATGGTTCACTACAACACGGGAGAACCGCATGCGAGCGTACAGGCTATCATGTCGCAGGTTGACTTCGGGTGGCTTATCCGCTCGACCCACAGCTGGTCCGCCAACCTCATGATCCTGGTCGTTTTCGTCCACATGTTCAGCACGTTCTTTATGAAGTCCTACAGATATCCCCGCGAGATGACGTGGATGACCGGCTTCATGCTCCTCGTCCTGTGCCTGGGTTTCGGATTCAGCGGCTACCTGCTGCCCTGGGACCAACTGGCCTATTTCGCCACGCAGATCGGTATCAAGACCAACGAAGCGGTTCCCATCGTGGGAGGTTTCATCGCCGACATGATGCGAGGCGGCAAAGAACTCGGCACCCAGACGCTCGAACGGTTCTTCGCCCTGCACGTGTGGGTCCTGCCGCTCATGTTTGTCGGTGTGCTGGGACTTCATCTGCTGTTCGTTCAACTCCAGGGCATTCATGAACCCGATTTCTTTGAAAAGCTTCCGCCGCAGAATAAGAAGTACATGAAGTTCTTCCCGGATTTCGCCATAAAAGATGTGTATGTGTGGCTCCTGGCGATGAACTTCCTCGGCCTCCTGGCGGTCATGTTCCCCTGGGAACTCGGAAAGGAGGCGGATCCGTTGGCGCCAGCCCCCATCGGAATCAAGCCCGAGTGGTATTTCCTTCCGATGTTTCAGATGCTGAAGCTCTTTCCGGCATCGGTGGGTCCGATCGAGGGTGAACTGCTCGGGATCATGCTATTCTCCGTCGTCGGCCTGCTCTGGGCAGTGATTCCGTTCATCGACTCCAGGACCGCACCGGTGTGGCGTTCGCGAGCTGTATTCTATTTTGGAGTTGCCCTGCTGTCTGGGATGATCGTATTCACCATTTGGGGTTATTACTCATGACTTACAGGAACGAGTAAACCATGTCGGATTTTCCGGTTTGGAGCGTTGGAGGCGTGGGGCACGGGTGGTTGATCGGCATCATCGCCACGATTCACGTGTACATCTCGCATTTCGCGATCGGCGGAGGCCTGTACCTTGCTGTCACGGAATGGATTTCGGTGAAGCAAAACGATGAGAAGACGCTGGAATACCTGCGGGGCCACTCCAATTTCTTCATGCTGCTCACGACGGTCGTCGGTGCTCTCACCGGGGTGGGCATATGGTTTGTGGTCGGCAATACGAACCCGGCGGCCATCTCTTCTCTGATCCATAATTTCATGTTCTTCTGGGCCATCGAGTGGGTCGTATTTCTGGTCGAGATCGCGATCGCGTTCTTCTATTACTATTCCTGGGGCCGCGTGTCGCGCAGATTCCATCTCCAGCTCGCCTGGCTCTATTTCGGTATCGCCTTTCTGTCGCTGGTCGTCATCAACGGCATCCTCACGTTCATGCTTACACCAGGCCAGTGGGTCGAGACGAGGAATATCTGGGACGGCTTCTTTAATCCCTCGTATTGGCCGTCGCTGTGCTCGCGCTTTGTGATCATGATGACCATTGCCGGAGTCTTTGCCATCGTTACGTCGTCCCGGATCAAGGACGACGACCACCGCCATCGGATGCTTCACTATTCCGCCAAGTGGTTGATGCCGTCGTTCTTCCTGCTGCCTTTCGTGATGTACTGGTACTTTACGACCCTGCCCGAACAGGTGGCCCAGCTGTTGGAGAACGGCATTGCAACGATCGGATCGGGAAATCTCTCCGTCCTTACGCGGCTGTTGCTGTTGATCAGCATTTTGTCGGTCACTATCTATGTGGTGAGCCTCCTCGGCCCCTATCGCAATCCGCGCAACTTCACATTTGGGTTCAGCCTGGCCATCCTCGTGCTCGGACTGGTGGTCACCGGCGCTACCGAATCCGTGCGCGAGATGGTCCGCAAGCCCTATGTGGTCTATGGCTACCTGTACTCGAACGGCCTCCTGAAGGAGGCTGCCAAAGACTCAACGGCAAGAGGCGTCATCGCGCACAACCCGTGGATATCGGAGAAATCGATAACGCCAGGCAACCGCAAGGTGGTCGGAGAGAAGATCTTCCGCATGCAGTGCCAGGCCTGCCACACAAAGAGCGGATATCGCAGCTTGAAAGACCTCGCCCACGGCTGGGACCGGGCATTTATTTTCAGGCGCCTCACCAATCTGCAGGTGACGAACATTATGCCGCCGTTCATGGGCGACGACGATGAACGTTGGGCGCTCGCGGAATACCTCGGGGACCTCGTGGAAGCGCCGCCGCTGCCGCCCGACAGCGCTTCCCAGCCCGTCCTGAGTCACACGCCTCAACCTTGAGGGTACCATGCACGACCTCCCCATTCCCAGACCCGACCCGATAGCCACTCCCGGCGATATCGGTTTGATCCTGTTTCTGCTGTATCTCACTTTCTTCCTGCACATCGTGATCATGAACGGCATGCTCGGAAGCCTTTTCCTTGCAACAGTATCCGAGCTGCTTTCCCGGCTGGTCGGTGACGGGTCCTCACGTACCCGTCACGAGCATCTGGCAGAGAAGCTGGGACATATCATACCGTTCATGATCTCGCTAACGGTGACGTTCGGTATCGCTCCCTTGCTCTTTGTCCAGGGGCTGTACGGGCAGTTCTTCTATACGTCGTCTGTTCTCATGGCCTGGGTGTGGTTGTCGGTCATTCTGCTCATCATTATTGGCTATTACGGTGTGTATCTGTATACGCGAGGATTTGAGCGGTATCGCAATCGCCGTTACGTTTTCCTCACCGTCAGCCTTGTCATGTTCGCCGTCGTAGCATTCATCTACGTCAATAATCTCACCCTGATGCAGACTCCGCAGAAGTGGCTGGATATTTACACGCGCACCGGCGGATCCGGATGGCACTGGAATATCGACGAAGCCACGCTCCTGCCCCGCTATCTCCACTTCACTCTCAGCGCCGTGGCGGTTGCCGGTTTGTTCGTCGTGGTACTGGGCCTACGAGCCCGACATGCGGATGAGGCCACGGCGACGTTTATGATGCGTTGGGGAGCATGGTGGTTCCTCGCGGCCTCGGTACTTCAAACTGGCGTCGGTATTTGGTTCTTTTATTCCATCCCGGAGCATCTGAGGGCAATATTCTGGAGCGAAGAAGGCGCGGCTCGTACGATCTTCGTCAGTGCGCACGTGCTTTTCGTGGCCGGTGCGGCTTTTGTTCTCCTGGCCGCGTTTCGCAAGCCCAGTCCCTTCTTCGCATGGACAGGGATCGCCGCCACCCTGGCCGGCATTGCCATGAAGATCATCAACCGCGATCAGCTCCGTCAGGCATACCTCCGCGATGCGGATTGGACCGTGGAGCAGGTCAGGACGCAGCCCCAGACCGACGTGATAACGATCTTCTTCGTCGTACTGCTTCTTGGGTCAGGAGTCCTCGTCTGGGCGATTCGCAAGTATCGACGTGAGGTCAAGTCCTCCTGACTTGTGGTTTTGGATCCGCGGCTTTCTCGCCCGTACGTTCTTGGTGGAATCTCCTCCCCCTCGTCCAAGATGACCTTTTTTAAAAAAATGGGGAATTCCTCGCCGGTCCGGCCGTTATACGCCATGGATTACCAAAGAACGTCGATTCAGAAACCGTAACCGGGGAACTAACTATGCGACGACCGGTATTAGCATTGATTCTGACTACATGGGTTCTTTCCTGCGGGAAGAAAGACAGCGCCGCGAGCACTCCAACTCCCGTGCCTGCCGTTATTCCGTCATCGGCGGACACGGCGATTTTTGCCGGCGGCTGCTTCTGGTGTATGGAGGGGCCCTTTGAGAGAATGGACGGTGTATACGCTGCCGTCTCCGGGTACACCGGCGGCCACAAGGATCGCCCCACGTATGAGGAGGTCGGCGGCGGTCAGACAGGCCATCGCGAATCTGTCATGATCGTATTCGATCCGGCCAGGGTTAGTTATGAAAAACTCCTCGATGTCTTCTGGAGGCAGATCAATCCAACGGACGATGGCGGACAATTCGCCGATCGTGGGTTCCAGTATACGACGGCGATTTTCTACCGCTCAGAGCAGCAGAAACGACTGGCACAGTCTTCCAAGAACGCTCTCGGCCAATCGGGACGCTTTCACAAGCCGATCGTTACTCCCCTCCTTCCTGCTTCGACGTTCTATCCTGCCGAGGAGTACCACCAGGATTACTACAAGAAGAACACCGAGCACTATCTGGCCTATCGTCGCGGATCGGGCCGAGAGGCTTTCCTCAAGGAGACCTGGGGCGATCACGGTGCCCACTAACCATCGGTAGTTAGCCTTTGGCCGGCCGCGAGCAGCGGTCGGCCTTTCAGGACAGGGACGCGTCGTGATGAACTCAAGAAAACGTTGCGACTGCCCTGCGGAACACCTGACCACTGAACCATTGGTATACTTCGGGATCCGATGCATATCAGGCCGGCACGGGTCTGATCGGTCGCCGATCGGGGCCTTCAGGTGTTATTTCCGCGCTTGACATCCCCTGACCCATTGCATAAATTTTGCCGTTTCACTTCCTTTCTTGACTTTGGAGGAGAGTACCATGAGGTATGCGAAACGGCTATTGCTGATGGGTGTGTCGTTCCTTGCACCGGGTGCATTTGCACAGTCGTCCTGGGTCAACCTTGGACCTCACGGCGGGTTGATCGATGCCGTCGTGGCGGACTATACGAGTCCGGGAACGCTTGTGGCAGGAACGCAGACCGGAGATTTTTACAGGTCCAACAACGACGGGCAGAGTTGGTCCTATTTGGGAACGCTTCCCCAGACCGCTGACCGGGCAATTCAGCGACTCGTCATCGACACGGCCGACGGTCAGCATCTGTACGCTGCCACCAGCAGACAACTGTTTTTCTCGATCGACGGCGGAGGCAGTTGGACGGCCTCCGCAAACGATGAGGTCGATGACGTTTTCGACCTGTACATCAGTCCGGTCAACGGTTCCCAGCTGTACGCGGCCGCCTCGGACAAGATATGGAGGAGCCTTAACCAGGGGCTTAGCTGGTCCGCTGTGTACGAGGCCGAGGACTCGGTCGAGATCACAGCGTTTGCTTTCGATCCACGTGACCCTCAGAGCTTTTTCTTCGTGGGATGGCAAACGGACAACGGTCTCGGTCAGATTCTTTTCACGGACAACGGAGGAACCGTCCTGAACCTGTCCCTGACGCTGCCTCTCGATTGGGTGGTTGCCAAACTGTTCATCTCCAGCGATCCCTCCGGCGCGGTCATGGCGCTGGTGGGGAGCGCCGACAGCACCAAGATCATAAGGAATTCCGGTGGAAGCGGATGGAACACGGTCTACGCGTCCCCTGAACCGTTGTACATCGATGGAATCCGATACAGTTTTTTCAACTGGATACCCCGCAGGAGCGACTATCGCGAACAAATCCTGAACACGCAGTCATCCCTTTTGAAGACCAGCAACAACGGGGCCATGTGGACAAAACTGGCCTATCCCGATCCGGTTTCGATTACCACCCTCGCGCGTTCGCCCGCCGACACGTCGAAGTTCTACGGCCGGGCTATCGGCGGCAACGGACTCTCCAAAATCATCCTCAGTGCGCAGGGAGGACTCTCCTTTACCGATATTAATTTTGGCTTGACGGCCACGCAGGTGACCGATGTACTGTATGCCAATTCGGAGGACCTCATCGTTCGAACATCCACGAACGAGATCCTTCTGAGCCAGAACGGCGGCTTCGACTTCAACCGCTTTCAACTCCTCGGTGGAGTAGCATCCGCGGCGGCCTACAAGTCGGAGGTGGACGATAGTTTCTTCTGGATCACGGACGACGGCTCCATCTTTCGCTCGGCGAACGGCATAACAGCATCGCTGTGGAACACCGTTCCCTTTCCCGGCGTGTTCGACAGAGTCGTGAGTGCTGCCAGTCTCAGTCACTACGATGCGGACACGGATTCGGATTCCCTGCTGGTCGTGGCCGCTGTGGGACAGGACGGCACGCCCGGGGGGGCCATTCTCATGAGCGTGGACGATGGAGCCAACTGGCAGAACATAACGTTCGGAGGCCCCTTCGGGACTTCCGCTCCAACACGGGTCACGTTAGACGACGCCTACCCGTTGGTTTCCATATACGCGGGAACGGACCAGGCGATTTACCGGACGGTCTACCGCGGCGTTCCGACCTGGACATCCGTCTACAATGCTCCGCCCGGTTTCACGATTGAGAAGTTCTCATCGAGATTCGGCGGGATCCTTTTCGTGCTAAGCCGAGACCCGGACGGCGTTCAGCAGCTTGATGCTGTTTTCCAGGATTCCCCGGGACAGTGGGAGGCATACGACATCACCTATACACTGGACCAGATCGACCCACCACGCCACGGATACGCCGTCGACGTTCATGTCGGCGACGACGCAAGCTATCTCAATTATGACATGAACGACGGCACGCGCAAGATCTTTAAGGCAAGCTTTTTCCTCACCACGTGGCACGAGGTCTCCAGCAGTCCATTGGATCAATTGATGGTCCATAAAGTTCTGGACGACAACGACTACGAAGACCAGTCATTCATCCTCTACGCTGCTGCCGATAATGGTATCTGGCGCCTCAGACAGATTGCGTCGCTGTCACACGATACGCTGGCCTCATCTCCGCCCACATCGGTGAATCTCCAGGACACGTCGTACTTCGACGTAACGTATACCAACAGCGGTACGGCGGTCGCTATTGTGGACAGTTTTCGCATCACGGACGATGTGAACGGAGAATTCGGCTTTGCCGATCCGCTCCTCGGCCAGCTGGAATTCGGTTTTCCTCTCGATCTTCTCTCAAGCACGCCCGTAACCATTTTCTACGCTCCCGGCGGACTGGCCTTTAGTCAGGCGACGCTGACGGCCTATTACCGCGGCAAATCGAGCCGAGGTCTCGATTCGGTGTTTTCTCTATCCACGCGGCTGGTGGGCAACCCGCGGGCGTCCAGGATTCAAACCGGCCTTAAAGGAGACAGCCTTGAGCTCGGCGGCGCTCTGCTGTACAACGTGAAAACCACGACACTGACATTGACGAATAACGGGGCCGATACTCTCCACGTCTACGGGTTGTTCTTCGCCGAAGGATCGCATTTTTCCCTTGACGAACCCGACGACATAACGGTCAACGGCGAAGCCCTTGTGGCACCCGGCCAATCCCTGCCTGTTCCCGTTCATTTCCGGCCTACGAGCGCAGGGGGCTTTGTCGATCACATAGGCATATTGAGTTCGGCCCACAATTTCTTTGCCAACGAGCCCGATTCCCTTCGAGTGATCACCGTAGTAGGAACCGGCGCCGCGATCGATATTCTGAATCTGGCCAACCTCCGGCCCCAACTCGGTCAGAATCAGGGGATGACCATCCAGCTCGGGCTGGCCCAACTCACAACGTCCGAAGTTACGGCCAGGTTGTACTACAGAAAAGTGGGCACGCAGGCGGCAGGATTTCAGTCCGTTCCGTTTTCGCCTGCGGCCGGAGGAGGAACGGGCATTGCCATTTTCAATGCGACGGTACCGTCCGACGATATTACGGAGAACGGTTTGGAGTTCTATGTCGAAGCTTCGGGCACAGGTCCGGGCTCGGTGACGCTGTACTTCCCGAACATCGGCGGCGGTGACAGCACCTATCAACTTCCCATCACCGTTCCCCGGCCGGGCCTCAGCAGCAGCGGTTCCCTAAGCCTGCCCGGCGGAACCGGCGGCAGCGCGTTTCAACTCGTGTCCTTTCCCATTGTCCTCAACAACGCGACGCCTCAGGGCGCTTTCGGAGAGAGCAACCTGGGCCAAATCGGCGACGACGGAGACTGGCAGTTATACCGATACAACGACGCCGATGACGATTGGATTCGCGCTACGGACGGCGACGTGACGTTCGGGAACATAGAGAGCGGCAAGGCCTACCTCCTGATCACCCGAAAACCAAAGACGCTGAATTCAGGCCCCGGCAAGACGGCTAATCCCGCCACCGCCTTTGTCACCATCAATCCCGGCTGGAATATGATCGCCAATCCTTATGCCTTCGGCATCCGTTGGCTGGACGTCGCCCTGTTCAACGATCGCGTCGAGTACGCCGAGATCGTCACGTTAAGAAACGGAAAGTTCCGGTACGTGGAGGATTTTGAGCTATCCGAGCTCATCCTGGAACCCTGGAAGGGATACATGTACTACTCGTCTCCCGATTCGGGAACGTACGACCTGTATTATCCTGCCATCGCTGCCGGCAGTTTGTTGAAGAACTCCGGCGCTCCCCGACGAGCCGTCGTCAATGGCTCGCTCCGGGACGGGGAGTATGTCCTCTCTCTCCAATTAACGCAGGACCGCGAGGTGATCACTCACCATGTAGGTGAACTGGAGGATGCGCGCGAGTCCCTGGACGATTACGATCGGCCGCGACTCCCGGTCCTCGGCCCGGGCGATGCGTTCGTCTCATTCATCGGAAACGGAAACGATCTCAATTCCGATTTCCGTCCTCTGAGCGGGGAGGGACACTATTGGGATTTCACTCTGCGAACCGGCGGACCGTCCGCAACTGCCCAGTTATCCGTCCAGGGGTTGGAAACCATCCCCGAGGGCTACGAGCTGCTGTGGCTTGACCGAGATCGCAACGTAGCCCTGGATCCCTTATCCGTCAACGTCACAGTCTCCGGAAAGCCCCACGTCTACAGGCTATTCGTTGGGACGGCGGATTTTATCGAGAGAACACGGGCCCAGACCGTTCCGACCAGTTACTACCTCGGCACGAATTTCCCCAATCCCTTCAATCCCACCACGGTCATCCGTTACGGTTTACCGACGGCGTCACGAGTCGAGTTAGCCGTTTACAACATGCTGGGACAGAAGGTGCGAACACTGGTGCGGGGGCAGGAAGCTGCGGCTGCGCATTCTGTGGCCTGGGACGGCCGAAACGACGCCGGACGCAGTGTGGCAAGCGGCGTGTACGTGTACCGCCTGCACGCCGAGGCGATCGACGGGTCCGGATTGTTTACCCGCACACGCAAAATGACGTTATTAAGATAAACGGAAAGAAATGAGGCACACCATGAAACTCCAAGTATTGACCTTGCTCGCACTTCTGATCGGAGCGGCGCTGGCCAGCCCCGCGCAGGAGCGGCGAATAACCAAGCCCCTGGTAGCCGTTCTGGACCTCCAGGTCACCGGCGGGGTGCTGAAATCCGAAGCTCAGGCGCTCTCCGATCGTCTCCGCAGCGAAATGCAATCTCTGCAATTCGATCTGATCGAGCGCTCCTACATGAACGCTCTTCTTGCGGAACAGGACTTTGCCCTGTCCGAATTGAGCGCCGACAACGCCACGAAGGCCGGCAAACTCCTCAGTGCCGAGCAAATCGCCCTGGGAACCATCGGCAAGGTCGGCCGGACCTACACGGTGGACGTACGCCTGA
Source organism: Bacteroidota bacterium (assembly GCA_037445875.1). Classification (GTDB taxonomy): domain Bacteria; phylum CLD3; class CLD3; order SB21; family SB21; genus JBBIJR01. The sequence continues at coordinate 21,862 of JBBIJR010000024.1, read as the reverse complement.
TCGATGTCACAACCGGAAAGATCGTGAATTCGTCCAAACAGGATTACGACGGCCCTACGGATGGCCTGGTACAGGTGATGAAGAACATTGCACGGATCTTCGCTGGCCTCGAACCAGAGAAGATCAGGCTTCCCGGCAAGACGAAGTGGTATCTGCTCAGCGGAGCGGTGGCCGCCGGCGGAGGAGTCGCCGCCTACCTGCTGTTCATCAAGAAAGACAACGGGATCAAGGCCTTCTCGAATCCGCCGACGCTTCCGTAGCGCGCAAGCCTGAAAAGGCGAAGGGGTTCCCTGCGGAACCCCTTCGTCTTTTGCCATTCACCTGTAAAGGGACCTATTCCTTCTTCCGCCTCCAGTCAAGGTCCAGTGGATCCTTTTCCGGGAAGAAATTGAATGAGGCTTCCTTGACCTTGTTCTCAAAAGCGACCACGTCCTCTGCAAAGACCCTGTTAAACTCGTGCAAAGCCTTTGCCAGGACACTGTCCGCCTGCCGCAGGTAGTTCATGTGTCCGATCGAAGGTGCATCCCACGACGAGCCCATGAACCACTGAACGGTCTGCAGTCGGGTGAGCGCCACGTCGCTTGCATCGTTGATACCCTGGACGTCCGGCGATTCCACGAGAAGATCTTGGACCCTTCGAAGCGTTTTCTGGAGCGTTTCTCCCGATTGAGCGAGGTTCTTCGTCAGGCTGTCTTTAGGCTCCCGGGCTCGATCCAGCACGTCTTGGATCACTTTGTTCATTTTTTGAATGCGCTCCACCGCCTCGGTAATGATTTCGATTCGTTCACCGATCTTCCGAATCACTTCGTATTTTTCCTTCCGGGCCGTCGCATCATACGTGTACCTGGGGTCCTGCACTACTTCCACTTTCTGGAAAACCTCATGACGGCCCGCCTGGATCTTGACGGTGTAGGTACCGGGCAGGATTTCCGGTCCCTGGCCTTCGCCCTCGCCCCCCCGTTGCCCAAGTTTTGGCGTCTTGAAGGGATCCTCCAGTAAGTCCCAGTACACACGATTGATGCCATTCTGCACCGGTCCTTCCATCTTCCGTACGGTCTTGCCCTCCGAATTGCTGATCTCGATCCTGACTTTCTTTTGAGCGCCGGAGCTTGACACCGAATCGCTTCCCTTTGACGTATCGGCTACGCGGGCGGATTGCATGTAGTAAGTGATCATCGCGCCGTAAGAAACATTGTCCCCCGAAAAGAACGCATCGCCCGGGCCGAAATACCCGTTACCCGCCTTACCCTGGTACTGCACGGCCGTGGGTATTTCAAACGCGTGCAGCGGCTGATCGAGGACGTTCTTCTTCAGTTGGCGGAGCACTCCGATACGGTCGATAATGTAAACGGCACGTCCGTGCGTGCCAACCACGAGATCATGGTCTCGAGGGTGCACGACGATTTCCGTCACGGGCACGGTAGGAAATCCGGCCGTGAATTTCTTCCATGCCTTGCCTCCGTCCAACGAGAAGAACAGGCCGAAGCCGGTCCCAAGGAACAGCACATCCCTGTCGACGGGATCTTGTGCAATGCTTAAAGCGTATCCCCAGATGAGCGTATCGCCCGGTTCCGCTCTGGGTGGTCTGGTCGTAAGACTGGTCCATGTTTTTCCGAAGTCCGTCGTCCGGTAGGCGTACGTCGTCCAGTTGTTTCTGCGATGGTCATCGAAGACGGCGAAAGCAGTGCCTTCTTCGAAGGGTGACGCTTCTATGTGAGGACACCAGGTATTTCCGGGCAGTTTCGGGATCCGTTGTACAACGTTTTCCCAGGACCCTCCGCCGTCGCGGGTCACGTGCACCTGCCCGTCGTCCGTTCCCACCCAGATGACGCCCCGTTTGACCGGACTTGGGGCGATGGTCAGAATGGTGCAGTAGTTTTCGGCTGACGTAACGTCCAGCGTCAATCCCCCGCTCTTCGCTTGATGTTGTTTGGACGTGTCGTTTGTTGTGAGGTCCGGGCTGACGATCGTCCAGGTTTCACCCCGATCGGTGCTCTTGTGAACAAACTGGCTTCCGTAGTACACCGTTCCGCTGTCAAACGGGTCCAGGGCGATCGCCGCGTTCCAGTTGAATCGAAGTTTGACGCCGTCCGGTTGTGGAGGCCGTATGATCTTCAGTTCGGAATTCCGATCGTTGTAGCGGTACAGGTATCCCCCCTGGGACATGCTGTAGACGATCGATGGATTTTGAGGATCCGGCAGCGTTCCGAAACCGTCACCCCAGCCGACCGGTTCCCAATGATAGTTCCGTATCCCGTTCCATTCCCACACGCTGCCGGGGCCGCGCCAAGAACCGTTGTCCTGCAGACCTCCATAAACTCGATACGGCGTATTCATGTCCACAGCAATGTGGTAGAACTGAGCAAGCGGAAGGTTTTCCACAAACCTCCAGGTCTTGCCGCGGTCCTGCGTAATCGCCAGGCCTCCGTCGTTTCCGTTGATCATGATCCGGCCGTCCTTCGGCGATATCCAGAGAGCATGATGATCTCCGTGGATCTTGTCCCATGATACGACCGTCTCGAAGGTCTTGCCCCGATCAATGCTCAACTCGACGATGTAGTGAAGCAAGTACAGACGGTTCTCGTCCTGCGGGTCCACGCGGATATCGGAGAAATAGAACGGACGTGCCGAGATGTTTGGCTTGTCGTTGGTTCTTTTCCACGATCGTCCCCCATCCTCCGAACGCAGCAGCAGGCTTTTCTGGGCCTCCACGAGCGCATAAACCACTTCCGGGTTGCTCCTGGAAATGGCCAGGCCGATACGACCCAGGTCCCCCGAGGGCAGTCCCTCCTTGTCCGTCAGGCGCTTCCAGTTCTCACCGCCGTCGTGGGTCACATAGAGCCCGCTGCCGGAACCTCCGGACTTGAAAAACCACGGCCACCGGCGGTGTTCCCACATCGCCGCAAACAGCTTGTTCGGATTACCCGGATCCATCACCAGGTCGGCGCAACCCGTGCGTGAGTCAACGAACAGGATTCTTTTCCATGTTTTGCCGCCGTCAGTGGTCTTGAAGACACCCCGCTCCGGATTCTCAGCCCACGAACTCCCCAGGGCAGACACGTACACAACATCCGGGTTGTGCGGATGAACGATCACGTTGTGGATCTTTTCAGTTTTGTCGAGTCCGAGGTACTTCCACGTTTCTCCTCCGTCGGGGCTCTTGTAGACGCCGTTGCCCACACCTGCAGTGTTCCGGGTATGGGCCTCTCCCGTACCTACCCAAATGAGGGAGGGGTTGGACGGATCGATCGCCACGGCTCCGATCGAAGAAACCGGTTGGCGGTCAAAGATCGGCTTCCAGGTAATGCCCCCGTTGAGCGACTTCCATACCCCTCCGGTGGCCGTACCCACAATGATCAGGTTAGGGTCGTCGGCCAGGGCATCTATGTCGGAGATGCGGCCGCTCATGCCGGCTGGACCGATGCTGCGTGCCTTGAGGCCAGCAATCGATACCGTGTCCCACTGGGCAACGACGGATGACGACAGAACGGCAAACCAGGCCCAGCATCCGGCCAGATGTATGCTCATCCGAAACATGACAATACTCCTTGGGAATAGTTGTGCGTGTGAAGATGACGAAAAGCAGCGTCGCCGCCGTGCATGCGCCCGGCAGAAAGAATCAGGAAGGCAGTCGGGAAAGGAAAGCCTTAATGCTTTCGATCCGCTTGAGCTGGTCCAGCTGAGCGGCCTGCGACTCCAACTCGCGGCTGAAGAGCTCCTGCAGCCTCTCACGGTCCGATTTCGGTCTGGGCGATGCCGGCTTCAGCGATGTTGAGAAGAACTTCTCGATCGTGAGTCCCCCGGAAGTACGATCGGTCCGCGTCAAGACGGCCCCTATAGGCGCAAGAAATTCCGCCATCGTGAGGTATTCCTTGTCAAAGAACACGGCCCGGGCGTCCGCGTATTCATCGTCAGGTTCTGTTCGGACCTGGATCGAATGGAACGTGCGAAGGAGGTCCGCGGCCTCAAGGGTCTCTCGGTAAACAGGCTTGTCCATCGTCAATCCACGTATTGTTCTTCGATTTCTCTCTTGGCCTTCTGAAAGGCATCCAGCGGCGCCAGCCCGCTCTGGACCCTCGCTCCGATCTTCCTGACGGTATCCGCGTTGTCGAGAAGAAAGGAGCAATTCTCGTAGCCATCAATCATGCAGGTAATCTCCAGACAGGCCAGGTCCATGTTGGAAATGCGGCTGAAAATTCCCGCGAAGAACCCGGCGTACAGATGACACACCGTGTACGGTTTTCCGGTACCGCCCCATATCGGCTCGTTTCTCAACACGTCCACGTAGAGCGAGTCATACAGATCGACAAACAGGAAATTGTCCCGGCGCTTAAGCTCGAAGTTGCCCCAGCCCATGGACGAAAGATGGTTGGTGAAGAGTTGGTGAAACCGATTCATGTTCAGCTCTTTGATGTTTCGGACTTCCGGAAACACCGTCAGGGCCATGGCTTCGATCTGCGCATACGCCTGTCCTCCCCAGGCAAAACCCACCTCGTAAAGAATACGGGTGTACCGATCCTGAAACTGGGTCTGCAAATATCGCTGGAGGCCTGTTAAGAACGTCCGGTCTATCGCCATGCCGCGCTGGTTTCCGTTGAGTATGATCTCGGCGGTCAGCGGTGAGAAACTGACATAGTCCCGCGGAAGGATGAATTCCGCAAACTTCTCTTTTGTTTCCGTTACGTCCAGCATAAGGGAACCTGCGTTACGTTAGGTAGAATGGTAGGCAAGGTCGGCTGCGGAGTGTACAAATCGCTCTTCCAGTTCGTCGGCAAGCTCGCCATAGGCCTTCAAGCCGATGGAAAAGGCGTGAAGTTCTTTCAGCACACTCTCGATTCGGCCGGTGGGCGAAAACAGCACGTTTAAGGCCGGGTCGCGAGGCACCAGCGTGCGGAATACGATATCGGGATCAAAATGATGGCGGATCTGCTGGGCCACGACCTGCGATGTGGTGTTCATGGCATCGAACATGGTAATCACGATGCCGGCCAGATCGAGGCGGTGGTTCTGTCCCTGTTTCACGTCGATCAGCAAGCGCAGCAACTGCGGCAGCGTCCTGAGGCCAAGAGGTTCGCACTGGAGGGGCACGAGCACATAATCCGATGCGACGAGCGCACTGGTGGGAATGACACCGACGCCGGGAGGACAGTCGACCAGCACCACGTCGTGCTGTGCCGAAGCGCTTTGAATGAGTTCCCGAAACAGGCCTGCCGCCCGCGCTGCTTCTTCGTAGTCCGCGATCCCGGGCCGTTCCACGCCGCTGTCGATGACCTGGACGTTCTCGACGTCCGTCGACCGTGCCAGCTCCCGCAGATCGCCTTCACCGGACAACGCATGGAAAAGCCCTCTCCGGTCGTGGGCGGGACTCCCCTGACCCTCCAGACACAAGGCGATCCCTCCCTGGGGATCGGCATCCACCAGCAAAACACGCCGACCCTTCTGAGCCAGTGCCAAACCCAGGTTCAGAACGGTGGTCGTCTTGCCGACACCTCCTTTTTGGCTGGCAACACAAAAAACGTTGTTCATGCCGCTAGATCATGTGTTGGTTTCGGTAGGCGGTTAGGATAGCCTTCTCATCCTGCCCGGACTGCAATGCCGCCCGGATCTCATTCACGACGGTCTCGTTGCTGAGTGCGTACCGCACGCTCTGCGTCTCCCGGTCGTCGGCCAGGACCGTGCAGGCAAGGGTCTTGTGAGCCAGCCGGCTGAACAGACCCGCAAAAAATCCAGCCATCACGGCAATCATGCCGTTGGTTTCGGCCTGATCCAGGGACTGGAAAACGGAATTCTTGAGCTCGATCAGGTAGAACTTGTTTCCCTCGGTGATCCGGAATTGGCCCGTGCCGGCATAGCTGAAGTAGCTATTGAGATCTTCGATGAACTCTTCCTTCAGGAAGTCCTCCGGTTCTCGCACGGTCTCCAGTTGTGCCGCTCTTATCCTTGAGTCCAGTACTTCGTGGAATTGATATCCCCACGTCAGGCCCAATTCATAAAACTGCGTATCGGACTCCCCCCTGTCGCCAGCCCGGTGGGCGAGCTGCAACGCCTGGATCAACGCACGGAGAAAGGAAGGGTCCACGATTCCGATGCGGGAAATCGTTTGCGTAAAAGGATCCGCCGCTACCACACTTCCGGACGCATAGTCGGTATGAACCTGATTCGCGACAGCCGAGTCGAGCTCTCTATTGGCCATTGTACAAAGCGGTTAAGATGACGGTTGAACCGTCGTATTCTACTGCTTTCCGCAAAAGAAAGCAAGGCGGGATTTAGAAACGGCGGCTCAGTCGTAGATGATGCGTTGCAGCAGGTACAAGATGCCGACCATCAAGGCGAAAGAAAGTACATACCCAACGGTATTGGGTGTGCTGAATTCCATGTCCTCAATGACGATCTCGGACTTGAGGAACTTGAAGTCCTTTGGTTCCGAGTCCTTTCGCTCCCAACAGCGTGCATAAATGTGCTGTTCGTCAACTCTGACGATCTTCATTCTGTGAAATCGGGCGACCCGGCCGTCCGTGAATTTCACCGTGATGTCCGTGCCTTTCTCCAGCTCCGCGTAGTTGTGATCGCTGTAGACCACGACCCGGCTGGTGCTTTCGCAGGCGAGCATGGTCAAGAATAGAAGCAGAACGGCACCTTCTCGCATGAGCTTTCCTTGCTTATTTTGAAACGTGTAGGACAACGGTACCCACCAGGAGCATCAGGACCACGAACACGGACAGGACGACCATTTCAACATCTCTCCGCAGGGCGTAGCGGCCTGTGAAGAGCAGCAGTCCAACTACAGGAAGCACCAGCAGTATGGCCAGGCCGCCGTACAACAAAGCATGAACAGCAGCCGCGTCTTGTTCTCCCATCTGCATCAGCAATCCTGCCCCCAGGCAGCCGAGGCTCAGCCAGGTGCCCCGCCTCATGATCCGCGGGTACCATTCATCGAGGCGGCCCATATCAGATAGCCATGATCCTGATAACCATCCGAACCAGCGTCGCGACCAGAACCGCGATCAAGATCCCCACAATGGCGCGAGTCCTGATCAACAACGCAAGACGCGAACCCATCCATGACCCGACCGTCACACCCACGACCACTGCACCCGTCATGGAGAGGTCAAACTGCTCGTAGAGAAAGTACGTCGTGGCGCCGGCCAGACCGGTGAACCCAATCATGAACGCACTGGTCGCGGTAGCCACGCGAACGGGCACGCCGCACAATCCGTTCAGCATCGGAACCTGGATAATGCCCCCGCCCACACCCAGCAATCCCGAAACGGCTCCTGCCAGCGTGGACAGGGCCGCTCCGGCCTTCGCGTGACGAACACGGTAATAACTTCCACCCTCCGTATCATCCGCCGGGTACCGACCGTACAGCTCCAGCAAGCCCGTTCGGGTCACCGGACCCGTTCGAAGGACCGAGCGGTCGATGTACTTTTCGCCTTGGAACAGGCGGACCGTCATCACGGGTATCGCCGCGCCGATCAGAACCGCAAAACATATCATGACCGTTTGAGGGTCGAGATACACTCCGACGTAACTGCCAAGGAACGAACCGAGGATGGTTGTGAACACAAACACCAGTCCCAACCGGTAGTGGACCAAACGCCGCTCTGCGTAGACCGACACGGACATCACCGAAGTCGCAACCAGCGAGATCAGGCTGCTGCTGACGGCATTCTTTATATTGACGTTCAGCAACAACGTCAGGGCCGGCACGACGATAATGCCTCCGCCCAGCCCTACCATGGAACCCAGCAGACCGGCGCACCAGCCCGTCAGTATGTAAGCTGCAATCAGCCAGTCCATGATTTCGCGTCATTTTCCCGCAAGAATATACTCATACTTCTGCTTGTCTCTCAACAGCTGGAGTGCCTCCCGGTAGACCGCATCGTACTTCAAGGCCGTCAGAATGCGCGCCTTGCTCCCATAGAACCGCGACAGGATTTCCTGCTCCAGAGTGTTGCGAATGAGCGGCAGACTGTTTTCAAAATCCCGCTCCTTTTCCGGTACGATATCGCTGCGTAATCTCTCGAGCTTGTTCACGAAACTGTCGCTGTATCGGCTCTTCCTGGAAACCTCCACCAGTCTGTCCAACTCGGCTTCTCCGGCACTGCGATAATCGAACTGCCTGCCGCGCAGAAAGGACCGAAAATCCACCAGCAGGCTGTCCGAGACGGTGAACGTCGAGTCGATGTGGCGGTGCCTGGCTACAAATGCGGTCGCAAAGTCGAAAATCAGGCCGTGCTTCAGGAGCTGCGTAAAATATAGCGGAACCATCGGCCGGGCAACCGTTACGTCCGGTGTCACACCGCCGTTGCCCAATACCGTGCGGCCGCTCTGTGTCTTGAACCGTTTTTCACTCCCACTGTCTGTACCTGCGGAGTCGAGCGGCACATCGCCGACCCCGAATGTGTCGTAGGATCCCGTGAGTTCGTCGTCCCGAGCGATCGCCTTTGACGCCTTCGCCGGATACGGGTCTCGCTGGATGCAGCGGCCGCTCGGAGTGAAATACTTGGCAGTCGTAATTTTGAGCACGGCGTTTTTCTCCTGAAGCGGATACACCGTTTGTACCAGGCCCTTGCCGAACGTGGTGGAACCGACGATCACGGCGCGGTCAAGGTCTTGCAGGGCTCCGGCGACGATTTCAGATGCACTGGCGCTTCCCCCGTCGACCAGCACAACCAGCGGCAGGTCCGGCAGCAGAGGTTCGTTGTCGGCCCTGTAGTAGCGGGTCGATTCCGCTACACGTCCGCGCGTGTACGTGATCATCTGTCCCTTCCGCACGAACTGATTGGTGACGTCGATGGCCGCGTCCAGAAGGCCTCCGGGATTGCCGCGGAGGTCCACGACGAGTCCCTTCATGCCTGACTTGTTGAGGCTCTTGAGTGCACCGACAAAGTCGGCGTTCGCCGTTTTCGAGAATTTCGTCAATTTGACATATCCAATCCTATCGTCCACGACACCCGCGTACGCTATATTTTCAACGGCAATCATCTCCCGGACCAAATCCATCTCCAGAGGATGCGGCTCACCCTCGCGGACAATGGTCAAGCGGACTTTCGTGCCGGGTTCGCCCTTTACATAAGTGGACATTTCCTGCAGGCGGAGGCTCTTGGCGGTCAGGCCGTCCACGGCAATGATGCGGTCGCCCGGCAGAATTCCCGCCCGGTGCGCAGGCGAACCATCCATCGTAGAGATGACGGTGATAGCGCCGTTCTTGATTCCTACGGAGATTCCGATACCTCCGTACTTGCCCATCATCAGGACGTCCAGGTCGCCGCTTTCGTCGCCTTCGTAGTACGCCGTATACGGGTCCAACGAGGCCAGCATTCCATCGATGCCTGCCCGCAAGACGTCGTGGGGCGAGATTTCGTCGACGTATTTTTCCGTCAGATTCTTGTAAACGTCGCCGAAAAGACGCAGTCCGCGGCGAACCTCATCGTAGTAGTCCTGTCTGAGCGGAAAACCACCGGTCAACCATCCCCCGGCGAACGACCCCATGCCGACCATCAGGACCAGCAGCAGGACCGGCCTTAATCTGCGCCACAGCTTAAACGTGGACAATGTGATCACCTTTCTCATGTAAAAATAATAGTTGTTTCGCGCCCGATCTAGGGATTGGTTTCGAGACCTACCCGCGCATGCTCCCACTGACCAATGAATCTCACGGCATCGAATGCAACGGTCCGGCGCGCCTGTCCCGTGACGTTGTTCAAAGAAACATGGCCGTCACTCCCCGCCGCAAAATCATAGACGCCAAGCGTCACCCATTCGTCGGTGAACTTGTTCTGATTGATCTTTACCTCTGCCACACCCTGGCGGGATTGAACCCGGTACGTCGCCATGCCCGTGGCAAACTTCTTCGGAATGTGAACCTGAACTCTGTACTTACCGGATCGCTTCAGGACCGGCTTCCAGACGGCCTCCACCGTTGCTGTGTTGAGGGTTCCGCTCACCCAGCGGTAGCTGTGCAGGTATCCACGGTGCTCCAGCCACGTATTCGGGATATTCGGCTCGTCCACCACAACGATGTGGTCCGGCTGGTACTGATTGTCCGATGTGAAGCTGGCCCCGTTTCGGAGGGACTGGACTACCGTCGAATCGTTCTCAAATACCGGCTCCGGCTCCACGCATACGTCATTGATCCGCAGTTCCCAGTGGACATGGGGCGCACTGGATCGCCCGGTGGATCCGCAAGTTCCCAGTTCCTGGCCCTGCCGGACTTTCTCGCCCACCTCGACGGAGATTGTCGCAAGGTGCGTGACCAGTGTGGTGTACTTGTTCCCACCGTAGTAGTAGTCGATCTTGACCGTACGGCCGTAGCCCCGCACGTAACCCGCGAAGGCTACCACACCGTCGGTGGAGGCCCGCACAGGGAGACCGTAGTCGCTGTCGCCTCCCTCAAAGCCCTCACCGTAATTGAGGTCCAGCGCGTATCGGATTCCTCGAATGTGTCTGCCGCGGTTGTAGTAACTGCCTCCGCCCCCGACGGTCCACGTGCCGTGGAACGGAAACCGGTATTTCGGGAAATCCTCGACGATCACCTTCAGTACGACCGGATCCGACCATCGACCGTCCTGATCCATGGCCTTGAAAAACAGGTAGTGGGTGCCGGGTACCAGCTGCCGGGGTGTCGTGGTAAACGCTATCTGGTCGCTCAGCTCTCCGTTGATGCTGGACGACCAACTGTAGCGTACTGCACGGCGTCCGTTCACGGCCCGCACTGCGCCGGCCAGCCGCATCGTTTTGTATTTCCTCAGCCGGATTTCTCCCTTGAGCAACTCATCCCGGATCAAATCGAGCGGACCGTGCCTGGCTCCCCAGCGGACTCGGCGGTGAAACACGATCTGGGTCGAAACGGCCGAATCAATCCCAACAGAAAAATCCACTGCCTCGTTTGCGCGGTACTTTCTTATGTCCGCGACCCTGGCGAAGCTGACCGCGAGAGCAGAGTCTGCTTCGCTCTCCCATTTGCTCGTGTAGGTCGTGTCCCGGTCGAAATCCTCGACATCCATCTCTTCGGCGTGCAGGATGCTGGTAAGCCCGGCAAACACCGGCCCACTCGCCGGTCTCACGTACAGACCTTTGAAATCGATTTCGGATGACCGCCACACCTGTTCGGCATTGTCGTAATATAACACCTCTCCATTGTGCGTTGCGGACAAAAACGTCCCTCCGGCAATGAGCACTTGCGCGATAGATCCTGTGATGTCAAGGTGGCGACGCCACGTTCTTCCTTGATCCGTCGATCGGACGATATTGAAGAAGCCCCCGCGATCGGCATCGCCGTTGTCGAGGGGTATTCTATCCAACGCATAGATACCGGCGGAATCGGCGGCCAATTCCGAAAGCAGCACGCTGGAAAGCTTGCTTTCCTTCTCGTACGTTATTTTGGTTGTCCGATGGGATGCAAAACCGTCATCGGACCGTGCCAGCACGGTCCCGGTAATCTCTTCCATCTCCTGTTCGGCTGTGGACTTGAGCAACAACACGGTTCTTCCAGAAGCCGCATGGATGGACAAACCGGTGAGGGTCGCTTCGGGGTCGGGCTTGAATTCCTGAGCGAGGATCCATATGCCGCCCCCGTCTGCAGTCCTGAGAACACTGACATCTGCCGGGTTCCGGCTCAACGAGGCCAGGCAATATCCGTTTGAGCCGTCGAAAGCGATATCGTAAAACGTTCCCTCGAATCCAATGTTCTCGGGTGTCCAGGATGCCCCACCGTCGGTAGTCCGGTACAGGCGGTCAAAGGAGGCGAATTCATTGGCAATCAGCCAGCCGCTCATCGGATCGGTGAAGAGGATCTTCTTTGGTGCGACGTCGAGCAAGATCGGCAGCACCTGCCATGCCTCCCCGTTTACAGTGCGTAGCAGGTAGTCTTTGCCGTCATCCACCTTGCTGCATAACACCCATGCGTGCGTGCTGTCCACGGCGGCCGCCGATCGCACAACCATCCGCTCCTCTCCTGACTGGATTACCGATTGCAGCCGCCAATGTTTTCCGGAGTCCGCGGTTTTGAGGATCATCGTGCGGTATGTGTCCCTTGGAGTGACCGATCTGAAAGTGTCCCTGGGCGCCGGCCCGCCCGTTCGAACTGCTCCAACCGCCCAACCGGCCTTCTCGTCGCCGAAGGCCAGGAGGAGAGGCTGCCCATCCTGCGCGTGAAGCGCGGACGCAAAGTGACACAAGCACACGGAAGCATACAGGAAAAGTTTCATCGTACAAATTCCATTCCCGAATCTCGGAATCATCGAGGGTGAACAGCCATCCATCGGGCAATCCTCCACCGTCGTCCGGCTTCGTTCTTCATCGCTTCGCGATCAGCAACGAGCAGCATATCCTCGAATGTATCGGCGGCTCTTTCGTATTCCATCATGTCCAGAAAGGCATCCCCGAGTGTCTTCAATCGTTCGGCCTCGAATGTGCGATCGTTGAACGAGAGGGCTTCGCTGTTCAGCAACTCGACGGTTTTCTTGTTGTCTCCCTTCTCCCGGTAGGCGGTTCCCAACCAGAACCGCGGTACTTTCAGGATTGTGTCCTCCTCGACCAGAACCCGAAGCGTCTCAACGTGCACCTTCCGGTCTTCGGTGGCGACGAGCGCTTTCAGCGTATGCACTTGCCGTAAATGGCCGAAGAAGCTCAGACGCTTGTGTGCGGCCAAGTAGAAGGCCGGAACGGATCCGAACCGGTCCAGCGTCTCGTGGTAACACCGCAGCGCAGTGTCCGGTTGGCCCCTCACCAGATGTATGTCTCCTTTCAACAGCAGGGCCGCACCTTCTGCCGTGAATGGGACGTTCGGTGAGGACAGCAGCGATTCCGCCAGCACCAGCGCACTATCCCACCGCCCGGCATACCACCGGCACTTTGCCCGAAACAGCATCAGCGAGGAGTTCTGGGGCTGTATCCTGAGTGCTTTCGCCGCCCAACCGTCTGCATCAAGGTACCGTCCTTGCTCGTAGGCCTCGTTTGCATCGTGAAGATGTTCCGCAACCTGATGCGGGCAGCGCCGGGAGAAGATGCCCGGACGAAGGAGCAACGACGCCAGTCTGACGTCCGACGCCGTAAGGGGCACGCGTTCGAGCGATGTTCTCCATTCGACGGTGAGAGAATCCAGTTCCTTCCCAAAGGCCGTCCTGAAGGACTCTCCGGCATACACTCGCTTTAACGGCGCCGGGCCGAATCGCTCGAGGAGATATCGAACAAACGAACCGGACACGGTGTAACCCAGTTGAGACTCGGCCGCGAAGAACCGTACGCCCCGCATCCATGCAGCGACGTCGGGCAGAGACCCCTGGCGATAGACCGCCGCGGCCCATTGGTGAGGCGTCATCAGGACGGCATTCCAGTCGCTTGCAACCGCCAGTCCTTCCAGGAGTCCGAGTCGGGTGGTGCCTACGACGGGTACGCCGAATTCACTGGCGAGGACGTGGGTTAGCTCATGCTTCAGCACGCGGTCCGCGTCGGAAGAATTCAGATGTATTTCGTTTCTCCATATCGCAGCAAAATTTGTCGGACCGGCCCCCATCCATCGTTTCTTCTGGGCCTCATCGGCATAGACGTAGAGTCGAACGGGAGTTGAATCCGCCAACTGCAGCTCACTGCGAAGTTCCGCACAGAAAAGGTCCGCTGTCCACCCGATCCGACGAACCCTTATCGAATCCAGCGACGGGTCCCATCTCACATCCACCGCGCCTGTCTGCAATCGGCGGCTCAGGACTCCGTCCAACCGCTCATACGATACGCGGGCCCCGACAACGGAATCGAGAGCCAGAACAACCCCAACCAGACCGACCACGGCCAAACCGAGCAGGCCTCGTCTTCTCCGCCGCAGCCCCAGCGTCCCGAGAGCAAACAGGACCAAACCCACAGCCGCCGCCAGCGCGCGATGCCAGAGGAGCGTGTCCGTCACCGGAAGCCACTCGTCGTAGATCGGTCCGGGATAGTAACCCCACAGGACGGAATAGACGGCGATCGACGGACCCACATACACCTCTGCAGCGTGAAACACCAGCGCGGCGCTCAGGCTCGCCAATACGCACAAAAACCTTCTTTTTTCCACCAACGCGGAAATACACACTCCCAGACCGCTTCCGACAAGTACACCGGCCATCGGCAGCAGTGCGAAAAACACCATGCCGCGCAAGGCCGGACAGGAACAGCGAAGCAGCCATACAGCGGCAACGGCCGCCACCGCAGGCATCATCATTAGCGCGTATATGCCGGCCAAACGTCGGCCAATATAGAAATTGCCCGTCCCTTCTTCAAACGAATTCTCCCTCCGCGGCTGCGTACGGATGCGTGTCGATAGCTCGCGAATGGCGACAGCGGCGGAAAGAGGAACGGCAATGATCGACAGGAGCTGATTGAACTCGTAGTCAAACTCACTCAGGAGCGGCACATGAAGGAGGCCGACCGCGGCGACAGCCATCAAGCAGCCGGGAATCAAGGCGGCTCGAATCACCAGCGGCCTTCCCCTGTTGAGAGGTTTTCCAGGTAGCTCAGGATGTTGAAATACCTCCGGTCCCCCAACAGTGAAGGAGCGTATACCTGCCACGAGGCCGTTCGAGTCCCCAACCTCAGCGACATCTCATACCGGAGCGGATACGATGAGCGATACGTCCCGTCGCCCGGCAATCTCCAGACGGAGTTGGCCTCGAGTACCCGCCAGAGGTCAACGTATTCCTCTTCATCCAACCGGCGGACGAATGGCCGCCTCGAATGGGCCACACGAATGTCCGCACCCCGTTTGACGACTTCGATTCGCAGAGAATCCTCTTTCGTTTCCATCCGCTTGTCCATCCGAACCGCCACGTCCGCATCCGGGGTCTGCCAATCTACTTTGGGGAAACCCTGTTCAAACAAGGCGAGGCATCGATCACAGAATTCAGCGACCGCAGGTTCCTCCGGTGCATCCGCGAAGGCGGAAAAGCCTTTTTTCAGTGCAGAGTCCGTGACTTCTACCCGGATGGACATACGGCCGGCTTCACCCGTGTGAGACTCGCGGGCGGCTTCCAGTGCGGCAAACAAATCATCGAGCCAATCCTCGAACGCGTCCGCTTCGAGCACGACGGTGTCCGCCAGACGGGATCGCACGACGAGGCTCTCGTCGTAATAAAGGTGAGGGGGATCCACCGATGCCCGCTCAACGAAGAGGCGTCCTTGTTTGAGGGACTGCTCGCCCGGTATCACACGCAGGCCCAGGCGGAAGCCGCTCGTCGCATCGCGAAACGTCACACGGCATCGAAACGCGGTGGTAATCGGTTCGGACGGCGCCGTGCAGCCCGTCATGCAGAAAATCAGAATGACGCCGGCGAACCTACCGACCATCCAGTACATCGTTGACCCAGCTCAGGGCCGCCATCATGGACGGAAACCCGATGGTCGTCAACGCCAGTACAATAGCGTGGCGGATCTCCGCCGGCGTCGCACCCGCTTCCAGACTCTTTCGCGTGTGCGAATGCACGGCGCCCTCGTGCCGAAGTCCGACGGCCACTCCTAATTTGAACAGCGCGGCCGTTTTCCCATTCAAGGGCCCCGCTGCCTTGCACGCATCCGACAATTCTGAATACAGTCGGCCTACACCGGGATGATCCTTGAGGAATCTTGTGAAGTGCGTCGGTAGTTTCTTGGCGGTCGCTCTTGGCTTCTTCTTCATCGAAGTCGATCTCCATTATATGATACGTCAGAACTCAGGATCTTTGACTTCCCATTCTTGGTAGAATTGGCCGAGAAACTCGAGCATGAACCGGTGGCGGTTCTCGGCCATACGGCGTGCCGTCTGCGTGTTCATTCGGTCCTTCAGAAGCAGCAGTTTTTCGTAGAAGTGGTTGATCGTCGGACCCGCGCTTTGCTTGTATTCGTCAAACGTTGCGTGCGGCCGGAACGGCACACCGGGGTCGTAGAGCGGGCGCCGTTTTAGACCTCCATAAGCAAAGGCCCTGGCTATGCCGATCGCTCCGAGGGCGTCCAGGCGGTCGGCGTCCTGCACGATTCGTCCTTCCAGCGTCTGCATAGGTGTGTCAACACCGGCACCTTTGAAGGAAAGGCCATGATGATATCTATGACGGCTTCATGAATCCTCCGATCGATCCGAATCGAGCTCATCCATTCCCCTGCGCGGGACGAATCTGACACGACATCCGCTATCTTCCAATCATCCATGTCATGCAGCAGGGCAGCCAGCTCTACAACGACGGAATCGCCCCCTTCGGCCCTTAGCAACCGCCTGGACAGATTCCATACCCGTTCGACGTGGAACCAATCGTGTGAGCCTTCCGGAGGCATACGTTCGCGGACGTACGCGGCTGTCCGGGTTATAGCGTTAACAGGCACGCTCATCGCCCAACTCGAAGAGCGGTACCGGATCTCCGGTCGATGAGACCAACGGCGGCGTATGTCAGCACCGATGCGGTAAGAGCCGTCAGGTAGCTGAACGAAAGGTCGTATCCATACTCGGCCACTAACCACACCGAGGCGCCCGTCAGCAAACAACTCGTGGCCGAGCGAGACCCTCCGAATGAAGTGAATAACCCGAACATCACAACAACAAAAATTCCTGCGCTCCCGAATGAAGAGGCTTCCTTGACCAGATGGTAAACTCCTTCTGCGTGAAGTGCAAGAACATAAGCAAATAGCCCCATCGCCACAACACCGACGCGATTGAGCAATAGCTTTTGTCTTTCGCCGGCCGACGGTCTTAGTGGCAGGATCATGTTGTGAAAAAGGAGGGCCGAACACGCAAGGAGTGCGCTGTCGACGGTTGACAAGATCGCAGACACAATCGCTCCCGCGAAAAGCGCATATAATGCAGGGGTGAAGTACTTCTGTGCCAGAACCGGCAGGATTTGTTCAGCATCCCCCAGTCCCGGTACTAAGTCGAGCCCTGCCAGACCCATCCCTACCGGGATGATCCCCACGATCAGATAGGCAAAAGCTGCAAACACCGAGGAACGTCGGGCCACCTTGTCCGACTTGCTCGCAATGACGCGAGAAACCAGTTCCTGTGCAACCAGCGATCCGCACACGGGAACGGACAAGGCTTCCAGCATATTCAGCCAGCCGGTGCCGGATAGGGATTGATTGCGGAACAGCGACAGGTTCGCGATCGTGAGCTCCTGATCGGCGATGACGAGCGGCAGGAGCATCGCCAATCCCGCCATGACGGCAATCCCCTGGATGATGTCGGTCGTCGCATCGGCGAGCAGTCCGCCCATTACCGTGTAAAGAACTACGACCAGCGCGGCTACGGTAATGGAGAACGTGACGGTCCAGGGGGACGAAGCCGACAGCACAACGCCGAACGCGCGTATCTGGGCGGCCGCCCACAGAAGCGATGTCGGGACCATGAGCAGGACCGCGATTTTTTCCACGAGACCCGAGTAGCGAATACGGAAGAGATCGGCAATGGTGGTCAGCCTCATCTTCCAGAGAGGCGCCGCGAGAACGAGGCCCATCACCAGGAGGCACAAAGCGTATCCCAGCGGATCCGTGAGGACGCCCGGGATTCCTCTGTCATATGCCGCACCGGCCGCTCCAATGCACGATTCCGCGCCGAACCAGGTTGCAAAAATGGAGAACGCTGCCAGCGGATAGCCCAACCTCCGTCCGGCAAGGAGATAGTCCTCTGCTGTCCGGATACGGCGCGATAACAGTACGCCCACGATGAGCTGCACCACGACGTAGGCGAGGATTCCAAGGACGACCCAGTCCACCGGAACTCGTTGGACCTCCGGTTGTCTTGCGAATTATTCGACCGTCATAGTAGATACGTACCGCCTCAAACGCAATGCGCCATCCGTTTTCGAACTCTCAAAAACTGTTTGCAATAATGGGCCGTTTTGCCTAAGCTTCCCGCGCCCTGGCTTGGCCGGAGCCCATTCCGGAGAGGTGCGAGAGTGGTTTAATCGGCCGGTCTCGAAAACCGGTGTGCCCTTCGGGGTACCGTGGGTTCGAATCCCACCCTCTCCGCCAATGGAGATTGAAAAAAGGTACCGAGTGGGTTCTGCTCTCCCTCCGACGGCTACATCTCGTCTCCACTCGGCCCGTACATACCCGGAACCTTTGCATCCAGCAGCCTCAAGACGACTCCGATCTGAGCGCGATGATGGATCTCGTGGCAGATATAACCGCTCATCAGCTCGTAACCCGTCGGCTCCCACACAACCTTGCCGTTAATTTCAAACGGGTACTTCTTGGTCATGTTGGACTGGGTAAATTGCTTCGCTTCACGCTGGAATTCGTCCATCGCATCGTGGTAATGCTTCACAATGGCCTCAGCGCTCGACGGAACGGCCGTCGGCTCCATCGTGAATACCAGTGCACCGCTTTTCAGTGACGCCGTCAAATCCCGCACGGTGTCTCCGATGTGCATCGCCAGTTCACCCGCCGACCGGAATCTCTGGTGGACCTTCTTCCCCATCTTGTCGCTCGGTATGGCCTTTAACATCCGTTGGGTGGCCGAGGATTCGTGCCCGTACCATCCGACTAGAGCTGCCAAATGTGCATCCATGATACCTCCTTTTGGAAAGCGTTGATCGGTTGTGTCGACAGATTACGTAAGTTGGAAACTCAAGTTACAATCAAAATACCTTCCCCACAACTCATCATGGACTCCACCAGCGCTTGCTTGCAATTGAATGGCCGTTCCCTTATACTCATGCCACACTTGATGAGACCATTCATGAATCTTTGAAGGCCAGCAAACGAATATACAGGTTTCAGGTGACAGCGTTATGTCAGCAGCTCCAATGACGAGATCTTCGACCGAATAGCATGGAACGCCGAATCGAAGAACTCAAGATACTCGCTTACAACCTGTGGTGGACGTGGAACCAGGACGCGCAGTCATTCTTTCGCGATCTGTCCCCGCAGGTGTGGGATGAATCGAATCACAATGCCGTCGCGGTCTTTCAAGCCCTGAGTCAGGACGAACTTCAGGCGCGTCTGCGCGAGTCGGCATTAAGCGAGCACCTCAACAAGGTCCT
The DNA here is from genome assembly GCA_037445875.1 of Bacteroidota bacterium. Lineage (GTDB taxonomy): Bacteria > CLD3 > CLD3 > SB21 > SB21 > JBBIJR01. Next base: position 2,885 of record JBBIJR010000024.1, on the reverse strand, counting down.
TTCCGCATTCAACGCCTACATACATCCTGAAAAGACGTGGGCCCAGTCAAATGCCGCTGAGTTTTTTGATGCACCGATCGCGTACTTCAGTCCCGAATTTGCTCTGCACGAATGCCTCCCCATGTATAGCGGAGGTCTCGGCGTCCTTTCGGGCGATCATGTCAAGTCGGCCAGCGATCTCGGCGTGCCCCTCATAGGGGTGGGTCTCTTCTACCGGCAAGGATATTTTCACCAGACCGTGACGGCGGACGGCCATCAGCAGGAACAATACCCTCTCAACGATCCAAAGGACTTGCCCCTGAGGCTCCTTGTAGACAAGACCGGCAAGCCTGTTGTGACGGTCGTCGAAATCGGCCACAGCATGGTGAGCCTGTACGCCTGGCAACTCCAGGTCGGCCGCATCACGCTCTATCTTCTCGATAGCAACCATCCGGACAATGAGGAGCACTATCGCGAACTCACTTCGCGAACGTACGGCGGCGACATCACGACCCGCATCTGCCAGGAGATAGCCATGGGCATCGGCGGTGCACGCCTCGTCCAGACGCTGGGTATCGCTCCTTCGGTTTATCATATTAATGAAGGCCACAGCGCATTCCTCACGCTTGAACTCGCCAGAAACAAGATGCTAGAGGGCCTGTCGTTTGAAGATGCGCTCGCCTGGGTGAAACAGCGCTGCGTCTTTACTACGCACACCCCTGTGCCGGCCGGCCACGACCGGTTCACCCTCGATCTGATGCATTTCACACTGTCCAACTACAGCGCCGTTCTTGGGGTATCGCTGGAACGGATCATGGAAATCGGACGCGTGCACCCCAACGACGAGAAGGAGACGTTCTGCATGACGGTCCTCGCCCTGAAGATGAGCCGGGCCGCCAACGCCGTTAGCGTGCTGCATCAGCAGGTCACCCAGAAAATGTGGCAGCCGCTGTACCCAAATCGGACGGCGGACCAGGTCCCGATTGCCTATATCACGAACGGCGTTCATCCGCTGGGTTGGATGAACGAACGGACACGCAGATTCTGGCACAAGTTCCTCGGCGAGGAGTGGGAAACGCATCTGATGAAAGCCGACTTCTGGCGGCGCGTGGACGATCCGTCGTTCATTTCCGACGAAGAGATCTGGGCCCTGCGGTACGAGCTCAGACGGATGTTAATCGAATTCACGCGTCATCGGCTCCGTGAACAACAGCGCCGTTTTGGAGGCAACGGAGGACGTACCCTCGCCTCTTTTCTGTCGCCAGACGTCCTGACCATCGGTTTTGCCCGCCGGTTCGCCGCCTACAAGCGGGCGCCCATGATCTTCCATCAGTTCGAGCGCGCCATACGCCTGTTCAACAATCCCGAAAGGCCGATCCAGATCGTATTCTCCGGCAAGTCCCACCCCAAGGACGACAAGGGCAAGGCGTTCATCAAGCGAATCGTCGAACTCAGCAAACATCCGCAATTCTACGGCAAGATCGCTTTCATCGAGAACTACGATATCAACGTGGCGCGGTTCATGGTGGCTGGGTGCGACGTATGGCTGAACAATCCCCGGCGGCCGCTCGAAGCCAGCGGTACCAGCGGCCAGAAGACGGCGGCCCACGGAGCCCTCAACCTGAGTATCCTCGACGGATGGTGGCGCGAGGCATTCGACGGGACCAACGGCTTCGCCATCGGCGGCGATGAGCATTCGGACAACGAGGTGGAACAAGACCGGCTCGATGAGAAGAACCTGTACGCAGCGCTCGAGAATGAAGTGATTCCCCTGTTTTACAACCGCGACCAGCGAGGCATTCCGGTCATGTGGATCCGTCGCATTCGTCGCGCCATGCAAACGTTGATCCCGACGTTCAACACCGACCGTATGGTGGCGGAGTACGTGACAAAATTGTATAAGTCTTAGACCTGCACCCAATTTCCGTCGGGTTTTTGAAACCCCGCTTCGATCCAAAGACAGCCCCACTCCCGTCAGCGTTTTGGCCGACCGTCTGAGAATGACGCCCCGCGGCGCTCTGTGTACGGATTGTCGCGACATCTTTTTCTGGAAAATTTGCGGCTTCAACAGGCCGTCGATCTGCTTCTCCGCGAGAACGTCGCCCCCACGAGTGTTGCTGCAAATGATCTCGTCCCAACATGGTTTCCTTGCTGGCCGCCCACCATTCCAACGGTCAGGACGGGAGCGTGTTTACGAGCGCGGATTCGGCGGGCAATTCGGGGATCAACACCTCGTCCGGCACGTTCTCGACGAATTTCGTTCATGCGGGCTACTTCGTGACGTTCCGCCGCTGCCCGCGCCACATGGTCGGTGTGTCGTTCGAGTTCCACCCCGCTCGGGGGCTCTTCAGCATTGATGACGAGTTGCGCGGCGTCTACGGCCGCAAGCGGATATATTACCAGTATCTGTATGCCCGGCCTTCGCTGAGACTGGAAGCGACGTATGCGCGAATCCTCGACGATCCGCAGGGTGTGCCGGAGAGCATCTATTCGGCGAGGCTCAAATGGCGCGTGCCGGGGTTCAAGAAGATGCTGTGGCTGTTCGCCGGATACTACGACGGCCAGAGTTACTACAACATTCATTTCGGAGAGCGGATCCGGCAGCTCAAGACCGGACTCAGTATCGATGCGAGGTTGGTGGGTCAGCAGTTCGTCCCGGTGGATACGTCGCCGTGAGCCGCATTTCGGCCTGTAGCCGCGACCTTCAAGTCGCGTTGGTGGATGGTTACGTAACGACGGGTCATACGAACCCTGAAGGATTCGGCTACTGTGCATTCTTGAGACTGTGTCGTTCAGCACTATCAGGATGAATAAGGAGCTATTTATGAAAACGCTTTTTCTTTTGCCGGTCTTGACGGTTTTTTTGCTGGCCGGATGCACGATACCCGTCAGGGTTGTGCAGGAAC
>JBBIJR010000023.1:14961-45232 GCA_037445875.1 Bacteroidota bacterium | reverse complement strand
GGGAATACCTGAAGGAAATCCACCGCACGTTTCATCCCCGTCCGTAGCGAAATTCGCTTTGCCATTCTCGACCGGCGGTTTTATATTGGCTCGTAATCAACCGTTCTTTGGCAAGCAGACGCATAATCGCTCCGGTCGGCTCGGGTCGATCGGAGAGGAAAGTCCGAACTCCGCAAGGCAAGGTGCCGTCAGAGTCAATGACAATGACGGGAATCGGGTCCGCGAGGATCCGGTTACGGACAGTGGAACAGAAAACATACCGCCCCGGCCTCGGTTGGGGTAAGGGTGAAATAGTGCGGCAAGAGCGCACTGACGGTATCAGTAATGATACCGTCTGCTAAACCCCCCTGGAGAAAGATCAAATAAGAAGGCGTGTACGCCCCGGCGTACGCAGGGTCGCCTGCCCGATTCTCCGGAGCGCCTTCGGGTAGATCGCATCCTGGACGGGACGCTGCGCACGGGACGAAAGTCCTCGTCACAGCATCCCAGTTAAGGGAACATTTCGATACTGTTCCGCATGCGGAACAAGTCGAATGTTAGACAAATGATTATGGCCCGCCACCAGCGGGGACAGAATTCGGCTTACAGTCTGTTTGCCTCCTTTATTACGGTCCCGGCCGTGATTCCTGATTTCAGCCTGTATCTGATCGTGGACAGCCATATGGCGGGAGCGCGTTCATGCCTGGATATCATCCGGAAGGCGCTCGACGGTGGAGTGACCATGTTGCAGCTGAGAGAAAAGACCATGCCTCGCAAGGCGTTCCTGTCGTATGCGCAGGAAGTTACTCGGCTGTCGCGTGCATATCGTGTTCCCCTGATCATCAATGACGATGTGGCCGTTACGTGGGCTTCCGGTGCCGATGGGGTCCATCTCGGGCAATCAGACCTGCCGATCGAAGAATCCAGGCGCCTTCTCGGAAAGGACAGGATCATAGGTGTCTCCGCGCACACGGTGGAAGAGGCCCGGTCCGCGGAATCGGCCGGCGCGGATTATGTGGGTTCAGGGGCGGTTTTCTCAACCGGCTCGAAGTCGGACATCCGGGGTATCATCGGCGTTGAGGGACTCAGCAGAATCCGAGAGGCCGTGAGTATTCCAGTCGTTGCGATCGGGGGCATCAGCCGCGAGAACGCCGCACGGGTCTTGCAGACCGGCGTCAACGGCGTGGCGATCCTGTCGGCGATCTTGACGTCGGACGACCCCTTGCAAGAAACCAGAATACTGTCCCAAATCGTTCACTCAATCCTTAGCCCGCCGAAATGATTCGACGCCGACTGCACCCGATCCTGGCCGCTTTGCTTGCAGGTATTTGTCCCGCTCAGGCCCAGACGACGTACCAGGAGACGTTTGACGACGAAACGTTGTGGCCGACCTCCGGATACGCTTACTATCTCCATGGGGCCTATCACATCAAGGCAGAAGAAGGACGCATGTGCTATTACGACGGGAAGTTGTTTGACGACTTCGAAGCCGAAATCCGGACGGAATTCCTTGACGGGCCGGATGTCAAAGGATACGGCCTGATGTTTCGCACGAGGGACTATGACAATTACTACGAATTCTGCGTATCGGCGAACGGTTACTTCAGACTGGCAGGACAGAAGAAAGATCGGTGGTTCGAGCTCATCCCATGGACGGCGCATACGGCCATTCAGCAATCCGGCGTGAATTATCTGAAAGTCCAATGCCGTGGGGAGAAAATAGACCTGTTCATCAATGGGACGGAAGTGGCCTCCGCGCGCGACCGCCAATTCGTAAGGGGCCATGTGGGTGTGTTGGCGTATTCGAATGCGCACGTCCATTTCGACGACCTGATGGTTGACAGACCCGGGAGTGTACCGGCGAGATCCTACCATTTCGAGTTGGCCGCGGTAGATCGGGAGGGCGATTATCCTTTGGATCCCTCGGTTGTACTCGTTGAGAATTTTTCGGACAGGTCGGGCAAGTGGTCGGAATCCGATTTCGCCCACTATGAGCGCGGTTATTACAGGATGAACGACCCCAACAATGGACGATTCTCGTGGCAGTACGGCTCTCTCGAAGACTTCGAGATCGAAGGACGAATTCGCGTTTCGCGATGGCCTCGGGAGGGGACCGTCGGAGTGACGGCGCGGATCCTGGATGAGAAGAACTACTATGCGATGCTGTTGACAAAGGAAAAACAGTTCATGCTGGAGAAATGCTCCGAGGGGGCCCTCCGCCGTCTCGTTATACCTGCCCCCGTGTCCTTCATGTCCGATTCCATCCTTACGCTCGGCATGAGATGTTCCGGAGATGAGTTCACATTACTGCTGAACGGCCGCGAGCTCATTCAGGCGAGGGACCCCGATCGTCCGCTCAGGGGGACCAATTTTGGCTTTTACGCATCCAAGGGCTTGGGCGTGGATGTCCTGTCCGTGCAGGTGAAACGGCTTCCGTTTGCCTGGAGGTCGGTCCTTTTCGATTTCGGTGATTACTGGTGGTTGTGGGTGCTTGTTGCCGCGGCGCTGTACGTTCCGATTCGACTGTACCGGCGCCGGTCCGCCAAGGAAGGAGCCTTGCGCCGGCAGCGAGCTGCCCAGGTGATTGACCTGATTCGTTCCCATCAGGGTACGCTTAGCATGGGAGACGTGATGGTCCACTACAAGATCTCGAAACGTGCGGCCAGCCAGCTGATGGAACAGGTGATGGAGGACTATGGTGGCGTCGGACGGGTCACGTCCGAGGGTGGCCTTGTCTACGACTTTCCCGATTTCATGCCGACCGAAGAAAAGATGTTGAGGGAAATCATCCAGCTCGCGGGTCAATTCGAAGGGAGGGTTACGGTGACCGAAGCGGCCGGCCATCTGCACAAGGACATCGCGGAAACAGAAACGATGCTGGACGGCTGGGTGGACGGGAAGCGGGTTCGGCGTGTCAGCGAAGAGGGAATTACGTACTACGAGTTTGTGGAGATACTCGTCGGGAAGAAGAAACGCTAGAGTTCCAGGCCTGTTTGGCGGGAGTGTTTCTTTGGCTTTAGTTTCAGGTGTTGATAGGCAAAGGCCGTCACTTCACGCCCGCGGGGCGTTCGTTTCAGAAAACCTTTCTGTATTAGAAAAGGCTCGTAGACCTCCTCAATCGTGCCCGCCTCTTCACCCACGGAGATGGCAATTGTATCAACTCCGACGGGGCCCCCGTTGAACTTCTCGATGATCGTAGCGAGGATTCTCTTGTCCATTTCGTCCAGGCCATGCTCGTCCACCTCGAGTGCCCGTAGCGCAAAATCCGCTATGTCACGATCCACCGTCTTGCGGCCCTTCACCTGGGCAAAATCCCTGGTTCTTTTCAACAGACGGTTCGCGATCCGAGGTGTTCCCCTGGAACGGGCGGCGATTTCTTTCGCCCCTTCATCGTCAATCTTCACACCCAGAATGTCCGCGGAACGTTTAACGATGACGGTCAGATTTCGGTCGTCGTAGTAGTCCAGTCGGGACGTGATGCCGAACCGGGATCGCAGGGGGGCGGTGAGCAGGCCGGAGCGAGTAGTGGCGCCGACCAGGGTGAAATGGGGAAGGGTCAACTGGATAGTCCGTGCGCTGGGGCCCTTGTCGATAACGATGTCAAGCTGGAAATCCTCCATCGCGGAGTACAGGTATTCTTCCACGACCGGGTTGAGCCTGTGGATCTCATCGATGAAAAGGACGTCCCGTTCTTCCAGGTTGGTCAGGATACCGGCAAGGTCACCGGCCTTGTCGAGTACGGGTCCGGACGTCACACGAATCTGGACGCCCAGTTCGTGCGCAATAATGTGGGAGAGGGTCGTCTTTCCCAGGCCGGGCGGGCCGGACAACAACACGTGGTCCAGAGATTCGCCGCGCTGCCGTGCCGCTTCAATGAACACCTTCAGATTGCTGAGGATCTTGTCCTGGCCGACGAACTCGTTGAAACGGGCCGGCCGGAGGGAAAGTTCGAGTTCATAGTCCTCCGACTGCTTCTTGGGCCGGATGATATCATCGCCGTGTGATAAGTCGGTGGACATCTTATCTGGGTTTTTCCAACTCGCGCAATCGCCTCAGAATGTCGGGAATGCGTTCCACATAAGCAAGACGGCGCATGGCCTCGGCATGGTCTCTGGCCGGGTATCCCGACACGGTGTGTCCTTCGTCGACGGAGCCGATCACCCCTGCCTGCGCGCCGATGATAACGCGATTTCCAATCGTAATGTGACCCACCAGCCCTGCCTGTCCTCCGATGGTAACGCTGTCGCCGATGCGCGTGCTGCCCGCGATACCAACCTGGGAGGCTATGAGGCAGTTGGCCCCGATGACGACGTTGTGGGCAATCTGTACCAGGTTGTCAATCTTCGTGCCCGAACCAATTCGAGTTTCTCCGAGGGTGGCCCGGTCTACGCAGCAGTTGGCGCCGATCTCCACGTCGTCTTCGATCACCAGGCGGCCGACATGCGGGATCTTCACGGGCCCGGTCGCGGCGTTGTAATACCCAAATCCGTCACTCCCGAGCGTGCTGCCGGAGTGGACGACCACACGTTCACCGAGACAGGTTCCGTCATAGAGGGTGACGCGGTCGTGGAGCACGCTTTCGGCTCCCACGATCACATTTCGGCCGATGCTGCACAACGCCCCCACGGTCACGCAGCGCTCCAGGCGACTGTTCCTGCCCACGAACGTCCATGGGCCCAGGTGCACGTCGGAAGCTAGGCGGGCGGAAGATTCAACGATGGCGGTTGGATGAATGGACCGTTCTTCCGGTGCCAACGGGTGAAAGCGCCGAAGGAGACGCACGAAATCGTCGTGGATGTGACCAGAAACCAGGAGCGTGACCGACCGGCGCAATGCCTGAGCGCGGAGGGAAGGGGTCACCAGTCTGTCGCCCACTAGCCACACACGGGAATTGAGACTCTCTAGGTGCTTCAGGACGCCCGGATCAAACAGAGCCACAAGCTCATCCTCCTTTGCCAGCCGGGGATCGTTGAGCCCCGTCACGGTCCGGTCCGGTCCCTCCATCGGGATACCCAGCAACCCGGCGAGTTCAGAACATGTGATTGGTAACTCGCTCATTTCGGAATAAAAAATGGAAACCCTTCCGAGTTTCCATTAGAATAAATCGGTGACCAAAGCGCCTATTCCTGCTTTTTGGCGCCGCCATCTTTCGTGGAAGTTTCCTTGGATTCGCCCATTTTCACGAGTTCATCCAGAGTTTTCTGCGTCAGATCGTATTTCGTATCGCTAGCCAGAATGAACCCGAACGAGTAGTCGAGAACGTAATCCAATCCCTCGGCCTTGCGGACGTTGTCGACCGCCTTGCGGACTCTGTCCAGGATCGGCTGCATTAACTCCTGCTGCTTCTTGATGAGGTCTTCCTGAAATTTCTGGCGCGACGTTTCCACCAGATAACTCAACTCCTGGATGCCCTTCTCGATGCTCTTCTTTGTTCCCTCTTTGAGTAGCTGGTTGTCCTTGACATTTTTCAAGTAGTCTTCCTGCGCGTTGGCGAGTGAATCCTGCAGGTACTCAAACTGCTTGTAGAGGCGTTCCTGTTCAGTCTGAAGTTTCGCCTGCACTTCCTGGGTTTCCTTCAGGGATCCGAGGATCTTCTGAGAGTCGACGTAGCCGATCTTGGACTGAGAAAAAGCCGGCCACGCCAGGACGGCGAGAAGCAGCGTAACAAACGGGACGTTTTTTTTCACTGTGTTTCTCCTATGGAAGTGAAATGGAAGTGACTAGGGGGACTTGCCCTCTGTTCCGTCACCGGGTGACTGGCTCTTGACGGTCAAGCCTACAGAAACCAGTTCCTCGATCACGAGAGCGGTCAGGTCGTATTTCTTGTCGATCGACACCGGGTTCCCTGCCGAAATGTCGAAGATCACGTCGTACTTTTCCTTCAACCTCACGTTATCCACAGCTTTCTTCACCTTGTCGATCAAAGGCTGGAGCAATTCCTGCTGTTTCTTGTACAGTTCGCCGCTAATGGGGGAGAATTTCTGCTCCTGATATGTGGCGAGGTCCTGCTTCTTGTCGCGGATACTCTTTTCCAGGATGTCTCTTGTTGACTGGGTCAGCGTCAGGCTCAGCGTTTCAAGGTCCTTTTCCAGCAGCGAGATGCTGTCTTTCACTGCGTCCATATGCTGGGCCCATTCGTTGGACAGCCGTTGCAGTTCCAGCTGAACGTCCTGCGCCGCCTGAACTTGCGAAACGATGTACTGAAAATCGATGTATCCTAGTTTGTTCTGTGCGAAGGTCGTGGGCGAATATAGCAAACACGTCAGAATTAGCAAGACGAAATTTGATCTCATGCGCCTCCTTAGAACTGCTGGCCCAACTGGATATGATACTTGGGATAGCCGGTCTTCTTGTTGCCTTTGTCGAGTCCGTATCCGATGTCCAGTCCGATGACGCCCACCAGCGGCATGAACAACCGAAAACCGTAACCTAGCGATCGTTTGACCCGGAACGGATCGGAAGTCTTCAAACTGGAAAAGACGTTTCCGGCTTCCGCGAAGAACAAAAGGTACATCGTCGGGCTTGGAATGACAGGTAATCGGAGTTCGGCGGAATACTTGAACAGCGTCGATCCGCCGATGGCATAGTCGTCCTGGCGAGGCCCGACCTTCCTGAACCCATAGCCCCTAAGCTGGGTGGAGCCGAAATCGAGCGCACCGCCGCCCATATAGAATCGATCCTGCAGGGGAAGTTCCTCCACCGACGAGGAGCGGCGAAAGGTACGTGCATAACCGGCCATAACATCCGTGTACAACACGAAGGACCACAGAGCGTGGATGTAGTTCTGCATGCGTACGACGTGGCGCGTGTAGCTCGTCGGAAGGACCCGCACGATGTTGGGGAAGCCCACGGTGTCCGTGTGGACGAGTGCCACGTCGCTGGTGAGACTGTATACGGATCCGGATCGCGGGAACTCTGCCGCATCGCGGCTGTCCCGTTGGATCGTCTGAGTCAGGGTGACGCTCTGCTGAATGCCGTATGGAATTCGTAGTACCGTCTGCGGATTAAGCTGGGAGAGGCGGGAATTGGCATAGGCGACAGACCAATTGGCGGAAAAGTAATCGTCCGGCCACTTGAAGCGCCGTCCAAAACTGATTGATCCTCCGTACGAGCGGCTCTTGTAACCGTAGTAACTGGCCCGGCGGTCGCCGTCGTAGGTATAATAGAGGGACGCACCGAATGACGTTCGCGTATTGAACAAATAGGGCTCGGTAAAACCGATGGAGAAGACCCGGTAGCCTTGTCCCCCCAGCTGCACATTGAGATTGACCGCCTGTCCGTTGCCGAGGAAGTTGTTGAACGCCACGCCAGCGGTGCCGATGACACCGTCCTGCGCACTGTAACCCATGGACAGATTCGCAGTATCCGTCGGCTTTTCGGTTACGGAAATAACCACATTAACCTTGTCCGGGCCGGACGGCTGTATGTCGGGGATGACGTTCTCGAAGTAGTTGAGTACCATCAGATTGCGCTGGGTGCGAATGAGCGCCTCGCGACTGAAGGTCTCACCGGGGAATGCCGCAACTTCGCGGCGGATAACTTTTTCTTTCGTCTTCGTGTTGTTCTTGATGACCACGCGATCGATCGTAACCGGGCTGCCCTCGGTGACGATGAATTCGATGTCCAGCGTATCCGTTCCCACGGGCTTTTCGATCGGGACAATCTGGGAATAGATGTAGCCTTTGTCGTAGTAGAGGGCGCTGACCCGCTCCTGCATAGCCCGGTCGTACTTCTCCTGATCCAGCACATCCCCGCGGTCAAAACCAAGAGCCGCGGACAATTCCTTGTTCGAAAAAAGGGTGTTTCCTGTCCATGAAACATGACCTACATAATACTTGACACCTTCTTCTACCCAGATATCGATATGGAGATCTTTGTTGTTTTTCGCATAGTAGACCGAATCCCTCTGCACGACGATGTCCCTGAACCCGTGCTTCTTGTAAAACGAGATCAGGTGTTTGAGATCCTCCCTGTATTTCTTGTCGTCGAAATCGCCACTCTTGAACCACTTGAACAGACCCGTCTTCTGTTTTGTGTCATCAAAGGTCCCGCGCAGTTTTCCCTCGGAGAACGACCCATTGCCGTGGAAATGAATACCGCGGATCTTGACCTTGTCTCCCTCATCGATCTGGATCTTCAGGAGAATTTTGCTCGTGTCCTTCTCGGAGACGTAACTGTTGGTTTCCACCTGGGCGTTGAGGTAACCTTTCGTCGCGTAGAGTTTGCGGATCTTCTCCGCCGCTTTCTTGATATGCTGAGGACTTACCGTCTGAGATATAAACAGACCCACTTGGGAGCGAATATCTTTCTCGGAAATCTCATCCATCCCGCTGATCTCCATTGACTCGAGGCGGGGATACTCGGCGACCCGTATGACCAGCGTGAGCCCGTCCTCTCCCTCTTCGGCCAATATTTGAACGTCCTTGAATACATTCATCTCCCAGAGGTTCTCGATGGCCTTCTGAACGTCCTCCATACTGAGTTCATTCCCGACGGAAAGGCCGCTCGCGATAACAACAAGGTCGGCATCGGATTTGAAGTTGCCCTCGACTCGGATCTTGGCAATCACGGGCTTCTTGGCCGAGCTTGCTGAAATCTGCGAAACCAGAGTTGACGCAGGGACAAGCAACACGGTCATACAGAGGATCAGTAGTCTCATTCGGGGGAAACGTTTGAGTGGAAAAGACACTAATGTATATCCGGGCTGCAAGAAACGTAAACCTGTCCGATTCAACCTGCCGGTGCGGCGGTCCTGTGTGTAGCGGACACCTGCTCGCTGACCAGACCGAATCGGCGCTCTCGTTGTTGATAATCCCTGATCGCCTCGTACAAATGGGCTTTGCGAAAATCCGGCCACAGGGTGTTCGTGACATACAATTCCGTATAGGCGATTTGCCATAGCAGGAAATTGCTGATCCGGAATTCACCGCCGGTTCGGATGAGCAGATCCGGTTCCGGCAGTCCGTGAGTGTCAAGATAATCCGACATCCGTTGTTCGCTCAGGTCCTCCAACGAAAGCTTATGGCCGCTCAGGTCCTTATGTAAACGCTTGATCGCGTCGATGATTTCCAGTCGTCCTGAATAGCTCAGCGCGAGATTGAGCACCAGTCCCGTGTTCCGGCGCGTCCGTCGCACGGCATCTCGTACCTGTTCCCTCGTGTGGTCCGGCAGCCGGTCGACATGTCCGATGGTCCGAACCTGAACGTTCTGATCGTTCAGATTCTCGAGTTCGTTGTGAATGGTCCGCATCAGCAGCTTCATCAGGGCGGAGACCTCCCAGGTCGGGCGTTTCCAATTCTCCTGACTGAAAGCGTAAAGCGTCAGCGCCTCTACGTCCAACTCGCCGCACGCCGTAACGATTTCCTTGACAGACTTCACCCCCTCATTATGACCGGCGACGCGCGGCAGGCCGCGCCGCTTCGCCCATCGGCCGTTACCGTCCATGATGATGGCCACGTGCCGGGGGACATTTCCCTTTGCCTTGATCTCGGTCTGCAGCCGAAGGTCTTCGGCCTGGGAAAGCTTCTTTTTCAGAGGATGAGAGGGATCCTTATGCGGGCGGTTGTCGGGTGACACGGGAAAAAAGGGCTCCCTAAACGGCGGTACTAAGTTCTTGAAAAACTGGGGACCAATATAGGTCCTTCGCGCGTTACTTGCAAGCTATTTGAACGTCCGGGTTTGGCGAGAAGTTTGATTTTCTGGGGATTATGTGGTACCATGGCATGGAAGCAACAACAGTTCAGGAGTACAGCATGCGACCTTGGAATGTGGGATTACTCATACTCATCTGGATCGGTACAAGCTGTCGTACTGGCCGGAATCCTTATTCGAATCGTGAAATCACGAAAGAGGAACTCGGTTACCACGTGGCCTATCTGGCATCGGATACGCTGAGAGGGCGTCTGGCCGGTTCACCGGAGGCCGATCGTGCAGCCGACTACATCGCCGGTGAACTCGAAGCATACGGGTTCGCGCCGATGGGCGAGGACGGCTCCTTTTTCCAGCCTTTCGAAATCGTTACGGAGTTGCGAACAGGAAAATCCAGCAGCCTCACGGTTGCTGGGAGCGCGCTCGATCCGGGAAAAGACTTCGTACTGCTGTCAAGTTCCTCCGACACCACTGCCGGCGGCCAGGCCGTTTTTGTGGGGTACGGGATCGATGCGCCTGCCTTGAAGTACGATGACTATGCAAACGTGGATGTGAACGGGCGGATCGTTTTGGTTCTGAGGTCGACACCGGAGGGCGACAACCCTCACAGTGCATTCTACTCCCATGCGCCTATTCGCAGGAAAGTGGGCACGGCCGCTTCGAAAGGCGCAAAGGGCATCCTGGTTTTTTCGGGGAAAGAGCTCCGCGATGAGGAACTCGTGCCTCTCACTTACGACAACACCCTCAGTAACTATGGGATTCCTGCGATGAGCGTATCCCGGTCGGTCGCCATGAGTATCCTGGGACTTTCGTCGGAAACCGAACTCGACAGGCTAGAGGACGAGCTTCGCACTACGAAGAGGGCCCACTCGCGCGCAACCGACAGCAAGGTGGAACTGCGATCTGACCTGGAGGTGGTGCGGCGCACCACGCGCAACGTGATAGGCTTCTTGCCGGGAGCCGATCCGGTCCTGAAAGAAGAGGTGATCGTCATAGGCGCGCACTACGACCATCTGGGCATGGGCGGCTCGAACTCCATGTACAGGGGGGAACCGGCCATCCACAACGGCGCGGACGACAATGCGTCGGGTGTCTCGACTCTGCTTGAGATTGCACAGAAACTCTCTACGGAGAAGGAGAATCTGAGACGAAGCGTCCTCGCCGTCGCCTTTTCGGCGGAGGAGATGGGAACGCTGGGATCGCGATGTTTCCTCGACCACCCCACGCTGGAATTGAAACGCATGGTGACCATGGTGAACTTCGACATGGTGGGCCGGATGAAGGAAGACAAACTCGTGGTCCATGGGACGGGGACGTCTCCAGGATTTACGGATATGCTGACGCGCGCCAATGAGCCGTACGGACTTAAACTCACCATGCTGAAAGACGGTAACGGCCCGAGCGATTTCTCAGAGTTTTACCGAAAGGATATGCCCGTCATCGCATTTTTCACGGATATCCATGAAGACTACCACAAGCCGACGGATGACGCGGACAAGATCAACCTGGACGGTCAATGGAAGATCAGCCAACTTGCACGGAACGTGATTATGGGATTGACGTCGGATTCGGTCAAGCCGGCCTTTACCCGGGTTAAGGGCGATTCCATGCAGACTCCGCGCGGCTTTAGTGCCACGCTCGGCATTGTACCGGGCTACGCTTCGAGCGAAGATGGACTCAAGGTGGACGACGTGAACCCGGGCCAGGCGGCGGACCTGGCCGGAATTCGCAAAGGAGACTTGATCGTGCGGTTCGGGTCCAAGGTCGTCAAGAATGTATACGACTATACGTATGCCCTTGGAGACTACCGACCGGGAGACAAGGTAAAAGTCGTCGTGCGACGCGACGGTCAAGAGGTGACGCTGGAAGCCACGCTTCAGCGATCCAAACGGCGATGAGGGGAATGACCGCCAGAAAAATCTTGCTTTTTCGTGCAAAATATGCTATGATAGCCCCGCTTTGATCAAACGGGCGCGTAGTTCAATTGGTTAGAGCACCGCCCTGTCACGGCGGAAGTTGCGAGTTCGAGCCTCGTCGCGCCCGCTAAGCGCACAAGCCATGACCCAGTCGTCATGGCTTTAGTGTTTTTGCACGGTCTCGTCGCCTCAGTCAAACAACGTAAAGCCGAAGAGAACGGTCAAGTAGTACCTCCACTCGTTTCCGTTTTCGACTCGCTGGTTTGCTCTGATCACATTGCCGAACGGGTCGAGCGTGGAAACAATCGGTCCTCGCGAGTAGAACTTATCGAGACCGTACACGGCGTCGAACGTAATGCGGGTGGGGTATACGTAAAAGGAATAGAACTCCATGCGAATTTCGAAGCCGATATCTTTCTTGAAATCCTCGAGCGTAGCATAGGAGGTTTTTCCGCTCCAGACATTGCCGTAGCCGAAGTAGAGACCTCCAAAAACCTTATCCGCGTACAGGTATCCGATCTGGCGGTCGATCCGTCTCCAGAGGGGAAAGCGGTAAGTGGCCGTCACCAGGGTCATACGACTACCTTCAAGACTGTAGTAGGAGTAACCCTTTAATCCCGGAAGTCCGCCGCCAAAAAAATTGTAAAAACTATCCACCTTGCTTGCTATGATACCACCCTGCAGTGAGACCTCCAGGGTGTGGTCACGAACGGGCGCCCTGACAAATTCAGTCCAACGCGCTTCAAGACGGTGGTGATACCCCTTTTCGTATAGCTCGTCCGTGGCGCCCGTGGAGGTGTTGAACGCAAACCCCTTGATCAGATTGTCCAGGTTGTAGCTGTAACGGAAGTTCAGCTTGCGCCCGCCTCGGGGATTGATCTCACCGTCCACGGCCGGCCGTAACGTGGACTGCTTCCAGTTCACAGAAACATCATTGCCGTAGAAATACTTGATTCCGCCGGTTCGGGGAATCCGCTGGAAGACCCCGTTGCGGAATTCCCGCCCGCTGATCTTCACGTAATATTCGCTGTGTGCGAACATGAGCCGTAGGTCTCTCGGAGAAAAAAGGCTCAGATCCACGCCGGCGTCGGCTTCGCGAAGCTCGAAATCGTTCGTGATAATGGATTCATACTTGATTTCGTTTCCCGGGTCCGCGTCGTCGCGAAAGGTCTTGCCGCGGGTTACGTTGTAGAGTTCGAGGAAGAGCGTCGGACCCATGCCGCTGTATTCGTAAATGGCAAACAAGTCGCGGTCGAAATCCGTCACATTAAACATCAATCCGCCGAACAGCGATGACTTGCCGAGTACGTCTCCGGAGTAGAAGTAGAAGCCGGGCTTGATCGTGCCGTAGTCCATGCGTACCAGGGGCAGGATGGCGAAATCCAGAAAGCGTGTGCGATACGGGGAAAGAGAGTCGGCCGACGGCGCATCGCCGGCGGCATAGGACTTTGTTTTGATGGGCCAGCGTGTGGGATAGAATGGCCTTGTAAACGGCCTGCCGACGCTGTCCGACGACGAAACGACCGGCGGAACGACATTGGGATTAGCGGTACTGTAACGGGCAACCGAGGGATCGATCGCGGCCGGCATCGGCACATAGCTCAGTGTGAATCCTACCTCTTTATAGAGGGAGAATGCCAGATTACCAGCCGAATCCACCGTCGGGTAGAATGCCCCGCCCGTAACATTGGTGAGCAACCGGGCGTTGCCGCTCCGGAGGTCGAGTTGATAGATATTGAAGATACCCGTTTGATCGGATGCATAGTACACGAACCGCCCGTCCCGACTTAAGGCCGGAGAACGTTCATCGAATACACCCTGACAGATGAACGAGAGGTCCGAACCGTCCATCTCGACCTGCGCGATGTCCCGCCCGTCCTCGGTGGATGTGTCGAACACGATCGTACCTTCCGTCGGATGTACGGCGAGTCGGTAGATCTGACGGCCGTCTCGGAAGTGGGTTATGCGGCGCCAGGTCAAGCCCTTCCTCACGAAGTCGCGCTCCGGGAATTTTGACGCAAGGGACCGTAGATCATTGGGAATGGAGTCGATGCGTATCAGATTGTTGGTACCGTCGTTGTTGGTTACGGCGATCAGGGCGCGTCCGTCCGGCGTAAAGGCGGGCGAAAACGCCCTCAGGGAGCGGGTGAGACGATACTCTCTGCGACTTTGAACGTCAAAAAGATAAATGTCATTAACCTGGGATCCGTATGGATTGGAAGACAGGTTCTTGGCGTAAACAAGGCTTCGTCCATCCGGGGACCAGCCGACAGACCCCTCTACGCGGTCGACGAGTTTCTCCCGGCGTCCCGAAGAGACATCGCACAGAAACAAGGCGGTCTGGCTAAGATAGTCGTTTCCCTCGTTGGAAATGTAGGCGACGCGTTTTCCATCCGGTGAAAGCGAGGGGGAAAAATTTCCCGTTCCTTCGGCGATCAGTGGAGAGCCCTCCACGAGATGATTGCGAATACCGGACGTGTGACGTTCATATGAAGATACCAGCTGAGTCGTCCACTCGTCGTACAACGCATGAAGGTCTTGTCCCACGGCTTTTTCGACGGCCCCTTCAAACGTCGTGAACATCGAACGGCTGTGTCGACACATCCGCTCAAGCACTTCCTCTCCGTAACGGGCCGCCAGGAAGGAGACAAACCCGTATCCGCTGTTGTATGCCGACTCGTTGCCGATGCTGTTCTTTCCAAACGTGCTCATTTCAGTCAGGGTGAGCATCCGGTGGGACAGCGCACGGGAGCGCAGGATCATATCGCGATGAGAATCCCAGAACTCATAGTCCAGATCCTTCTGCTGATACTGCGCTACACCCTCCGCGAACCATACCGGCAGCACCACGCCTGCCAGGGGGTAGGAGGCTACTACGTTCGGAAAGCCCCGCAGCACATCCTGACGACGCTCTTTTTCGTAGCCTATATATTGCAGATATACGCCCGGGATCCTCCGGCTGAACTTCATCATCGCCTGTATGGAGACCATGTGGGTAAACTCGTGCGTGACGACGTTGCGCAGCCAGTTATGCGTTCCCCGTAATTCGAAATCGAGATTGGACGCCCAGATTTCGATTTTGTTATCGTAGTAGTAAGCCCCTCCGTTCGAGTAGTCGTCCGTGTCGCGGATGACGAAATGGACACGTTCGGGTTTGTAGTTGTAGAGGATCGTGATGGGCCCGTAAACCTCTTCCGCAATCTTGGCGACCAGGCGTGCCGTTCGTTCCGGTCCAGTCAGGAACGAGTCCACGACGGCGTACGGATTGTCGTGAAAGTGAACGTCGAAATGGTCGGTACGAATCGTATACCACCGGAGCTCGCCGTGCGACCACGACTCCGGCTGGGCAGCGACGGGACAGCGAAATACGAACATTGCTGCAAAGAACAGCGGCAAGCGGCTGAGGAGGGAATTCATGGAAACGGCCTTCGTTGGTTTCTTCCGTACCGATGTTGCGAGGGAGGCTATTTTAGAGTACCCGGGGACCGGCCGGAGTCTCTGTCGAACCTCACTTCCAGCCACCCCTCGCGGTATTCGGCTCCGGTCGGTGTCAGGCCGGAAAAAGAATCCGGCAAAATATACGTTCGCAACTGATTGTTCAAGCGGATAATGAGCTCGTTGCTGCGGCTCGACAGCTCTACATGTTGTTCGGCGACGAGGGGTAACTGAACAGCAAACACGGCCTCTCCTTTGGTCTTCCTCATGCGAACCGGTTTTTCGGTATGGAACAACTCGGCCGGATCACGGTTCCTGTAGAGCACCTTTGCGAGACGACGGAGTCGGCGAATTCCAACTACTTCTTCCCGGAACCACGGGATTTCGCTGATGGGCAGGGGAGAAAAGTGGTCTCGGATTTCCTTCAGGTGCTTCCGCTGGTGCGTTGTCCAATCGGTGAAGTAACCGCTGCGAGCGGCCCCGGGCAAGACGCGGTTTACGATCACATGATCCGTCAGCATTCCGAACAGATTCAAATAGGTGAAAGCCCGCAGGGACTCGTTGATGATCATGCGTTCAGGGTTGACGATCAGGCGGACAGAAGTCACGGTGCGTTGCTCGAGCATGTCCCGGACCTCCAGCAGCCGCTCGAGGACCCTTTCCCACGAGCGCGCGACTTCCTCGGGGGCGACCACATGTCGGAGAGGGCGAGCGACCCTGGAGGCGGGGCGGATAACGGGGGAAATCAGATACTTCTCGAGTGTTCGCGTGATTTTCAGGGCGAGGGAAACCGCTTGCGGCAAGCTGAGCAACCGCAGGCTCTCTCCGGTGGGGGCCATGTCCACAATGAGCACGTCGTACCTTCCGGAGTCTCGAATGTCCTTGATTCGCAGCAGACTGAACAGGTTGTCCATGCCCGGAATCGTAGCGATCTCCCCGGCCAGGGACTCCTCCGCTCCGAGCGATACGAGAAGAGAACTGAGGAAATCGCGAACCCGACTCCAATTATTGTCCAATTCCACAAAAGGGTCCACCTCCACGGCATCAAGATTGGAGAAGAGGGGACGAATCTCGCCCTTCAGCGGACTTTCGAATGTGTCGGAAAGACTGTGGGCGGGATCTGTGCTCAGTACGATCGTTCGATGTCCCCGCTCGGCGCATTGAAGGGCCGTTGCGGCCGCCGTGGTGGTCTTTCCCACGCCCCCTTTGCCCGCAAAGAAAATGACACGGAGCTTCTTCAAACAGGATCAGTCCTTGATGATCGTGTAGACATCGTCCTCCATCCGCGCCTCAGGGTATTCCGTGATCCGCCCGAGTTCCCTGCCACCCTCGAGAAAGACCAACGTTGGAACCCGGGTAATATGGAAAGTCACGGTCAACCCCTCCGGGTCCTTCTTCGTACGGTCGAGCCCGTGCAGCGAGTAGGAAATGCGCGAGTTGCCCGCGCGAGCCATGACTTTCAGGAAGTGCGAGAGGTGGACCCTGGATTCGCCGCACCAGGTTCCGAGAAAGGCTTCGACGCGGATGTCCCTGCGAACGGCGGCGATCATGTGAACCACAGAATCATCGGGCATGTAGGCCTCATATTGCTCGCGGAACACTTCAAACGTGCGAAAGAGTTCCTCCTGTTGAATCGCTCCAACGAGCATATCCTCGCCATGCACAGAAACCCGATGGCTTGAGGCCCGCGGCGCCGAACACGATATCCAGCTGAGGACCGAAACGAACAATACGGTGAAACGGTGCATGGTGTCTCGTTCACTTTCGGGCGCCACCAGAAATCTTGCACACCCATATGCTGACTTCATACAAAAGGATAATGGGTACGGCAACCACGAAGAGCGTTATCATGTCGGTGGTCGGTGTCACAACCGCCGAGACGAAAAGCGCTGCAATCGCTGCGTGCCGCCAGTACTTTCTCATAAAGGACGGTGTCAGCAGGCCTATTTTGGTCAGGAAATACGACAATACGGGAAGTTCAAACGTCAAACCGCTGATCAGCATGAATCCTGAGACGAAGCCGAGGTAGGCGTCCAAGTCAATCATGTTCTCGACCACGATGTTTAAGTCGGGGTCGATAGTACCCATGGTAAGTAGGAAATTCAGGGTTATGGGTATCGCCACTACGTAAGCAAAGGCTGCGCCCAGGAGGAAACACACAGTGGCCGAAAAGATGATCGGAATAGCGTATCGTCGTTCCTTCCTCCTGAGGCCCGGAGAGACAAACCTCCAGAGTTGAAACAAGATGACCGGCAAGCTGGCAATGATGCCGGCAATCAGGCCAACCTGGATCTTAACCATCATCAGCCCTTGCACTTGCGTAATCACGGGTCGCATCATTTCGATCGGTGGCTTGAGCCCCGGAAGCAGGATGGGAGGGTGGAGCAGGAAGCGTATGATCTCGTTGCTGAAGGCGAACGAAACCATCATCATCACCAGGACCGACAGGATCATCTTGATGAGTCGGGATCTCAATTCTGCCAGATGATCGAGGAAACTCATCTGCGACGACCCTTCGGGCGAGTCGGCGTCTCCTTCTTCGATGCCCGGCACCGAGTCGTTGGTCGTGTCCCCGGAACTCCTCATGGCAGCACTGTGTGTGAGCTTCGGCGCTGTCCCACTCAAAAGAGCCTCTCGTATTCCTCTCGGTTACGCGAACGGGGATCTTTCTTTATCCAGTAGGTGGAGGCGGTTCGCTGGATCCTCTGGTCCAGGAGATCCCGTCGAAAAAGACGTGCCAACAGCCCAACAGGAACAAAGAGGAGGAGGAACATTGCGACCAGAATCAGCCTGGAAATGAAGTACCCCACGACGATTGAAAACGCGGTCAGGCCCACATAAAGATGGCGGAAGGCATAAGGCAAGAATGCGGCAAGCAGGGCGGACAAGCCTCCCGCCCCGAGCAACCACGGCCAGTTGGCTGACGCTTTGTACAAGAGGTAGCCGGATATCAAGACGAGTATGCCTGCGAGCACGAAGCCAAAGCGTCGGATCGAAGCCTTGGAACGATCCATGTGCTTTATTTCGAACAAAATATCACGAAGAATGGCTATCATACATTATTCCTTAATCTAATTCGAACTCCTTCATCCATTCCTTGCTATCGTAAGATGCAACCTGTTGCTCTTTGGATATCAGAAAACTACCCAGCACGAGGTAGTCCATTTCTGTCCGCATGAAACATCGATATGCGTCTTCCGGAGTGCAGACTATCGGTTCGCCTCTGACATTAAACGAAGTATTCACAATAACCGGGCAGCCTGTCTTCTCATAGAAAGCCCGAACCAATTGATAATAGAGACCATGTTCGTCTTTGTGAACCGTTTGAATTCGCGCAGAATAGTCCACATGTGTCACGGCTGGAATGGTGGACCGGGGAACATTCAACTTGTCAATGCCAAAGAGCTTCTCTTGCTCAGCCGTCATAGAAATTCGATGGTCATGGCGGACATCTGAAACCAGAAGCATATACTTGGAGTCATAATCCATGTCGAAGAAATCAGCAACTTTCTCCCGGAGCACACTGGGAGCAAAGGGACGAAAAGACTCTCGATACTTGATCTTGAGGTTCATCAACGACTGCATCTTGGGTGACCTCGGGTCGCCGATTATGCTGCGTGCTCCCAGCGCTCTTGGGCCAAACTCCATGCGCCCCTGGAGGAGGCCAATGACCTTCTCCCTTGCTAGGAGGTCGGCCACCTGGTCAACGAGCTCGTCCATGGATAACCTCATGAAAGGTATGGCCTTGCGATTAAGGAATGCTTCTATCTCCTCATCTGTGTAGGATGGTCCCAAGTAGGATCCCATCTGACTGTCCGTGGATGCTGCGATTCGGGGACTATCCAAGTATTGGTGCCAGGCAAATAGAGCGGCTCCCAGGGCGCTACCAGCGTCCCCGGCTGCCGGCTGGATCCACAGGTCGTCAAAGACTCTTTCCTTCAGCAACAGCCCATTCGCGACGCAGTTGAGTGCGACGCCACCGGCCAGGCACAGTCGGCGCTGCTGGGTCGTCCTGCGAACGTGACGTGCCATGCGCAGTATGATCTCTTCGGTGACCACTTGGACGGACTTGGCCAGATCCATTTCCTTCTGTGTTAGAAGCGACTCCGGCTTGCGCGGCGGACCGCCAAAGAGGGAATGAAACCGCTCATTGGTCATAGTCAGCCCGGCTGCGTAGTTGAAATAGGCCATGTTAAGCTTGAAGGAGCCGTCTTCTTTGAGGTCGACAAGGCGCTCTAATATGGCACTCACATACTTCGGCTCACCATACGGGGCGAGCCCCATCACTTTGTACTCGCCGGAGTTCACCTTGAACCCCGTGTAGTACGTGAACGCCGAATACAAGAGCCCTAGAGAGTGGGGAAAGTGAACCTCGTAATCAATATGAAGCCGGTTATCCTTTCCTACTCCAAAACTGGTGGTGGTCCATTCACCAACCCCGTCGATCGTGAGAAATGCGGCTTCCTGAAAGGGCGATGGGAAGAACGCCGCGGCAGCGTGAGACTCATGATGTTCGGGATACACGAATTTCCCGCGAAATCCCGGCAGTTCCTCCTTGATCAACTCTGGCATCCATAATTTGCGGCGAATCCATTGGGGCATGGCCTTCAGAAACGAATCGAGACCCAGCGGGGCATACGCAAAGTACGTGCGTAGAAGACGCTCGAATTTGACCAGGGGCTTCTCATAGAACGCCACAAGGTCGACATCTTCCGGGCGGATGCCGGCGTGTTGAAGGCAATAAGCAACTGCGTGCGTCGGGAAGTTGTCATCGTGTTTCTTGCGTGTGAACCGTTCTTCCTGAGCGGCCGCCTCGATGCGTCCATCGGTCACCAGAGCTGCGGCCGAATCGTGATAGAAGCAGGAAATACCGAGAATATGCATTCACGTTCCTTAATTCATAGAGGTGAGGGTTTTCCGAATGTGTTGGAACAGTTGTTCGGCCGCGACGCGGTGTCCGGCTGCATTCCAGTGGCTGTCGCGAGGATGATAAAGACCGGCTTCATTCTGCACGTCGGGAGCGTCCAGGATGTCTATGATCGCCACCCGGTCGTCATGCCCTAAAGCCTGTCGGATCAGTCGTTGGGGCTTGCCAAAATCGTATTCGGAGGTGTCGAGTCCGTATGGCATGACGAGTTTCTCGGACAGAGCCGTGGGACTGGTCTGGAATACCGTCGGAATCAGGAGGAGGAACATGGGAATTGCCCTGCTGGCACAGGAGTACCGCATGGCGAAGAGCAGATCCATCGTCCATTGATACTTGTTTGCTGCTTCGATGCCCGGGTGCTTCTCGAACATCTCGAGATCACCGGAGTGGGTTCCGGCGATGCCGTATCGTCGCATCCGCTCGAATAATACATTTCTGAGCAGAACATAGGCGTGGGAGTGGAGGCCAAGGAATCCACGAATCGGCCCGGTGACCCGGTGCAACCATGGTCCGACGCCGCCAGCCGCCCGGATACGGCTGTCCAGTGCCTTGACTAGATTGCCGTTCTCGACTCGTACGGCAGCTGCGGAGTCGAGATTTTCAAAGTCATTCCCCACGTAGAAACCCACGATGACGATATCCGGAGAGAACGCAAACCCGTAGTGCGCGAGAAACTGTAGCTCTTGAAAGGTGTTGTATGCACCAACGCCCGCGTTGATCACTTCATAGCGGCCGTGCAGCGTGTCGTTCAGAAGCTTCTCGAGCACCTTGCTGTAGGTTTCCTCAGACTGAACTCCGTGACCCACCCCGAACGAGTCGCCGAGACTAAGGATCCTGCAGGTGCCCAGAGCTTTCGTTTGAGCGAACTCACGATCACGACATCCGTGCGAGTTGGTTCGGAAGGAAACACGATAATCCGGAGACGTCATTTCACGATCCAGAAGAGGCTGATAACGAAAACCCGTCCACGGGTCGGTCACGTAGAAATTCTCCGTTTGGTACAGCACCTGCGGAAGAAACAGGCGAACCACTCCTTCCAGTAGAACCGCGGAGAGGGATGCCGAGAGGAAGACCACAAGAGTGCGGCGGCCGAACAGTCTCATGGCACGTCATTCGCCGCGAAAATGCTGGGGCAGCGCGCGGTCATTGTTTCAGTACGTCGAACACTGCCCTTGCAAAGAAGGCGTGGCCCTTGTCTGTGAAATGGCCGGGTCCCTCGTTGAAATACAACGACCGGATCTCCTGCGTGCTGATACGTTTCCTTGCCATGTAGTCGCCCATCGCCAGGCATGACACTCCCACATCATCGCAGGACTGCCGGACGAGTTTTTCCAAGGCCAGCAAATCCCATTGGTCAAACTCGAACGTATAGTCTGTTCCTTCAAACTTGCGAAAGAAGAATTTAGGAAAGGCCGGAATGGTCACAACCATGATGCGAACGCCGTGAATATCGGCAATTTGTTTGGATTTTGCGAGTAGATTCTGCAGAATCTGACACGCCTCAGCGTAGGGCCCGCTCACCTGCTTTTCGAAGGCCCCAACATTCAAGCCAGCCTGAACGATCTCTTTCTCATCAGGCCTTCCTGGGCGATCCTCCCCATGTCTTTGCCCGACGAGAGGGTGGGCAAGAGCCAACAGGACCTTGTAAGTCATGATGTAACTTCTGGCCGTGTGCGCAAAGCTCCACATAAGGTGCCGGTGGTTTGATTCAAGCTTATTATGAAAGACCCTCAGGGCGTCGAGACTTTCCGGACGGAGGCGAATGGAGTCGGCACCGTCCAGCGCGTAGTACAGATAGCGGTTCGGGCTTCTCGGTGCCAGTTTTTCGGACAGATCATCGATATCGTTCCCGAGGTACACGAAGAAGACCACATCGTGAGGTTGGTAGTGCCGGATAGAATACTCGAACAGCTCGAGGTAGTGGGCCGGACCGATTCCTGGCAAACCCAAGGGGATTACTGAACCGGGGGTATTCAGAAGGCGTTCAAGATGTCGGGCCAGATGATTCTTTACTGGAACTTGCACAGCCTCGATGTAACTGTCGCCGATCAGAATGACCCTTCTTCCTTTCTCTCTGAGGTCAAATTCACTATAGTGCCATCCGAATCGATTCATGATGGACGCGTTTCGTGCTTCGAGGTTCCAGTAGACACGACCAAACGGCACATGATCGCAGTCCGAGACCAGCGGGAGCAACTGAAGCATGGCCATGATCTGAAGTGCGGCCTCGACCATGCAGACCACGACAACAAGCCTGAGCGTCGCGTTCGTGGCCTTCTTCGAACCAAGAAGAAAAACCAGGGCAAAGGTGAAAAAAATCGCGACGCAGAAGCTCAGACCCAGCCATTGGGACAGACGGTTGTCCCCCAGGAGGATCGAATCCAGCGGATCCAGTGCGAGAAGAATCGGGCACACGAGGATCAGAAGTCGGCCAAACAACGAGCGCATAGAGATGGAACGGACAACTTCCTCAGATGAGTTCATGGACCTAAGGACGGGACCAACATTTTCAGTATCTCAAGCGCCATCAGGCGGTGTCCGAATTCTGTCGGGTGACCGCCATCGATATAAAGATCATCGGTCCAGTGGTCGCGAAACGTGTGCATGAAGTCGACGACCGGAACCCCGTTCACCGGACCGATGTCTTGCATCGCCTTTTGATGTCTCGAATAACGGACAACGTCGCTGTCGATCTGGTTCCTGGTGACCGTCAGGAGAAAAGCCAGCCGGATTCCATTTGTTTGGCAGAGATTCGCGATTTCTTGGAGGTCCTGGCGGTAGTACTGAAAAGCCTGCTCGTCAATCCATGTAGGATCCTCCGTCACCTTCCTTGCGAGTTTCACGTATTCGTGCGAAAAATTAAACTCAACAAGAAAGTGATACAACGCCACGTTTCGAAGAACGTTCTTGATGCGCATCGAGAAAAACACGCGGTCCTTTGTTTCTTGCGGGCTCCTCGGATTGACGCGCTTGCCCTCGTTGAACGTGTGGGAAACAAGAACCCAGTCAGGCTTCCAGGCGAGTCCGTCCCGCTTCAGGTACTCGAGCTCCTGTGCCACGGAGTACCCGATCACGCCGCCGTTTATGACTTCGTAGACCTTGTCTGAAAGTCCCCTCGAATTGAGTTCTTGCTCAAGGATCTTGGGATACGTGCTGTCCTGAAAGACACCCCACCCATATGTGCACGAATTGCCCAGGATGAGAATGCGGCAAACGTTTGGCGATTTTTCCACGGAGAACTCACGGTCCCGCAAGCCGAATGAGTTGATGTGCACGGGTCGCTGTCCGAACTTGGTGTATGTGTCCTGATTCGGTTTGAGGCGCCAGATCAGATCCTGGTCGGGCTCATAGGTCTCGACGTTCCCATAGCCGGCCACCCGCAGGACTATTTCCATGGTTCCGACCAGCACCACGACGGCCGCCGCGGAAATCAGCAGATTATGCTTGAGCTTTGATCTCATACATCACTCCAGCGAAAGAGCGCGATCCACGAACCATTGGGCGGACAGTGAAAGATCGGCGTGCGTACGCGTCCGGCCCAGGACATGCCGATCATTGGTTGCGCGAGAAAACCGAAAACTGCATGTAATGAACGTACTCATGGACAGAGAATAGCGGAGCGAGGTTCGAAAGTACAACGATCGTTCGACAATACCCGACGGAAACGGCAGTTTGACGAACGTCGAGTCTTCGAAGTCATTTGACTGAAGAGTACGTTCGCCTTGCCGACTGTATCCGACGCTCGATTCAACGATCACGCGTGCGGATGGGTAATACGTGTGGAACAGCGTCCATGCATCCGTATCGTTGGACGGATAACCGAGACCTCGGCTTTCATAAGTATAGGACTGCCACGGACGCTTTTGTTTTACATTATACGTGTAGCTCCCGACGCGCTCGTAGCGCAGTTCGAGGCGGCTGCTCCTGATGTCCAACACACGGACTCCCAGAAGCCACCCCAGGCGGTCGGACGATGTCTTTCGGTTTGGTGCGGGCTTGTCGGGGCCGTCCAGAATATAGTCATCGATCAGGACCTGACCAAGAAGCCTGAACCTACCCACAGGAATGTAGACATCCAAAGCGAGATTTTCGTTGGATTCTTTCCCTTCGTTCAGTTGTGCGCTGGCAAACAGCGAAAAGGGATTGAGATAAGCCAACTCCACCCCCGCTCCGGGGCCCCCGTACACGACCGACTCCATCAGACCAAATTGCATCCCATTATGAAAGCGGATGTCCAGCCGGTGAGCCGAAAAAAAACGGTCCGCGCCGTCCATCGACTGCAGCTTGCCGAACGTACTGCGAAAGAGGATCGAGCGAGAATCGAACCCAAACGCTATCTGGTCAAACGTATAGGGATTGGCGGAAAGCACGAGGCTGCGGTCGCTGAACGGTCCCCAGTTTTGGGACAGACGACCGACGGTGAGACTGAGGCGGCCGAATTGGAACAGACCATAACCGTCTTCCAGGCGGGCACCGAAATAATCGTTGGTGCGGCCCCGGTACGTAGGATCGTCGACCAGCGCGTGATCGATTCGTCCCCTGGCGGAAACGGCCATGTGTTTCGTCCAGAAATCCATTTCAGGTCCGAATCGATAAGTGTTGGAACCTCTCGCCGAAACCGTCCCGTAGGTTGTGAGAACCAAACGACCGGTCGAAGACTGATCGTGGTCGGCGATTTGCATGCTCCGGATTTCGGCTTCAAACTCGATGCTCAGGAGCCGAAGCCAATACCTCTCTACATCACCCACGGAGCCGGTATCTATTTCGGACAACGCAATCGCCACATCCATACGTTTGTACGGTCGCGTTGAGTATGATAAGCGTCCCAGGAAGCCTCGATCCAGCAGCAGATCCACATACGGGCTTGCCCAGTGATCCAGATAGAGGTAGTAGGACGACCGGCCGCAGACTGCATCTTGTGCAACCGAATCAACCACGGTTCCTAGCAGACACGGGAGCAACAGGGCTGTCGCGAGCGGATTACGGCCGACGGAAGGTATCACGTGATATCGGCCTCTTTGACTGATTCGTCATCGGGGGGGACCTTCAAGTAGGACAGAAAGCGGACAAATACAAACGCAAAAAGGCCGACAAAAAAAAGAACACCCACGATGAAAGTGCCGGAACGGTTGAACGTGGCGAAGAGGAACGCCATACAGGCAAAAAAGAGACAGATGATATACAAAACTACGACGGTCTTCTGGTGACTGTATCCGTAGGACAAAAGCACGTGATGAATATGTTCCCTGTCGGCCGAAAAGATGGGCCGGCGCGCCTTGGCGCGTCTGACGATGGCCAGCACAGTGTCCAGGACAGGATAGCCGAGCGCAATGAAAGGAACCAGAATCGCAAAACTCACAGCCGATTTCTGCGAACTGACAAGACCCAAAGCGGATATGACCAGTCCGATGAACATGCTGCCGGAATCGCCCATGAAGATCTTTGCGGGATAGAAATTGTGTCGCAGAAATCCTAGGATCGCTCCCGTGAGCCCTATGCTGAGAAGAGCAATATAGGTCTTCTGCAAGTATAAGCCGATCAGGAAGATCGTCATCGTTACGATGAGGCTGACGCCGGCCGCCAGGCCGTCGAGTCCGTCGACCAGATTGATCGCGTTGATTACTCCGATGACCCAGAGGACGGTGAGCGGGTAATTCAGTACGCCGAGCTCAATATTGCCCCCAAACGGATTCGACACGACTTCGATACCGTAGTCGAAGAGGACCAGCATAACCGCTGCGAGCAGTTGACACAGAAGCTTGAACCATGGCCGGACGTTTCGTACATCGTCCACAATTCCGATCATAACAATAAAAGTCGATGCGACGAGCAGGCCCGCGATCTGCGTTTCGCGCTCGTCGAACAACACCGGGTACCTCAGGTACGCAATCACCAAAGAAATACTGAACGCGACGTAGATCGCAATGCCTCCCAATCGAGGAATGGCCCTCGTGTGCACTTTGCGGGATTCGGGTCTGTCGACATATCCTTTTTCGACCAGGAGCAGCCTGAGGAAGGGGGTCAGCGAAAAGGAAATAACCAGCCCAACTCCAAAAATAAGTACGTATGCAAGCACCGTCAGGCCTCCACGCGGGCAAGGTCGGCATTGGAATGAGGAGCGGGGGATGAGCTTCGGACATAATCCGTGTCGAGACGCAGATACTTTTTCGCGAGTACCAAGAGGGCAAACTTCGGGATCGCGACCATGCGCGGAGCGCGAAAAGGCTGTTGTATCAAGCGGAAGAGCCACTCCAGGTGCGCGCGAAGCATCCAGTGCGGCGGCCGTGGGACGTTTCCGGTAACCGCGTCAAAGCTGCCCCCTACGCCCATGAGCAGAGGAATAACAACGTTGGACGCACGTGCAGCGGCTGCAATGCGAGCTATCCACTCCTCTTGAACAAGGGCTCCCATCCCAACAAAGACCACGTCCGGCCTAGACTCGGTGATGCTGGTCAGTGCCGAGAGTTTCTCCGATTCCGACTGGAAATAGCCGTTTCGCGCTCCAACTACGCGGGCGCCCGGATACCGGTTTTCGAAGTGACGTCTCGTTTTCTGGACCGTTTGCTCGGTGGCTCCCAGCAGGAACACCCTCCAACCATTGGTGGAAGCGAGATTCATGATGTCAAACATCAGATCGCAACCGGGGATGGGTCGGAAGGGACGTCCGGCGAACCTGCGCATAGCCCAGCTAATTCCGAAAGCATCCGGATACACGAGATCGGCGCTGAAAATGTGATCGGCCAGGGCCCGCTCCTTTCTCGCGCGGCAAACCTTGATGGGGTTTAGTGCCATCAGATGCCTGGACTGCGACCGGTCCTGGATCCAACGACGGACCGTCTCCAGCAAGCCGTCACGGTCCAGCGTGGAAGTGGGAAAACCGAGCACGCTGACCGTCTCCTCGGAAGAGATCATCAGGCGTTCTTACCCCAGTCCATTTCGATGAGGAACGGTCCCATGGCAAGAGCATGAATTCGGCTTTGCTCGAACGCCTTCAACGCCTCATCCGGAGTCCGAACGATCGGCTCCTCGTGCATATTGAAACTCGTGTTGACAAGGACCGCCAGGCCGGTCAACTTCTTGTACTCGTTCACTATATGATAATACGAAGGATTGATCGCTTCGGTCACGATTTGGGGCCGGGCCGTGCTGTCCACGTGAGTTATGGCCGGCGCCCGGTCACGGCATTTCGGCGTCACGCGGTACGTGATCGTCATGAATTCTGCGGCAAATGATCGGTCCGGATGGTAACTTACGAGGTACTCACCGGCATCTTCCTTCAGCATCACAGGGGCAAACGGCATGAACTCCGTGCGGTTAAGCTGCTCGTTCAGCCACTGGTTGACCGAGCGGTCGCCGCAGTGGTAGAGGATCGAACGATTGCCGAGCGCCCGGGGCCCGTATTCCATCTTACCGTTGAATCGGGCGACGATCTTGCCTTCCGCCAACAGCTTCGCGATGGCCGGCTCCACACGACCCACGCGCTTATATGGGAAACCGCTGGTCTTGATTGCTCGTTCCATTTCAACCTCGGAGAAGTCCGAGCCCACGTAGACATCGGAAAGCCGATACGGCCGGTACGCCGGCTCACGCCGAGCATAGGCATCGAAAGCTGCGCCGGCCGCCAGTCCGCCATCGCCCATGTTGGGAAAGACAAACACATCCTCGACCCTGGTCCGGTCCCATACTTCCTGATTCAGCCGGACATTGGAGAAAACGCCTCCACTCAACGCGATCTTCCGGGCACCGCTCTTCTGAACCGCATCCACGGCGAAACGAGTGACAATATCCTCGAAGTAGGACTGTATGCCGGCGGCGATGTCTTCGCGAGAATAGGGTTTCAGCAGCCGGTCGAGGACACGCAGCTCTGCCTGCAGCCAGCCTCCTTTGTTCACGAAGGAGAACTTCTTGGAATCGTAGCCTATTCGCCGTGCGAAGATCTCGCGCGTCTTTTCCGGATTGCCGAACGCGGCCAAGCCGGTGACTTTGCCTTCGTGCCGCAGGGCTATGAATCCCAGCAAATGCGTGACGTAACAGTAGTAGAAGCCGGGCGAATGGTAGGCGGGTATCGAGTTGATCAGTTTCATTTTACCGTCCGCGCAATCGTAAACGCGGGAACAATAACCGTCACCGCTTCCGTCCAGGGTCAGGCTCAGGCAGTCGTTCCAGCCGGACGTGAAGTATGCGCTCGCCGCATGGCAGAGATGGTGGTCGACAAACTCCACGGGTGCCACAATATCCATTTCCTTGAGGACGCTTTCAATGGCCGCTGTGCCGCGAAAAATGGATGTCTCAAAGACTTTGCGCGTGGCTTTAGTGCCAAGTTCCGTTCCCATCAGCAGCCCGGTCAAAGGCGTGGCACTCAATTCCGCAAAAAATGTTCTGAAAAAGCCGACCGATTCGTAGCCGAATTCCAGCGGCTTCGCGCGCGTGGAACTCGTTCCCGCAATGGCAACCAACTCCACATCCCTGGGCAGCACACCGGCGACTCGAAGGGTCTCGGCAATCGACAAGGTGGGGAATCCCCAGTACATCTTCTTCCGATTCATCCGCTCCTCGTTGATGGCGGAGACGATCTTTCCATCCACCACGAGAGCGGCTCCGGCGTCATGCCCGGTCGAGATTCCAAGTATGACCATAGGACTCCTTGTCGTGCGTCTCCGTCATGTACCAGGCCAATGCGTGATACATCCATGCCTCTGACCACCGAACATACGGGATCTTAATTGTGTACGGTTTGTGTCTTTGATAGTAAAAGTAACCTCTCTTGTCCTGCATATGGGCGATGGTCCAGTGGACGAGCTTGTCCAATGTGCTCCGAGAACGACCGTCAAGTTCTGCAAGCCTTAGAAGCGAAACAATCCCTTGAGCGGAACTATGAATATCAACAGGATAAATCTTATTATGTAAATACTTAGGCATTCCGTCATCAAGAAAGAAGTTCTCCAGGAAGAATGAGAATCCGGATTTCAGGCTGTCCCGGAATGCGCCATCCCCTGTGCTTTGCATGTAAACGTACAGGGATTCGAGCACAAAGCCCGTGTGAAAGCTGTCGATCCAACGCTGGAAAGAGGTGTCCGCATAGTACCAGGATCCGTCTTGGTTCTGGTGCTTAACCACATAACGGACAGCGTCTCGGGCAGTATCCGCAAGTTCGGTCTCGCCCGTGCAGGCGAATACGCGGGCAAGAAGGCCCGCTCCCAGCATGTTCGCATTGTGCACCTTCAGCACGTCGATCGGTGTGTAGCTAAAACTGAATGAACCATCGGGATCCGATGAACGGTGGAGGTCGCGGAGGATGAAATCACACGCAGAACGGGCGACATGAAGATATGCGTCATCCTTTGTCGCCTCATAAGCATCCAGAAAACCATGAGCGACAAAAGCCGTGTTGACAATCGTTGGAGTGAATTTTGGAACAAAGAACACGCGACTTTGCCAATCAAAGTTGTAACCCCAGCACATTCCCGAGTGGCCGTGACTCGCAAAGTTGCGGAGCAACATAGCAAAATGCTCCAGCTTTTTCAAATACTTTTTGTCTCCCGTCCATCTGCATAATCGCGAGCAGCCGGACAACAGCAGACCGAGACCTTTTGGGTTGTATCCTTTTGGGACCAGCAGGAGCGGCCTCAGATTGACCGGCAAGCGCCTGAAGGCCTGGATGAACGCGATGCGCAGGTACTTGTTGCGCATCGAGAGCGCGGACAGGATCGGGCTGTTCAACGCATCGTAGCAATCGTAACCCTTGTATGCCGTGGCCTCGAGATATCGTTCGAGGCGCCCGAAAGAGGCGGATACGTCGACCAAGTTACGAGTCCTTTCAGGGGGCAGCGGTTGACACCGCGCCTGCGAGGGTCCCGCTCCACACACCGAAGGTTTCGCTCATCGGCCCGTTGCGATCGACTGCATCGTCCGCCCCTGTCACGATTTATTGAGTACGGAGTGAGTGTAGATTCGTCCGATCTCGTCGAGTACCTCCTGGCGGTCGTCGAGGCGGACCTGAACGGGGCGTGGCTGCGCACCCCGGACGTGGCCGAAGCGAATCCAGGATCCTGAAGGTGACGATCGTTGCATTGACCGCATCCTGGAAGGGGAGCGGGCTGGCCTGGCCGAGGCTTACGGACTCAATGAATGCATCCAGCTCGGCCCGGTGGCCCTTATCCTGGCGCGAACCTCCGAAGCTCTTGGTCTTGCCGGCGCGTGTCAGGGTCGTCTTCCGGAAATCATCGATCACCGCAACGGAATTCTCGCAGAACATCTCGATACGCTCTTTGGGAAAACTCCCGTCTCCGGATGCCGCGTAGATGATCGTTCCAATCGAACCGTCCCGGAACTTGAGCACGATACTCACGTTGTCCTTGTTGACGAT
>JBBIJR010000023.1:0-14950 GCA_037445875.1 Bacteroidota bacterium | reverse complement strand
CGCGCGTAGAGCTGATGACGTCTGCGTACACTTTGATCGGGACAGAATTCAGCAGGTAGGTCATGAGGTCCACAAAGTGGCACACTTCTCCGATGATCCTGCCTCCGCCCTCAGCCGGGTCCTGGGTCCAGTGTTCCTTTGGAATGAATCCGGCGTTGATCCGGTAGGTGACCACACTGGGCTGGATCTTTCGCGCGAAGAACTTCTTGACTGCCTGGACGGAGGGAGCAAATCGGCGGTTGAAGCCGACCATCACTTTTCCCGGCCGTTCGTTGTACGTTCGGACCAGTTCTTTCAGTTGGGACTGATTGAGAGCCAGCGGCTTTTCGACGAAGACGTCTTTCCCGGCTCGCAGGCAGTCCGCCACCAGGGGAGCGTGCAGGTTGTGACGCGTGGCGATGAACACGCACGGGATGTCCGGATTGGCGACCACCTCCTGAGCGTCGGAAACGGCCGAGGCAAAACGAAATTTTTTCCCCACGTTCTTGGCGGTCAGTCCTCTTGACGTCGCCACCACGGCCAGATGGACACGCTTGTCCTTTTTCAGCACAGGGAGCAGGTAATTCTGGGCAAAATTACCCGCGCCGATGAAACCAATGGGCACGGCGCCGAGCGGCTGTCCCTCGGGCGCTTCGAGTTTGACGGTGAGTCCCGTGGCCCGGCGTTTGGGGGCGTCTTCGTACGTCAGCAAAACGCCGACATACCGCTCCCGGGTCTTGTTCGTGATCAGGTCGTACGCTTTCAGTGCATCCTCGACCGGGATGCGATGGGTCGTGATGTCCTTGAGCGTGATCCTTCCGCTCGCAACGAGTTCCACGAATGACAGCATATTGCGGTTTTCCGTCCAGCGGACATAGCCAAGCGGATAGTCGATGCCGAGTTCCTCGTAGATCGGATCGTAACGGCCCGGCCCATAGGAGCGAGAAAACCTCACGTCGATTTCCTTTTCGTAGAAGGGGCTTCGCGGAATGTCGGCCGGGACGGCTCCTACTATGACGAGCGTACCTTTGTCGCGGAGGATCTCGCCGGCCAGAACGATGGGATCGTTTGACTTCGAAGCGGCGGTGACGATGACGTGGTCCGCGCCGCGGCCACCGGTGTATTGTTCGAGAAGCGGCCCGTACCCGTCGTCGGGTTTGAAGACAACGTCGGCGCCGCACCCCGAAGCGCGTTTACATGCCTCTTCCGACACGTCGACGCCGATCACGGTGCACCCGCCTGCTTTGAGTATCTGTACGGTCAGCAGACCGAGCAAACCCAAACCGATGACCGCGACGTTGTCGCCCACGGCGGCCTGTGCCTGCCGAACCCCCTGCATCGCGATGGCCCCCAGGGTCGAGTAGGCGGCGTCCTCGAGCGACACGCTGGCGGGGACCTTTGCGGCCAGGTTTCTTGGAACGAAGACGACCTCGGCGTGAGAGGCATATCCCTGCCCGGCACAGGCGACCCGATCACCGACGGCAAACTCCGTCACGTCGTCGGCGACGGCCAGCACAATGCCGGAGGAACTGTATCCCATCGGAAGGGAAGCTTCCAGCTTGTTCTTGACCATTTGAATCGTGTTCAGCAAACCGTCGCGCCTCGCCAGATCGAGTACTTTCTTGACCAGATCCGGTCGGCTCTGTGCCTTTCCAAGCAGAGACTTCCTCGCCGTCTCTACGGTCATTCGTTCTGTTCCTGCACTGATGAGGGAGAACAGCGTTTGCACGAGAATACCGCCCGGACGAAGTGCAGGGGGCGGTACGTCTTCGACAGTCAATTCACCGGATTTGAGATTCTGTAGGACTTGGAGCATAGGTCATTGTTTCCTGAACTTAACGAAATTTGAAATAACAAGAAAGAGAAGGTGTTCGCGGGTTCGCCGCATCCTTGCACCGGATCAAGTCCAGTCCTCTCGTCTGCGGAGGATCGTCATGAATCCTTCATAGGGAACAAGGGCACGTTGTGAATATACCACGAAGCCCGCCGGAAGAACTCCTTTAGGGAAGTACAAGATACCGAACTGCGGACTCCAATCTTTCCGCAGTCGCAAAATCTCGCTGCACTTGTCGGTTTCGTCTATTTGGTACACGCGGGCGAAGCGGTCTTTGACCGCCCGTCCGGGTTCCACGGTAGTGCCCAGAAGGATCCTCGATGAGGCGTCCATGCCAAAATAGTATGGGGGCCCGGGAAGTTCGCAGATCTTTTCGGGATGAGAGGGGTCCGTATATCGTACCTTGACAATCCAGGAGGTCTCATCTGGAGAGTCCATTCCCCAGTAGATCGCATCGTTCCGGAATACCATGTCGGTCGCTCGACTCAATTGTCCGGCACTGAGAAACGATTGGACTGATACGAAGTCGTCGTCCGTATAGAAAAAGTGGCACTCAAAATCCAGGTCTCCCGTGAGTATCCATATTCGTCGAGGTTTGAAGGGATCCGGAACAAGGGCATGGACATGCCTTATGCAGTTCGGTGGAAACGTCCAGGCAATTTCAAAGTTCTCAAGGTCCTTGCTCTTGAACACGTGAACAGGCGCCCGATCGGTGTTGGACATGTACTCCGCCACATAGACGGTTCCCTCTGTCGATTCGCAAATACCCCGGTTCATCGGCCTGGTCATCGAGAATTTTCGGATGCCGATGGCCCGACGTCCGTCCACGCGCCACCAATCATTGCCCGTCGCGATTAGATAGTCGCCCACCCTGCGTCTGTGAACCTGAAGGATGGAGCGCTTGAAATAGCGATCCAGCATCCGGACGGATGTGGACCAATGGCCGGGTATCGCGCACAAAGGTTCGGGGACTGGCCGACATAAATCCCGTATTCTATACACAGTATTTCGGGAGGAACAGAGCAGTCCGTCTTCGGCGTAACTGTGGACCATCATGCCCGGCCAGCGGCCAACGACCTCAAAACTGTTTTCTGCAAACATAGCAAAGCATGCGATGGGTCATTCCTCGCTTGCGGTAGTTTAGCACATTCAACCCGTGTTGACGCAGACGGCTGTTCAAGGAACGCGCCGTAAAGAAGTGGACCATCCTTTTTGTGAACAAGTTGGCGAACTTGGATCTAAGTATGCGATCTTCTCTTGAAGGCAGTCGAAACACCAGGCGACGGATGGTCTTGTACAGGTCAAAACCGATCAAGTCAGCGAGTCCTTTCATCCTTGGTGAAGACTCCAGTGCGCGCATGATCGATCCATAGGAGTAATAGAGCAGGCCGTACAAACTGATGAGATTATAGACACGAAGATAGAGAAAGCCGCCCGGACGAAGGATGCGAACGCATTCGCTGAGCGCCCTGTACGGATCCGGCGTGTGGTGAATAACACCCGAAGATATCACCAAGTTGAATGAGCTGTCGGCAAACGGCAAACACAGGTTGTTACCCCAGATGCAGGTGTTGTTGCTGTTACGCCGAACCTGCATGAGCGAAGCGCGGCTGTAGTCGACACTGACGACATGCTCAAAACCGTCGACGCTCAGGTAATTGCTGATCCGGCCGGGACCACTGCCAACGTCCACAATCATGGTGTCCTTGGACAGTTGCGTCAGGAGGGCTTGAAGCTCGGGTTCTACGCCCATTCTAATGTCCGACTCGTTCTTCCAGTCCCGTTCCCCAAAGGGATGCTGGTCATAGAAACGAAGATCGCCCAGGTCGGCCTGGCGATCTTCGGGTTTCAGCAGACAGACAATGCCGTCCTCGATCGGGAACGTGCCATCCTCTCCGAGAAGCAACTGGCCATCAAAACGCAGGGAGCCAAGGGATCCCGGGGCCCGCAGGACGGACAGGATAGGTTCTTTGATTACCAATGGGGACTCCTTCATGGTTTGGTCAAACTGGCGAACAACATCATTCCGAGTAACCGATGGTGCATGGCTGCCTGCACATACGAGTTTCGTTCAAACGGACCGGCGTAAAATACGACGTTTTGCAGACGCATCGGTGTGAACCTCTCAAGGAGTTCTGAGAGGGTGTACTGGCGTTTTTGCAGCATAAGGTACCCAGGCGATAGTGAGACGAAGCGCTCCAGCATGGATCTGACTCGAAAGACGGCCATCTCGCAGCGTCGGAGAAGAGAGGAGCGATTGGGTACCGATACGATGCACCGTCCACCCGGCTTCAACACACGGATGATCTGACGGATCACATCGGCGTCGTTGTCGACCCACTCCAGGACGCTGACGCAGGTTACCAGGTCGAATGACGCGTCGGAGGCGCGAAGGCAGGAGGCGTCGCTGACTTCGAACAAGCCGGGGAGTCCTTCCGCCGCGGCCGCGGCCCGTGCGCGCTCCACCATGCGCTCCGAGATGTCGATGCCGTGCACGCATGCGCCTCGGCGCGCCACCAACAGGCTGGCCATGCCGGTTCCGCACCCGATGTCCAACGCTGTTTGGTCCTTCATCTCGCCGTTCCCGATCAACCGATCAAGGATGTGCATGCGCTGCGCGAACAAGGAACGCGGAACATAATTTGCGTCCCAGCTATGGGCGACGGAGTCGAAAAACGACTGAGTCGTCTTAACCATTGGACCTAAAACAACGTGTAAATGAAGGGCGCCAGACCCGAGCCCTGGGCGAACACCAGCAGCAGTCCAAAAAGGACCAGAACAACAACCATGGGGATCATCCACCAGAGCTTCCTGACCCACAGAAACTGAAGGAGTTGTCCGAAAATCCCGATTTTACTTAATAGACCCATGTACTCTCCTTGAATGAAATAAATAATTGTTCAGCCAGCAATCATGATGTAATCATCGGTCGGACGGCTTCCTGGCTTCGACGTGGAGCCCTCCCCGTGTGTCCAGCAGGGCCACATCCTTCATACGCCCTTGACGAAACCCCCATTGGGTGATGTCCACAAAGCCAGCCTCCTCGAGCAGTTTCTTGAGTTCGATGAAATTGTACATCTGGCGATGGTTACTATAGTTGCTCAGAAAACCAGATCGGGAATCGGTCACGAAGCGTTGAATCGGCCCGGCATCTCCCGCCTCATAGGCTCGAACCGCCTCCCTGATTTTCAGGACTTCCTCGTCAAGGTCCGGCACACAGATTCGAATCAGTCCTGCCGGAATCATCACCCGCCAGCATTCTTTCATCAGACGAAGCGCTTCGCCCCCGGGCAGGTGCTCAAAGAAATGCGAAGAATAGATGTTGGGCACGGAATCGGCCTCGAAGGGCATACCCTTTCGAAAATCATAGTGGACTATGTCTATGGCCTTGAGTCGTCGCAAATAGGCGCTAACATCCATGTTCTTGGATGTGTTCAGAAATCGAAAGATACCACGAACCATGGGCACCGGAAGGCGTCTCAAGATCACGAATACGCCCCCATCAAGCCCGAGCCAACCGGGTGGGTTGTCGAGGCCGCACCCTATATTAACGCCGCAGACGTCCTTTCCAATCCGGATCCGTTTTCGCAGGCCCACCGACAACGAAAAGGGGTTGATGATCTCCCATGCCACGAATTGTAGCAACGTCTTTGCGGTCATGATTCGCCTAGCCGAACAGATTATACTTGATGATACACCAAACAGCCGAGAATCCGTCCTTCCAGTTGATCTTCTTTCCTTCGTCGTATGTCCGCCCGTGATAGGAAATCCCAACCTCGTAAACACGTATGCCCTTGATCCGTGCGATCTTCGCGGTGATCTCCGGTTCGAACCCAAAACGATTCTGCTCCAGGTGCAAGCCCTGCACGATCTCCCTGCGAAAGACTTTGTAGCACGTCTCCATGTCGGTGAGATTCAGGTTGGAGAACATGTTGGAGAGCGTGGTCAGGAACCTGTTTCCCATATAGTGCCAGAAATAGAGTACGCGGTGAGCGTCATTGCCGGCAAATCGTGAGCCGTAAACGACGTCGGCCTTGTTCTCGGCAATCGGGTGCAGGAGCTTGCCGTATTCGGCCGGGTCGTACTCCAGATCGGCGTCTTGAACGATCACGACGTCACCGGTGACGTGTTGAATACCGCTCCGAATGGCCGCGCCTTTTCCCTTGTTGATCTCGTGGTAAACGACCTTGTGGACGATCGGCTCGACATCGCTCTGGAGGATTTCACGCGTACCATCCGTCGAACCATCATCGACGACGATGATCTCCTTGCCGACGGCATCGGAGCCCACCTGTACATTGACATTCCGCACGGTCGCCACCAGGTGCCGGACCGTTTGTACCTCGTTGAACACAGGAATGATAATTGATAACTTCATCGCGATCCGCGTTTCGTGGATTTTGCGGCCTCCTCGAGCACGGCAAGGGTTTCCCGAACGCAGTTGTCCCAGGAAAACTGGGCGACCCTCTTTCGGCCGGCGGCAACGAGTTCGGCGCGAAGAGCCTCGTCCGTGATGCAGCGGTACAATCCGTCCGACAGCGCCTGTGTGTCGAGCGGATTCACGAACAAAGCGGCGTCTCCCGCCATTTCGGGAAACGAGTGTACATTGGATGACACAATAGGTACGCCCGCCGCCATGGCTTCAAACAACGGGTTGCCGAAGCTCTCATAGGAGGAAGGAAAGGCAAACACATCGCATCGCTGATAGAGATACTTCAACTCGTGATGATCGAGATAACCCGCCATGACGACACGGTGCTCAAGACCGAGACGAACGATCAGGTCGCGAAGACTCCGTTCGTAGGAGCGCTCGGAATTGACCCCTTTTCCGACCAGCACCAGTTGGTGGGGAATGGACCGGTCGTCCACCAGACGCTTGAACGCCAGAATAAGCTTGTCATGATTCTTGTATCTCCACAGAGCCGACGTATACAGTATGAAGGGAGGTACGATGCGCAGTCGGGTGAGGGTCCTTTCGTATTCCTCCGGCGGGTACCGTGTGGAAAAAAGAGCGGAATCGACTCCGTGGTTGATTACGTGGATCTTTTCGGGAGCTACACCGGTGAACCTGCAGACATCCGCTTTAATATCGTGCGAAGGTGAAATAATGGAATGCGCACCGCGTGCGGAGTGTGGGGTCATGGCTGTTCTGTACAGCCGTCGGAATCGGCCGATAGTTCTCGGATGGTGATAGTATAACATGCTGCGAATGGCCAGGACGTACGGTACCGGACACGAAAAGGAAGAGAAGTTGTTGGGATAATACATCGCATCGATTCCGTACCTGCGCATGAGGCTCGGCAGGATGAGATGTTCACCCATGACTCTTAGAAAGACATGCCGGTGGGAATGGGGAACGGTCACCGGTAGGATGTTGGGGAAATCGAGCTGGAGGCCGTGCTCCTGGCCATCGCTCATGAAGAACACGAACTGATGATTACGGTGGGCCGTGCCGGCGACCCGAGCAAAGTTCACCAGGTACGTACGACCCCCCGTATCGCCTGATACCGATCCCAACGCACAAACACCGACGCGCATAGAGCTCAACGTCTCCCGGGGTAATTAGCGTTGACCCAATGCTCGAGAACGCGGGCCGTCAGCCGGTTGCCGTCGGCATTCCAGTGGACCCCGGCGTACAGGTTGCTCGGAGTGCCGTCTGCCTTAAGCGTATCCAACAGGTTAATGAACGAGATCCGGTGATCGGTGCAATATTGAGACAGCATGCGTTCCGGTTTCGTTCGGTCCCACATACGCTCGTCAACGCCGTATCGTTCCTGCGTGGACGACCACGCGGCATCATACAGCTGGAATTGATCCGGAATGGAGAAGACAACGAATCGAGAACCCAGCGAGTCGCACAAGACCTGCGTTGCCGAAAGCAGCGCGGTTGTGATCGCCCAGGCCCGCTCGGTCTCCGGGTCCTGCGAACGTTCGTATATGCGGAAAGACGATGGAGCGGATCGCTGGCCGCTTGCGAGCTCGAGGGTCGCGGGCGATATCCAACCGGTACGTTCCAAAAAATCACCCAGCCACGGATTTCGAGGTAATACGTCGGTCAGGATGAACTGATACAGTGCGAATTCTCGGAAGACATCCTTGATTCCTTCCCGAAGCGGGGGCATCGGCAAGGGCGTGTTCGTGAGCATCAGGGTGCTGTCCGCCAGTTCGAACAGCGGCTTATAGTAATTTCCATAGCGGTTCTTGATATTGTAGTAGACATCGTTCGTGGGATAGGTCATCATAACCACCAGATCGGGATGGTATTTGTAGCCCTCCACTCTTAAAAACAAGTACATCTGATCGGTACTATAACCTCCGGTCCCTCCGTTGATCACTTCGATCTTTGGCCATCGCTTGCGCAGCGAGCGCTCCAGGATAGTCGTAAACAAGTCGTCCAGTTCCACATCGTAACCCTCCGTGAAGGAGTCGCCCAGCACCAGGATTCGGAAAGTACCCTCCGGCTTTTCGTGTGCGTACTCCGGTCCGCGGAGTCCCAGGGAGTTGATCTTTTCGTGAACCAGCACGTCACCCCGGCGGAAATGTCCCTCCGCGCCCGGCACCTTCTCCCATCCCAGGGTGGAGTGGTACCGGGAGAATTTTCTCAAGTACGTCGCGGGCCGTACGCCGGCAAGACGAAGTCCCCATTCCACAAGCCCGAGGGCGAAACAAAATCCGAAAATAAGAAGCAAAAAATTCTTGGTCCACTTAAGCAGCATGGGTTCCTCTGTCTGCGCTGTCCGGTTTTTCCACCTTCTGCCATGTACGATTGATGCTCAGGCTCATGATGCCGAAACTGAACCAGCAATAACTGGTTACCAACGTCATGGTCAGTCCAAAGCTGTCGATCAGCAAGGCCGCGAACACTATCAGAGCCATGATGGAAAGCGCGTCCCTATAGCGCATGTATCCGGCGATCAAGTAGGAAACCAGTGCTCCGTACGCGAATACAAAAAGAGACAGACCGATGAAGCCCGTAGAGATCAGGACCCGCATGAAATCGTTGTGCGCATGCCTGCCAAAGAAATAACTGATACCCACGGCTTTGGAGATAATGTCCGATGCCTTGAAGGCCTCCAACTGCTGCTCCCAGACACCGACGCGTCCTGAAAGCAGCGACGGAGTATAGAACTGCTCTTTATCTTCGAGTTGGGCATACCAGATTTCTTTCCATAGCAGGGAATCGACGTCCCGCCGGATGGTGTCGACCGCCGCATAGGCGATAACGCACGCCACGAGCCCGGACAGGGCCAGAACAAACTGGCGCCGGAGGAGAAAATACATGAACATACCGACGACCATGATGGCCAGCGCAGACTTCGAGTAGGTCCTGTACAGCACGTAAAACGATCCGGCCATTACGCCGAGGAGAAGGGCATGAGCGGTGCGGGACATTCGGCTGCGATTGAAACTGATGACGAGGAGAGACGAAACGATCGTTTGAAACATGTAGAAACGCATGTTCGAACTGTCGTAGTACCATCCGGAGATCCGGACCAGTTCCCCGGTCGTGCGAATGGTCTTCAGACCCGGAAGGACGCCGAAGCTCTGGGCAAGCCCCGTCAGCAGCGGAAAAAGGCCGGCGATCATCAGCATGACGACAAACCGATTCAGCTCTTTTTCGCTTTCGACGAGAAAGGGAAGAAGCAAATAGGCCGAGACGAAATTGGCGCTCTGAAAAAAAATCATGAGACCGTAGATGAAAGACGGCTCGGACGGGTTGCTCACCATCGTGGCCAAAGCCGAGAGGACGTTGGACAGGAGAAACAGGATCATCGGTCTCCTCGCCTTCAGCGGGGCCGAGTGTTTCGCCTGCAGAAAGTACGACAACGTAAGGAGTGGAAAGGCGACGCCAATGAAGTGCAGAGGCGAGAAG
Source organism: Bacteroidota bacterium (assembly GCA_037445875.1). Taxonomy (GTDB): domain Bacteria; phylum CLD3; class CLD3; order SB21; family SB21; genus JBBIJR01. Next base: position 5,264 of record JBBIJR010000023.1, on the reverse strand, counting down.
CCAAACAGAATATTGTAGTTGTATGCGGTGTCAATAACCGGCCTTGTCAGAAACAGAACGAAAAAGGCGTTCTTCCAGTTCTTGAAGAGGAACGCGGTCGATAGAAGCAGAATGACTACGACCAGAGGCGTCAGAACCGACTGCGTCGCCATGATCGAAAGGAGGATCCCGAGGAGAACGACCAGCGGGAGCACCCAGATCCTGGCGTTATTTCGCACCACTACCGGCATAGTTTTTCAAAAAACAGGCGAATATAGCGCATTACCGCCTCAAACTCAAAGAATTCTTTCAGCCAGGGCCCTCTGAATGGCGGCCGCGAAACCGGCGGCGCTTCGTTCGATCGTGAATCTCTTCTCGACGGTTTCCATCGCGGCGACGGCCATGCCGGATCTGAGAGCGGGATCGGGCAAACAACGCTGGATGGTCTGGGCGAGCGCAGACACGTCCGTCGGATCCACAAGAAGACCGTTGACCCCGTCCTCGATGAGGTCATGGGCACACCCGGCGCGCCGTGAGCAGATGACCGGAACACCTGAGGCCATGGCTTCAAGCGGAACCAGCCCATAGAGTTCCGTAATGGACGGAAAGATCAGCCAATCGCTTATTGCATAGAAGGGAGGCAGCTCCTGCTTTTGACGGTAGCCCCAGAACCGGGTGATCGCTCCGATGCCCAGCTCGCTGGAAAGAGCCCGAAGCCCGCTCTCCTGCGGACCGGAACCAACAATGTGCAAATCGAAGTCCAGATCCGGCCGATCACGATGGACCAACGAGGCGGCCCGGAGCATCAGGTGCACCCCTTTCCGTTCCTCCAGATACCCGACAAACAGAAGATTGAACGGCTTCGGTGTTCCACCGTCGGGCAATTGCCGCCGGCCGGATCGAAGTTGTTCGGCAGTGTCTTGCCAGTACTTCGTATCGACCGTATTTTGGCCGATGAAAATCCGGTCCGGATCCGCTGAGAGAGACGACAAGTACCGGTGGGCCTCACTTCCATAGGCAACGAAGGACGATGCCCCGCCGGCCATCCAGCGCCTCACCGCCGTGCGAACGGCCACTGCCCGTCGCCCTGCCGCTTCTGCAGAAGTCTCCCCGGACCACAATACGTAGGGAACTCCCGACACGGCGCAGTACAGCCGGACCCACAACGTGGAAAAGGAAAAGCCTGCCGCCACAATCGCCTCCGGGCGGGCCTTCAGGAGCCGAAACGGAATGGCCGGTGCGAGCGAAAGAAACGCCTCGCCGTACGTCAGCCGCGGCCCATCGAGATACGAATATTCGAACCTGAACTCTTTTTCCTCCACGGACCACCGGCGTCTCGCGTATTGCCGCGCCAGAAAAAGCACGCTCAGAGAAATACCTGACTCAGCGAGCCTATCCGACAAGCGATTGAACAGGGGAATTCGGTACGGGCTCGGTATATTGGTGATGAGGAGTACCCTTGTTTTCGCCCGTTCCTTGTCCGGCTGAACGGGCGAGCTGCGCTCGACCAGGAATGCAACAAACAGCCACCAGACGAGAGAAAAAGTCATGTTATCCCAGGGCTGCAGAAACAGGTTGGCGACGCAACAAACACAAAGCGCCAGCGCCAACAAGACATTGGGCGTCGAACGGTCGCCGGCCACAGACCGCCCACGGCCTTTCCATGCGGCGTGGAACAGGCGGGCGAGGAGGAACCCGTACAGCACGAGCCCCACGATCCCGTTCCGGAGGAGCCAGGAAATGTATTGATTGTGCGATCCGTAGGATCCGCCGGACCCGGCGATCTTGGAAACAACGTCCAGTTCACCAAAATGTCTTCGAGCGTCGTTCCACAACCATATTCTGCCGGTGCCCAGTTTCCCCATCGCGCGTTCATCGGAGGACCATTGCGTCGGGGAGCGCAGGAACGTGATTTCCTTTTCAAATCTCTTCGCGATGGACGGTACCAAGAGAGCTAGAGCCAGTAACGCGGCCACCGCTGTGAGGGCGCGCTTCGGTTTCCTGTCGAGCACATAGAACAGAACCACGAATGCGGCCGTGGTCAGCCAGAACGTTCTGGAAAACGTGCCATACAGATTGACCGCACACAAGATGCCGTATACCGCGATTATCCGTCTCAGGATGGGTCCGTTGCTCCTCTGATGAAGAAAAACGGACATGACCACGCCGGTGAACATCACGATGGCCAGCACTCCCGGATCGTGGTAGCCGCCGTCCAGGCGCGTGAAGAGGCCCACCGAGTAGGGACCGTCGGCAACGTGAAGAGCAAAACCGCTCAGCAACTGGTAACATCCGATCCATGTCGGAACAGCGGTGCTGACGAGGACAGCACCGGCGGCAAGGGCATGGTCTCGATCCGTCTCGAGCAACCAGGGCCCAACCAAGACGATACCCAGCTGAATGACGACGCGAAGAAACCAGTCGGCCGCGTGCATCCAGCCGATCGGCGACGCGGCCAGAGGAAAGAATAAGAAATGGCTGTTGGCAACGCCCCACAGAGCGGACAAGACGTTCCAGACCAGCACGAGCACGAGCAGCCATCCCAGCGGATGTCGGCGTATTCGTCCCCGTCCTATCCAGAGCAGACGCAGGATGCCCACAGCGAGGACGGCACCGACGGCCTTCAGTGGATTCAGACCGGGAAGCAGCTGGAAGTCCCACAGCAGATCGACGGTAAACTTCGTAGCGAGGAGTACAAGAAACGCGGGCTTTGGCTTGAACAGGATGCCGAGGAGTAAGGCCGCTACATACACCCAGGACAGACCGGTGAGGACCGGGTAAACGAGATCACCCATTGGCAACATGAATACCTTTTTGTGCGAGCAGATCGACGAACAAGGCTTCCAGCCGGTCGGCGGCAACGTCGAGATCGTGGTGCTCCGCGGCATGTTTCCTTGCTCGTTCACCCATCAGGCGCCGTTCCTCCGGATTGGAGAGAAGTTCCCTGACGTCGGCGATCAGGCGGGCCATGTCCCCGGATACACGACCGAGCCCGAACCGCCCGATGACGCCGTCCGGATCGACGTTCAGGCTCACCGTAGGTGTGAAACGCATCCAGGCCTGAATAAAGGTATTGGGTATGCTCTCGTACTCGCTGGTGTTGATATAAAGGGCCGCTCTTGCGAAAAGCTCATTGCTCTCCTCCAGGCTGATCTCATCCAGCCAGGTCAGGTTGGCAAGCCCCTCCACGGACCGCCGGATCTCCGATCGATATTCCGGCCTGGCCTTACCTGCGACCAGAATGAACGATGCCGGTACATCCTGACAGGCCCGGGCCAATTGGACGAACAACTCCGGACGCTTCAGAGGGACCATGTTGGCGATCCACAGTACCAATGGTAGTTTGGATGAGTCCTTGACATTGATGGGTGGCAAAGGATGCGAACCTCGCAAGAGCAATGGTGAAGCATTGAAATGTTCTTGGAACATTCTGAGTTGGAATTCGGTTTCCACAATTGTCAGATCACTGCGGCGGATGCAAAAATTCAACAGGATGTCCGACAACAGATTCTCCAGTAGCAGCAACCAACGCTTGATCAGGTTTCTTTTCCGTTGTGCAAGCGATGCGTGGAAAAACCTGCGTGGATCCACATAGAAATCGCTCGTGTTGGCGTGTATGTATGCACGGCCGTACATGCGACTGTATAACCAGGACATGATGTTGTACGGGCTGTCGTTGCGAAGGTAAAGGATCGTTGGTGATTCTGCTCTCAGTATTTGCCAGAACAGCACATCGTAGAAGTACCGGAGATGGAGACGGCGAGGTATTCGGTAAATCTGGATCCTCCCCAGGTCCTCTATGAGGCAGGCTCGGCCGGGACTGTCCCGAGCAACATAAACCGCACTCCATCCTCTTCTCTGAAAAGCATCTGCAAGAAGATAACTCTTGACTTCTGCTCCTCCTACCTTTGATCGCATTGAGAAGTGCGTGAAAAAGAGAATTTTCTTCTTCGAAGCGCAGTTATCCACCCCGGTCTCTCCCTATCCATGACTTCACCGAACGCATGTTCATAGAGCTTCCTATTATTCCGGCTTTGAAAGGAGATGCAAGGCGTATCGCCCCTTTTGGGCCACACGTACACCCGCGTGCTCTGCCGTATCCACCAGAGCATAATCCACCTGCGGAGCTCGGGCAGTGACGCTAACTTGATACAGGACCTCGTGACCGGAGGCCGTCACAAAAGGCAGTAGCGGCACATCCATATTACCGTGAACAAGGAAACGGTCGGGCAACAAGACCATCGACGATGATGCGTCCGAGAGACTGTCGCGCAGAAAATCAAACTTCTGACGGTCTTCAGCCACATACGTCGTGTACGATTTATGATACCTGTCTAGGTTCTGCGACACTCGCCTCATGGTAAACGGCAGGAGAAACAGCTGGCAGACCAGAAGCGCGTACCGCAATCTGCTGTTCTGGATGACCACGATCATCATGAGCGATGGGTACAGCGAAAGAAGATAGCGGTGTTCTTTCCACGATGTGGCTCTATTCAGCAGGAGCATGAGTCCGAACGATAGAAAGAAGATGATGGCCACAGAGAGCGCTATACGAGATCCGGTGCTACGCCAGCTGTAGATCGCCACTGCGAATGCCCCGATGTAAGCGATCTTAAAGAAGTAGTACTCTATGCTCACGAAAGAAATCAAGAAATGATAGGAATTAGATACGAAATGACTCCAAAGATCCAGAAAAACCGCTGGGACAGCGTTCTCGGTAGCTCTCTGCAAAAGACCAGCAAGGAATCCCTCCGGGTATGGAGCAAGCAAATACGCAAGGTATAGAGCAAACATGACCGAAAAAAACAAACACACAAGAGCGAACCAGAGCCTTTGGCGATTGGACTCGAACAGGGGGAGGAGGCCCCACAACCAGATCACGTGCGTCATTCTGAAAGTTGATGCCAAGACGGTGACAAGGCAGTAGGACAGAAACAACCATGAGCTATGTGTGGACCGATTGGTCAATCGTGACAGCAAGAGATAGAGCACAACCCCAAACAACATATTTATCGATTCTTGCATGAAGCTGAAGGAATAGACAGCGGCGGCCAGATGAGTTAACAACAAGAGAATGACTGAAGACGCCATGCTCTTGTTCACAAAGAAGAACCAGATAAGCAGCGCGGAGATGATGGTGAACGCAAAATTCAGAGAAAAAAGGAAACTCATGGGAAAGTACGAAGTCGGGCAGAGAAGACCATCTATGATGGCATACGCCGGACCATGGTTTCCAAATCCACCAACCTTCGAACGCATTCCATCGAGACCAATGGGGGTCACAA
>JBBIJR010000022.1:14472-45998 GCA_037445875.1 Bacteroidota bacterium | reverse complement strand
CCTGGGCATGTCCTATACAGAGATTTCCTCACGGAGCCGAACCATGCACAAGAGCCAGGGTTTTGGAGCCACGCCTCTGCGGAGCACGACGTACGAGTATTTCCAGGAGATCGCAGGTGACAAGGCTTCGTCGGATCCTTTCTCCGGTATTGACGTCTCGTGGAGGCGTATGGCGGGGGGAGAGCGCATAGAGAAATTACTGACGCGGGCCAGGGAGGCGTTCGATCCTGAGAATCCCTCGCGCATCGTGTCCGCACTGGTCAAGACGCACAAGGAATTGTCCACCCTGGCGCCGAATCCCTGGATCGATGTCAAAAGAAAGGAACTCGAAGATCTGATCTCGGACTGCCTGGGCCTCTGGATGGAAGCGATTTCGGAGGAGTCGTATGTTTCTCCCGGACAGCAGCTGCGAGTCTCAGCGGGCGTCGTGTGCCGTTCGTCCTATGCCATCCTCTTGAGGAAAGTACAGTGGAACATGAGCGGGCGAGCAACGATAGCCGGATCCACGGTCCCGTCCTCGCTGAAGGAAGGTGTTTGGAACCGGGTCGATACCTCGCTGGCCATTCCGGTCGACTTCCCCTATTCTCAACCGTACTGGCTGGCCAGTGAGAATAACGGAGGCACGTACACCGTTGCGGACACGTTCCTCATCGGGCAGCCGGAGAACGAGTCACCGCTGTCCGCTGTTTTCCGGTTTGAAGTGGACGGCATGGAGTTCCAGCGCTCCGTTCCGGTCCGGTATCGATGGACCGATCGCATACGAGGCGAGTCGTATCGACCGCTGGTCGTCGGTCCGCCGGTCACGATCGAAGCCGAGAGTCCCACCTGTGTCTTCGGAGACGGCAGCGGCAAAAGAATCCGGCTGGTTGTTCGTTCTCAAAGCGCTGCGCGGAAGGGACAGATCGTGTCCGAAGCCTCCGGCGGATGGAAAATCGAACCCGTGGCCATCGAATACGACCTGGCGGGAAAAGGAGCAGAGCAGCAGATCGAATGCACGGTTACACCGCCTGAGGGCGCCTCGACCTCATTGCTGGACGTTCGCCTTGCAGGCGGCATCGCCGAACCGGCGCTGGCTGTCGTGACCGTTTCCCACGATCACATCCCCACTCAGACCTATTTTTCCAAGACCCGTGTGCGGCTCGTTCGGATTGAAACCGCGAGGACAGCGGCCAGCATCGGTTATGTCATGGGTTCCGGCGACCGCGTGCCTGAGTATCTGCGTCAGCTCGGGTATCACGTCACGCTCCTCTCCGACGACGACCTCAAAGGCGACCTGGGAACGTACGATGCGATCGTAACCGGCATCCGCGCCTACAACGCGAGACCCGGCCTGCGGGCGCTCCAGCCGCAGTTGCTATCATACGTACACGACGGAGGCACACTGATCGTGCAATACAATGTCGGGTGGGAAATCGCTTCGATGGCGAATCTCGGGCCTTTTCCCTTCCGTGTCTCAAACGTTCGGGTCGCTGAAGAGAATGCGCCGGTAACGTTTGCAGGAACGGACCACCCCGTGCTGAGCGGGCCGAACCGGCTGGATGCGTCGGATTTCGCCGGTTGGATACAGGAGCGCGGGCTGTATTTCGCCGACGCTCCCGACTCGTCCTATGAGATGCCCTTATGGATGGCAGACTCCGGAGAAAAACCTTCCGGTGGCTCGCTGTTGTTCGCCCGTTACGGCCGGGGTGTCTATATATACACCGGCCTCGCATTCTTCCGCCAGTTGCCGGCCGGGGTGCCCGGGGCCTTTCGCCTGTTCGTAAACCTTCTCGCCGCCGGCCGGAACGCGGCTAAATGAGAATTGTTACCTGGACTCGCTTAGCTTCTTGATCGAGTTCTCGATCCGGCGTTTCTGATTGTCAACATTGACCAGTTCGAGTGCCTTCTTGTAATGTTCCAGCGCCAGTTTTTGGTCTCCCGTCTTCTCATACGCTTCGGCCAGGCTGTCGTGCGCGTTCCATGACTTGGGATACGACCTGGCGTTACGCTTGAACGTCTCGATTGCTTCCTTGTTCTTCTTGGCGTTCAGATAATAGTATCCCAGGTCATTGAAATCGGCTTCCGAGGAGGCCGCGTCGACCGCAGTCTGGACCATGACCGCCACGGCCGTGCCATCACCCTGCTTCTCAAGGATCTGGGCCTTTACCAGCAGGTTGCCGGTTGTGGGTTGGGCGGCGATCGCTCGATCGATCCAGGACAGCCCCTCGTCGAGACTCACTTCGTTGCGCAGGCAGTAGAGGGCGGCGTTTCTCAAAGCCTCCGGCATGAATCCTTCGACCGAGCGTAGTTGCTTGCGGATACTTGCCACCACCGTGGCTTTGACGTCGACCTGCACCGTAAACGAGACGCGGAGTTTTTCCCAGGCCAGCACTACATCCGCCGCGTCGTCCTTCAGGTTGGCTATGAGGAACGCCATCCGCTCCGTGAACTCCCCTGCTTCGGCTTTCACCTTGATGCGCAGCGCATCCTCTTTTTCATCGTAGAAATAACTTCCCCAGGAGGTGAAGTTCGTACTGAAAATCACCGTCCACTCCTCTTTGCCGGGAATCATGTGAAGACCGTACGTGCCCGCGGTCAATTCCTTACCGCCGATGCGAACGGGCGTACTGAACGAGATGGTGGTATTCTCATTGGCACCGACGCGCCAGACCTCGTCGTAGGGCACCAGGTCGCCCCAGATCGTGCGGCTTTTTACACCGGGGCGGTTGTAGGTTACGGTGATCTCCGTCAGTCCGACGGTTTGCATGACGGATGCCTTCGGGCTGGTCTGGGGAAGGATCAGCCGTTGGGCCCGGACCGCCGGCATCGCCACCAGGCAAGTCAGGGCAAAGGCAACAAGCGCTCGCATGGATTCCTCCTTGTTTGGGTGAAACGCGTTCAGGATACACATTCTAATCGAAGGATGCCAACCATTCAAGATGGCCGAAAAAAACCGTGACAAATACGGGCGAATCCCCTATATTCGCCGCGGCTTGAAAGGACTGCATGGCTGATCTGAATTCCGAAATAGCGCGGCGCCGCACGCTGGCGATCATATCCCATCCCGACGCCGGAAAAACGACGCTCACCGAGAAGTTGTTGCTCTACTCCGGGGCCATCCAGCGTGCGGGCAACGTCACCGGCGGGACGCGTAACAGTACCACGTCCGATTGGATGGAGATCGAACAAACCCGCGGCATCTCGGTGTCGTCGAGCGCGATGCGCGTAGCGTACGGCGATCTGCTGTTGAATATTCTGGACACGCCGGGTCATCAGGATTTCAGCGAGGACACCTATCGCACGCTCATGGCAGTGGACAGTGCCATCATGCTTCTCGATGCCGCAAAAGGCGTTGAACCGCAGACCGTCAAGCTCTTCAGAGTATGCCGTGACCGCGGCATCCCCATCGTTACGTTCATCAACAAGCTCGACCGCCCTGCACTCAGTCCGTTCGATCTGCTGGACAATGTCGAGAAGGTGCTGGGGATCACGGCCGTTCCCATGACGTGGCCGGTTGGAGACGGGCCGGATTTCCGCGGAATATACGAGCGTTCGGAGAGGCGGTTCCACCTCTTCGAGCGTACGGTCGGCGGCAAGTACCGCGCTCCCGTCAAGATGGCAGATGTGTACGATGCCCATCTGAAAAGTCTTCTCGGTGATTCCGCCCATCGCCGGCTTGTGGACGATCTGCACCTGATCGACGAAGGACTTCCTTCGTTTGACCGGGAGTCTTTCATCGCAGAGAAGGTCACGCCGGTTTTCTTCGGGAGCGCCCTGACGAACTTCGGCGTCGAGAATTTCCTGCAGCACGTGCTGGAACTGGCGCCGCCGCCGCAGGCCGTACACACTTCCGCAGGCAAGATCGAGCCGTCGTACGACAAATTCTCCTGTTTCGTGTACAAGGTGCAGGCCAATATGAACAAGGCCCACCGCGACCGGATATCCTTTGTCCGCATCGTGTCCGGACGGTTCCAGCGCGGCATGACAGTCCGGCATTCGGCGAGCGGAAGAGAGGTCAAGTTGAATTATCCGTTCGAGGTGTTCGGACGGGAACGCACGATCATCGACGAAGCGTACCCCGGAGACGTGATCGGTCTCATCAACCCCGGGCTCTTTCGGATCGGAGACGTGTTGTCGGACGGACCGGATTTCGCGATTCCAAAATTCCCGCGATTTGCTCCGGAGATTTTCGTGAAGGTGCGGCCTGCCACCAACTCGTACTCCAAGAGTTTCCGCAAGGGTGTTGATCAGCTGGGCGAGGAAGGCGTCATCCAGATATTCAAGGAACCGGACGGAAGTCTGAGCCCGTTGTTGGCAGCGGTCGGGGAACTGCAACTGCAGGTTTTCTCCTGGCGGATGGAGAGCGAGTACAACGAGAAGGTGGAACTGGAACGACTGCCGTATACCAAGACCCGCTGGGTAGGCAATGACATCAAGCCGGCGCTGGATGTCAAAGCCGCATTCGACGACCAGGGAAGGCCTGTGCTCCTCTTCAAGAGCGATTGGGAATTGAACTATACCCTCCAGAAGACCCCCGATCTGGTCCTCCACGAGACGCCGCCCGCAGCGATGGCCGAGGCCTGAGCTACGAGCCTAGGACCTGCTGGATTCGCAAAACCAATTCACCCGGCGTGAAGGGTTTTTGAATGAACTCCAAATTGTGTTCCAGCTGCCCTTCATGAACGATCCCGTGGTTGGCATATCCGGACATGAACAACACCTTGACCGTTGGAGACGCATGCTGGATAGTTCTGGCCATCGAGAGACCATCCATCGTCGGCATAACGACGTCCGTCAGCAGAAGATCGATTCCTTCAGTCCGTTCGTGAACCATCTCCATGGCTTCCTGGGGTCCACGAGCAACCAGAACGCGGTGGCCCGCCGCCAGGAGGACGGTCTGAACCAGGTTCCGGACAGTCGAGTCATCCTCCACAACAAGTACGGTTGCCTTCTGATGACTGCTCGGCAAGTCAACGGTTTTGTTTCCTCTGGTTTCAGCCGCAGGTCGTACGCCAGGCAGGAAAATATCGAATGTTGTTCCCGCGTTGGGAGTGCTGGTCACCCGGATCTCACCTCCGCTCTGTTTGATGACTCCGTACACGGTCGAAAGTCCCAGACCCGTCCCCTTTCCCTCTTTCTTCGTTGTGAAGAACGGCTCGAAGATATGGGACAGTGTTTCCGCATCCATTCCTACGCCGGTGTCCTGCACCGACAATACCACCCAGGATCCGTTGGTAGAAGACGGCTTCACCCCCTCTGGCGGTTGTGACTCCAGTCTGGTCTGCACAAGGATCCGGCCTCCCGTGGATACGGCGTCCTGTGCGTTGATCACGAGGTTCAGGATGACCTGTTCAATCTGTCCCCGATCCGCTTCGACCCACGTGGGTTCGGTTGAAAGCTCTTGGTCCAGCTTGATATCCTCACCGATCAGCCTTCGCAGCATCTTATACATCCCCAGTACGACTTCGTTGAGATCGAGGATCTCCATGGCCATAATCTGCTTCCGGCTGAAGGCCAGCAATTGACGTGTCAGGGACGCCGCACCTTCTGCAGCTTTGATGACCTCCTGGACGTGCTCTGACTGGTAAGGGTCGTGGATATCTTTTTCGAGCAGCCGGCCGTATCCAAGAATGGCTGTCAGAAGGTTATTGAAGTCATGCGCTATCCCTCCGGCCAGGCGCCCAACCGCTTCCATCTTCTGCGATTGACGAAGTTCCTCCTCCAGTCGTTCCTGGTCAGTAATGTCACGCAGAATTCCGCGGTAGCACTCCACCGTTCCGGCAGCGTTTCGCACGGCGGTCGTCGTTTCAAGAACTCGTATCAATCTACCGTCCTTCCGTCGCAGCGTCGATTTGAAATCTCGGACGAAATCCTGCGTATCCAACATTCCAAGCAGTCTATGGCGTTCCTCCCCGTCGGCGTACAGGTGGGCACCAATATCGAGTGCAAGGACCTCCTCCTTGTTCGCATATCCCAGCAGGCCGACGCCTGCCCGATTGATATCGAGGAACCTCCCCGAGGGAGTACTCATGAAGACAGCGTCTCGGGATTCCTCGAACAGCTCGCGGTACTTTCGTTCAGAGAGCCGCAGTGCCTCCTCGGCCGCTTTCCGCGCACTAATGTCTGTCAGCGAACCGACAATAGCTGCGGTCTTGCCATTCTCCAGAATAGGAGATTCCCGGACTTCGACCCATACGGTTGTTCCGGATTTGGTCCTGAGCTCAAGCTCATAAGGGGGTTGACGTTCTCCCGTATCAATGGCTTTCTGGGACAGTTCAATACCACGAAGATTGGAGGGGTTGTCCGTCAGGAAGTCTTTCCAGTTTCTCAGCGCTTCTTCGGGCTCGCAATGTAGAATATCCCTGGTCTGTGGACTCACATAGGTGAGGCAATGGTCGCTCGTATGAACGTAGAACAAGTTCGTACTGTGTTCAACGATATCGTTGAGGCGCCGTTCGGTTTCGAGGGCCTTCATCTCTGCCTGCAGTTTCTGAGTAACGTCGTACTGAATGGCGGCGTAGTGAGTCACAGTCCCCTGCTCATCCAGGATCGGCATGATATGCGAATCGAGATAGATCAGTTCACCTGATCTTGTCCGGTTGCACAGAACCCCCTGCCAATCCAGCCCGGCAGTCAGCTGTCTCCACATCCCTTCATAGGCACTCCCGGGCGTCCGGCCGGATTTCAGCAAACGCGGGTTCCTGCCGATGACTTCGTCCGCTGCATAGCCGGTCAAAAAAGAAAAGCGGCGGTTGACGTATTCGATGTTCGCGTCTCGATCGGTAACGATGACGGAGCTTGGACCCTGGTCGACCAGTCGCGAGAGTTTGCGCAATTCGGCATTGGCCTGGCGGCAAAGACGATCCTCCAGACGTCTAAGGTACGTTCGGGCGTGGAAGACAAGCGGACTGGTCAGACCGAAGTACGCAAGCTGGACCCACAAATCCGAAAGGCTGAGCATTGGAGTGATCCCTTCTTGCCGAGAATGACTTAAGGTACGGCAATTACCCCTGGAAAAGCAAACCTAAGATGGGATCTTACGAGGGATACACGGACCTCACTAGCACCTCTGGGATCCCGATACTAATACGAATTTCTCCACACGAGTGGAAATCCGTTAGCCGCTCATCAACATTGACGGCTGGTGGGGTTGACGGGCCAACGCAAGGGCGACCCAGACCGTGAAATACAAAGCGGAATCGACGCGGCATTGTGTTGCTTCTGAGGTCATGTTGAGTTACTACCGGCTCGTTGTGACCCGCCAGAGCCCGGTGGTCGCCGAAAAAGCCCTGGGGGCCGCGGGACTCCGTCTTCGATGGCTCTTCCGTTCGTGGATTTCGTCGCAACGCTCTGGTCGGTTAACTCAGTCCCTCACGAAACGCTTTGGAAATTGCTTCTCCTTTGGAGTGAACTTCCAGTTTTCGATAGATATTTCGGATGTGGAATTTGACCGTGTTGATATCCACGAAAAGACTTTCGGCGATCATCTTGCAGCTATTCCCCGCACACAATTTCCTGAGGACCTCCTGCTCCCGCGCGCTGAGCGATTCCGATGGAGCGGCCCGGTGGACACCTTTGTTTGTCTATGGAATAAACGAGCTTGCTTTTTGGTTACACACTGTTATATTACTGCATAGTCATATAACGACCTATGAGGTAGCATTGTGCGGCTGTGTTCACTGGTTTTATCATTTCTCTTAACAGTACCTGCAGCGGCCTTAAAAGCGGGTTCGGGCCGCAGCTTGTCCCTGGACGAAGCGCTGAACCTGGCGGAGGCTTCCAACCACGATATTCGAATCGCCGAGTCGGAGGTTGACCGCACCAGGGGGGATTACCACAAGACGCTTTCCCTGTTCCTCCCCCAGCTGTCCATTTCCGAGAACTATGTACGCACAAACGACCCGCTGAACGTTTTCGGTCTGAAACTGAAGCAGGAAATAGTCTCCCAGGCGGACTTCAATCCCGCCGTGCTCAACGATCCCAACGCCTTTACGAATTTCTCCACCAAAATCGAGATTCGTCAGCCTCTGATCAACGCCGACGGCTGGTGGGGTCGCGGTGCTGCGTCCAACGGCGTCGAGGCAATGAAGCGTAAAGCGGAACGGACACGGCATTATGTTGCCTTTGAGGTCAAGGTGAGTTACTACCGGCTGGTCCTGGCCCGCCAGAGCCTCTCGGTCATTGAAAAGGCCCTTGAGGCCGCCCATGCCACTCGCGACCAGGCGCGCCGGTACTTTGCTCAGGGCCTCATTCACAAGTCGGACCTGCTCTTTGCCGAAGTTCGTTCCCTCGAGGTGGAAAACAAGAAACTGGAGACCGAGAACGAAATTCGGAACGCCTCCGACCGGCTGCGCTTTCTGCTTGGCTTGGAAGAAGATGACGAACTTATTCCCACCGACACGCTTTCAGCCGAACCGGAGCAGTTCCCCACCGTCTCCGTCGAAGCCGTTAATCTGCACCGATCCGACATGCAGGCGCTCAGGGGACAGGTCGACGCCGAAAAGAACCGCCTGCGCATGAATCAGTTTCGCCTCCTTCCCTCACTCAACGCGTTCGCGGCATACGAGTGGAACGACGGCAATCCGTTCGGCCAGGGAGGCAAGAACTGGATGATCGGAGCGGCGCTCGAGTGGGACCTCTTTCCCGGGTTTGACCAGATTGGCGAAATGGAGAAAGCAAGGGCCGGAGTAAAACAGGCACAGGCCGGGCTCGAAAAAGCTGCCCTGAAAAACGAAACGGAGATCCGCTCGGCGTATCGCTCGCTCGAGACCAACGCGAGAATGGCCGAGCTTTCCGCGCAAGCCGTGGTCCAGGCCGAGGAAAACTACCGCGTCCTCTCCGATCGTTATGCCAAGGGACTGGAAAGTATGACAGACCTTCTTGCGTCGGAGGCTGCCATGGCCCGAGCACGACTGGACCACCTTCAGGCCCTGTTCGCCTATCGTGCGAACCTGTTCACCCTCGAGCTGCTCACCGAAAAATCGTATCAACCATAAGACCCTTTCACCAGGAGGAGATTTCACGTATGCACTTCACAGGCACACTCCCGTTTGCCGCTTTGCCAGCGGCCGCGGTGCTCATGCTGTCGGCCTGCGGGACCGGTCCTGATTCCGCCGGCATATCGTCCGAACCCGTACGCGCCGTCGTTCAAACGGCAACGCCCATGGACGTGCCGCAGACCTATGTGTTCTCCGGCAACGTGGAAGGGGACAAACGCGTAACCCTCAGCACAAAGATCATGGGTCAGGTGATCGCCCTGCGCGCACGGGAAGGTGATCGCGTACGTCAGGGTCAAGAGCTGCTGAAGATCAAGAGCGACGATCTCGATGCCAAGAAGGCCCAGGTCAAGGCCGGTGTCATCGAGGCCGAGGCGGCCCTGAAGAACGTCGAGACCAACTATCGTCGTATCAAGGAATTGTATGCCCTCAAGAGTGCCACGCAGAAAGAAATGGACGACATCGAATCTGCGTACCGGATGGCTCTGGCGCGAGTCGAGGCCGTGCGGGAGATGGAAAAAGAGATCGACGACGCCCTCAGTTATTCGGACATTCTGTCGCCCGTTTCAGGCTTTGTCGTACAGAAGATGACGGAGATTGGGAACACCGCCGCACCGGGCATACCGCTGCTCGTCATCGAAGACCTCACCACGCTCAAAGTCGTGATCCATGTCCCGGAAACCGAGATCCGCCTGTTCAGCCGCGGCGATAACGTCGACGTCTCGATAGATGCGGCCGGTACGAAAACCGGTGGAACCGTGGACCGGATTAATCCGTCCGGACAGGCGGGGAGCCGCCAATTCGAAGTCCATGTTCTCCTGGACCGCCTCAGCACGGATGAGCGGGATCGGGTGAGGTCCGGTATGTTTGCCCGTGTGGTCCTTGAGAAAGGTTCTCGTCAGGTCGTGGCCGTCCCCGAGCAACTCCTTGTCAAGCGTGGACAACTCGAGGGACTGTTTACCCTGTCGCACAACAACCAGGCACATCTACGTTGGGTCCGCACCGGACGCCGGTTTGGCACCCAGGTTGAAATCCTGTCCGGGCTCGCTGCGGGAGATCGTTTCATCGCGTCCGCGGAAGGCGCGCTCAAGGACGGCATGCCGATCGAGGTCAAGCCATGAAGACCGGACTCTCGGGCAAGATCGCGCAAGCGTTCATCGACTCCAAGCTGACGCCGCTGCTGGTGGCGGCCTTCCTGGCCATCGGCGTGTACTCCACCTACCTCACCCCGCGGGAGGAAGAACCGCAGATCGTCGTTCCGATCGCCGATATCTTTTTGCAGTATCCGGGCGCCGGTGCACAGGACATGGAAACCAAGGTCGTTCAGCCTCTGGAGAAGATCCTTTCCAACATCCCCGGTGTCGAGTACGTGTATTCGACCTCTATGCCCGGCCAGGCCATCGTGATCGTGCGGTACTATGTCGGTGAAGACGTCGAGCGCGGCCTGTTCAGACTGTATAACGAAATCATGAAGAACATGGACCGAATGCCGCCCGGCCTGATGCCGCCTTTCGTCAAGACCAAATCGATCGACGACGTACCGGTCGCGGCATTGACCCTGTGGAGCGCGGTGCACGACGATCACACGCTGCGCCGCGTCGGAACGGA
This sequence comes from Bacteroidota bacterium, assembly GCA_037445875.1. GTDB lineage: Bacteria > CLD3 > CLD3 > SB21 > SB21 > JBBIJR01. Next base: position 35,415 of record JBBIJR010000022.1, on the reverse strand, counting down.
ACTGGCCTCCGAACTAAAGAAAATCCAAGACGTGTCCGACGTTCGCATCATCGGCGGACGGGCCAGACAGATCCGGGTTGTGCTGGATAAGGAGAAACTGGCCGTCTACCGGCTCGATCCGCTGGTCGTCGCCCAGCAAATTCAAGCCGCCAATACGCAAACCGCGAGCGGGCGGTTCTACTCCGGTGACCGCGAATACCTGGTGGAAACGGGCAATTTTCTTCAGTCGGCGGAAGACGTGGGCCGACTCGTGGTGGGAATTTACAACGGTTCGGCCGTCTACCTGCGCAACGTGGCCGCGATCAGCGATGGGCCGGAGGAACCCTCGTCGTACGTCGGATTCGGTCTCGGTGCGGCGCAGGCAGGATCGTTAGACGAACTCGAATATCCGGCCGTGACGCTGTCGGTCTCCAAGCGCAAAGGCGCCGATGCCATGCGGATCGCCTCGCAGACGCTCGAAAAAACGGACGCCCTGAAAGGCCGCCTCATCCCGTCCGACATGCAAGTGACCGTGACCCGCAACTACGGCGAGACGGCATCCGAAAAAGTCTCGGAACTGCTCAAACACCTTTCGGTCGCCATCATCGCCGTCACAGTGCTCGTGGCGGTTTCAATGGGCTGGAGAAGCGGTGTGGTCATCTTCCTGACGGTTCCGGTCACCTTTGCCATGACGCTGTTCGTCTATTACCTGTTTGGGTACACTTTGAACCGGATAACGCTCTTCGCGCTCGTCTTCGTCACCGGTCTTGTCGTCGACGATGCCATCATCGTCGTCGAGAACATGCACCGTCATTTCAAGATGCGCCGACTGCCGTTCCTGCAGGCTGCGATCGCTTCGATCGACGAAGTCGGCAATCCGACCATTCTGGCGACTTTCACCGTCATCGCCTCCGTGCTGCCCATGGCCTTTGTCTCCGGTCTGATGGGCCCTTACATGAGTCCTATGCCCATCGGCGCCTCGCTCGCGATGCTGTTCTCCCTGCTGGTGGCCCTGATCATCACGCCGTTTGTGGCCTATCGCCTTTTGCAGCACGAGGAAAACGGTAATCATCATCGGGAGTATGCCCTCGAACGAACGACCCTCTACAGGCTGTATGCGGCGACGATTCAACCGATGCTGTCCGATGCCCGGCGGAGGTGGATGTTCATCGGCGGGGTCAGCGGCTTGCTGCTCGCTTCGATGCTGCTGCTTTATTTCAAGCTGGTGGCCGTGAAGATGCTGCCGTTTGATAACAAGAACGAAATGCAGATCATCGTCGATATGCCCGAGGGCGGCACGCTCGAACGAACGGCCGCCGTCACCAAGGCGATCGCTTCCTATCTGCGCACGCAGCCGGAAGTCGTCAACTATCAGATGTACGTCGGAACCGCAGCCCCGATCAATTTCAACGGCCTCGTGCGCCATTACGACCTTCGCCGCGGCTCCAACGTGGCCGACATCCAGTTGAACCTGCTGCCCAAGCATGAAAGGGACGACCAGAGCCACGACATCGCCAAGCGCATCCGCCCCGAGGTACATCGGATCGCCCGTCTGTACAACGCCAACGTCAAGATTGCCGAGGTGCCGCCCGGACCGCCGGTGCTCTCGACGCTGGTCGCCGAGATCTACGGCCCCCGCTATGACCAGCAGCGGGCCGTTGCCCGGCAGGTGCGCGACATCTTTGAGGCGACGGAAGGCGTAACCGATGTAGATTGGTACGTGGAGGACGACCAAAAGGAATTTCGATTCGAGGTGGACAAGGAGAAGGCCATGTTGGCCGGCGTGGCCTCTCAGCAGATCACGCAAGTCCTGACGATGGCGCTCTCCGGGATGAATGTGTCCACGGTATCCATGCCGGCGGAACTGGAACTGGTGCCGATCCGTATCCAGCTCTCGGAACGCGAACGTTCGACCGTAGAAGACCTCAAGGATCTGCGCGTCGTTTCCACCGCCGGCCAGACGGTGCCGCTCTCCGCGCTGGTGAGAGTCACAGAACAAATCCAGGACAAGAACATATACCGAAAGAATCAACAGCGCGTGGTATACGTGACGGGTGACGTAGCCGGGGAACTCGAAAGTCCGGTTTACGCGATCCTCGACATGAAGGAGAGAATCGAGAACCTGCAGCTTCCGGAGGGCTACCGCGTGTCCCAGCTGTTCACCAAACAGCCTTTCCTCGAGGAAGAGTTCACCATGAAATGGGACGGCGAATGGCACATCACGTACGAGGTCTTCCGTGATCTGGGGGCCGCCTTTGCCGCCGTCATCGTGATCATCTATCTATTGATCATCGGATGGTTCCAGTCCTTCAAGGTACCCATCGTGATGATGGTGGCCATTCCCCTGTCGCTGATCGGCATACTGGCCGGGCACTGGATCGTCGGCGCGTTCTTCACGGCGACTTCGATGATCGGCATGATCGCACTGGCGGGCATCATGGTAAGGAACAGCGTTTTGCTTATCGATTTCATCGAGCTGCGCCTGGCCGAGAACATTCCGCTCCGGCAGGCCATCGTGGAAGCCGGTGCGGTGCGGACTAAACCCATCCTTCTCACATCCGGCGCGGTGGTGATCGGAGCGTTCGTTATCCTGTTCGACCCGATATTCCAGGGACTGGCCATCTCGCTGATCGGCGGCGCCATTGCCTCTACCGCTCTGACGCTCGTTATTGTGCCGCTGATCTACTACATGACTGAACGCCGCCGGCACGAACCTGCGCCGGCCGGAGATCGTACGTTGAGCGAAATGACGAAGGAAAACGCAGAAGCCGAAGGGAGGCCTTCATGAAGCTCATAGCCGTGATGAGTATCCACGAGTATGCCGATGAACTCCGCACGCTCTTCCGGGAGCATCGCGTGCCCGTTTTCAGCGAAACGGAAATACAGGGTTACAGACAAAACGCCGATCCGCCGGAAAATTCCAATTGGTTTGCCGATCGGCATGTCCCCGTCTATTCCCACTTGATCTTTGCGTTCACCGAAGCCGGAAAGGCCGATGAACTCATGGAGGCCATTCGTAAACGGTCCTCCGAACTCGATCCCAAGAACCCCATTCGGGCATTTCAGTTACACGTAGAAAAACAACTCTAAGCAGGAGATGCACCATGATCGAAAGAACCATACGCGCCATCGCGGGGACGTTCGTCCTCGCCAGTCTTGCCCTGGGCTATTTTGTCAGTCCCTACTGGCTGCTGTTTACGGCGTTTGTCGGTCTCAATCTCTTACAGTCTGCTTTCACGCAGTGGTGCCTCATGGAAGATATCCTCAGAAAATTCGTTTTCGATGAGCAGATTCGGCAGGAAGTGTGAATATCGGCCGCCAACGGGCGAAATCCACGAGCCCGGTCAGGCATCGATTCCCAACGGGAGGGACGTCGCGAGGATTCGATTCGCAGTGGTGATCTTTCTGGGCATCCTGGGATGCGGAAAACCCGATCTCAGCGTTGAGGAGAAACGCTTGTACATCGAGCGCGGCCGGGCCATCGCCGTCACGACATTTTCGACGCTCGTGGGTCAACTGAACCAGACGATCCAGGACAGCGGTGTGGCGTACGCGGTGCGATATTGCAGCATCCGCTCGCATCCGTTACTGGATTCGCTTGCGAGGGAGCAACAGGCCGTCATCAAACGTGCGACCTTACGAGTTCGCAATCCGGCGGACTCGGCGGACGAGCTGGAAGCTTCGGTCATCCGGGACTACGGCCAAGCGATGGACAGCGGCCGGGCGCTGCAGCCTGTTGTGGTTCGAGGAGATGAAAGGACCGTGCGGGTGTTCCTTCCCATCCGGATCTCGATGCCCCTGTGTCTGCGATGTCACGGCCAGCCCGACCGCGACATCGCCGAATCCGATTACCGGATCATCCGCCGGCTCTACCCTAACGACAACGCCTCCGGCCATGTAATGGGCGATCTCCGCGGGATCTGGAGCATCACATTTCGGGAAGGAGGACAGACGGAATGATCTTGGATGTACTCGGGCTCGGTTTCATATTCCTCGCAGTGGCCGGATCGTTGCTCGTGGGGCAGGATTCAACCATCGTTTCTCTTCGTTCAACGGAGGTTAAACCCATCACGGATTCGAATCCGGGTGTGATGCTGGACGTCAGAACCCAGAGCGAGTATCAATCCGGACACGTGGCCGGGGCAGTGCTTCTCGATTTTCTGTCGTCTTCGTTCAGGGAGCGAGTAGACAGTCTGGACCGTACGAAATCATACTATCTCTATTGCCGGTCCGGTAATAGAAGTCTGAAAGCCGCACTCGTCATGCGGGAGATGGGCTTCATGCGAATCTACAACGTCACCGATGGATTCTCGGGAATGAAGGCGGCAGGATATCCCGTCTCACCGTAGGCTCAGTATTTCCCATACGGATAAATGCGCGGCCACACGTGGGTCACGAACAGGACTACGGCGATCAACTCGAGTCCCCGCCCGGCTGCAGGCCACATCGCACCATCCGGGATGAACGGCCACAGCGATCCGATCAGGACCCCGGCGTTAAGAAAAACGAAGGCGAGCACGGCAACAACGGTATTGCCGCGATCCTCGGGTGTTTTGAGTCTCGGTAGAATCCAATAGGCCACTCCCATCGTCAGCTGCAATACGAAGCCGAGCAGCAGTGCCTCGATATGGAACGGCAACCATATCCAGGCTTCGGAAACACCCAGCGCCTTCCCGATCAAAAGCCAGGACCCGGCCGTCATGCCGGCGGTAAGATAGATCAGCGATGCGCGCACTGCCCAGTAGCTCAACGGGGGCATGTTATTTTCCTTTGACCCTCCCCCAGATCAACGAGACATAGAACACACCGGAAAGCCACTGCAGAACAGCGGAAACCGTGAGGAGCCATCGCCAGGGTTCCGCCGGAACCCACACATTCATCGGCTCGGCGACAGACCGCAGAATGAGCCCCGTGTTGAGAAAGAGAAACACAAACCAGCCGACCCGTTCACTGCCGCGCGGCTCCTCGTGCGATAGGACAGGGAACATCCAGAAGGAGACACCGATGATCATTTGCGTGATCCAGCCGACCAGGAACAAATGAAAATAGACCGGTTGAAGGGCCATCAGATTTGCCGGCAAGTCCAGAAAAGGCCCGGCCTGGACTGCAGCCCCTGTGAGCAGCGCAAGGACGAAATACAACAGACCGGCCTTGATGAAAAAGCGCGTCAGCGTGGGCATCCGCGCCCTCTTGCGAGGTTATCCGTCATCGTTTCCTCCTCGTCTTCTGTGCCGCTTCTTTTCCCTCTCTCCCCTTCGTGTCCCTTCTTCGTCGCCGCTTCGGTGATAACGGACACAATATTCAAAATGGGTGATCGCCTCTTTGACGTGATTGCCACGGATTCCTCTCGAGTGTTCGTGGCATTCGTAACACGTGTACGTGCTGTAGCCAGGAGGTGCGCTTGTCGCAGCATGGTCGGAACTGCGTTCAAGCGAGCGGCCAATCCCTCACCACGGTCTCCCCCGGATGAGCATTACGGCACATGCGAAAATGGCCAGCCCAAGCAGCAACAGCACAACATTCACCACTCCCGCGAGGCGTTCGGTAAGATCGGAATCGATCCTCACCAGGTCGCGAGCGGCACTCAGACCCAATACGAGAATGACCGCGCCGAGCTTGACCGCCAGCACCTCGCCAAACGGACCCTGCCACACGAGCCCATTCCACAGATCGGCCAGGGAAAAACCCCGGGCCGATAGATTGAAGGTACCCGTGGCCATCAAAAGGACCAAACTCATCCAGCTCCAGAAACGATGGGTGCGAAGCAGCGTCGCGCGAAAGCCGGGTGGTGCGGCGTTTGTTTCGCCCGTTACGACCAGCAGCATCAGACCCCCAAACCAGGCCGCGGCGGAAAGCAGATGGATAAAGACGGAAAGGCAATAAATAGCCAGCACGATTCTGCCTCGGAAGCATCACGTTCCAGAAGATATTAGGTAACTCTCCTTCGCGTTCGCGGCTTTTAGAAATCCTTTCGGGCAAACCGGCGCAGTCCCATTAGAACGGGCACGACCGCCCACGCGGCCAGAGCGAGCAACGTTGTGGTCGTTCCGGCGGTCGAACCGAAGAACTTGTTGAACACCGCGCCGGTGTAACCGAGCAGGGCCGACGCGTCCAACCGCAGCAGCAGCAGAATGCGCGAAAGGTCGATCGGATTGAGGAGACTCAAGCCGATCATCGGGTACTCGATGGGATAGTCGCCGAAGCTGTACACGACCAGCAGCACGAGCCCGTCGTACACCACGGAGAAAAAGAACCACAGCAGGAGCGCCGCGCCGAATCCCTTCGCCTTGTCCTCCTGCGCAGTCGCGATGTACCACGCCAACGCTGAGAACACCAGCGTAAGCAGAATGCCGGACAACACCAGTGTCCCGAATCGGCCGCGGTCCCCTTCCCCCTGCAGGCCGTACACGATGAACGGAAGACCCACGCCCACGACAAAACAAAGACACAGCGCGCCGGCCAGACCCAGGTACAAGCCGAGAAAGATCCGGTGGCGGCGAATGGGTTGACAGAGAAGCAGCTCGATGAACTCCCGCGACTGGTAGACATACAACGCACCGAAGATCAGGCTGACGAGCGGAACGGCGATGAATACAACGTTCATCAGGCTGGCCAGCACGCGCACGTCACGTCCGCCGAACTGGAACAGCAGGTACGTGGCCAGTAGAAAGAAGAGCGCATAGCCGATCACCCATTTGCTGCGGACCATGTCCCGCAGTTGGTACTTCAGGATTTTTGCAGTGCTGTCCATACTTCAACGCCTTGCATCATGTGGGCGATCGCGCGCTCCAGGCTCGCACTCTTCGATTGCCGGACAAGCTTTTCGACCGCACCCTCGTAAAACACCCGGCCCTCGACCAGCAGCACCACATCATCCGCGAGTTCCTCCAGGTCGCTCATAATGTGCGACGTGAGGACGATCGTCCTTCCGTTGGATTTTTCCTTCAGGATCTTGTCCTTGAGGGCGCAGCTGGCGACCGGATCGAGGCCGGCCGTCGGTTCGTCGAGAATCAGGATTTCCGGCTGGAAAAGGAAGGCCGCGAGGGCAGCCGCCTTTTGTCTCGTCCCGCCCGACAGGTTCTTGAACGGTTTCTCCGCCTCCTTCTCCAGCGCCAGCGCTTCGAAAAGTTCGTAGTCCGAGGCCACGGCGTCCTTCCGCAGATCCCTCAGCATGTCCAGCATATCGTGCAGGTTCAGATTCTCCGGAAACCGTGCCGCCTGCGGCATGTATCCGATCACACGGCGGTACTCGCAGTCACCCACCACCGAGCGGCCGTCTACGCGGATCTCGCCCCCGTCCGGACGCACGAGGCCGAGTATCATCTTGATCAGCGTGGTTTTTCCCGCACCGTTGTGGCCTACAACGGCGGAGATCCTTCCCCTGCGAAACGTCGTGGAAACGTCCGTGAGAACGGCCAGGCGGCCGTAACGCTTGTGAATGTTCCGCAGATCGATCACCGATGCCTCTGCATGCTGGGTCCTCGATCGACCAGGGTTTCCGGCGTGAGCGTCGGCAGCACGCGCTCGGCCAGATCGAGCAGTTCGACGAAGAAACTCCTCAAAAGGATCAGGGCCGTCGGATATCGGTCCACCATGATCGAGAACAGACGCACGGGCCGGAAGGGAACGTCGCCCACTCCGTCCTCGTCGAGATCGTAGCCGGAGTACCGGCTCCAATAATTGCCGTGGAACGTATTGAAACTCTGGCGGCTGTTGGTGGAGACATCGAACGTGTTGCCGGAGAAGTCGTTTTCGTCGAACCGGTTGTCCGTCGAGTTGGCCATGATCTTCACGGCCCATCCGTTGTCGGAAAAACGGTTCCTCCGGACACGCAGCCGGGTGCTTCCCTCCGAGTACAACCCGATCGTATTGCGATGAAAGACGTTAAGAGTCAGCTCGCTGTCCCGGATGTCCTTGAGCAGAATCCCGTACGATGCCGGCCCCCAGTTGTCTTCAAAAAGATTCTCCGTCATCGTGACCCGCCCGGAATACATAACCGCCACTCCCGCGCTGTTCCTGCGGAACGTATTCCTTTCGTACTCGCAGCTATCGCTGAACATGAAATGCAGGCCGTATCGCAGGTTGCGCTCGCTCACGTTTGATCGCACAACGCCGTGTCTGACGAACTCAAAGTATATCCCGTCTCGATGGCCCGCAATGCGGTTGTTCTCGATCGTGACGGAGCGGCAGTACCACAGGTGCACGCCGTTGCCGGTGTTGGACTCGCGGGCCCCGCGGGATGTGATCTCATTGCCCGCAATACGACAGTCCGTGGATCTGGCAAGATACACTGCAAAGAAATTGTCCTCAAAACGATTGTTGTCGACCGTCACGTGGTGAACTTCCTTCACCTTGACGGCGGCCGGCTCCTCCTTGTAACTCACGGCGCAATTGCGCAGAACGAGTCCGCGGACCGTCACATGCGGCGCCGTCACGGTCAGGATCTCGTATCGATCCTGGCCATCCAGTACCGGCCAGCCGTCCCCTTCAATGGTCACCGACTTGTTGACGACCACGTTGCCCTCCCGATACACACCCGCCCGCACCACGATTCGGTCGCCGTCTTCTGCCGCAGCGAGCGCTTCACGCAATCCCGTGAACCGCTCCCCGGCGCCCACGAAAAGATCCTCCGCGCGCAGCACGGAAAACGCCGTGAGCCAGAGGAACATGTACCCAAGCGGCCGCATCAGACTCGTTCGAAATGGGCGGTGAAATGGCGCAGGAATTTCGGCTCGTAGATGATCCTCATGCCCCGTGCCTGGTCGCGGGCCCGTATGATCTCCTGGAACACCTCCACGACGTAGTCCACATGGCTCTGCGTGTAGACGCGGCGCGGGATGGCCAGCCGGGCCAGTTCCATCGCAGCGGGTACAAGCCGGCCCCCGCTGTCGTACTTGCCGAACATGACCGAGCCCACTTCTACGCATCGAATCCCTCCGACGAGATACAGCTCGCAGACCAGCGCCTGGCCGGGGTACTGTTCCACCGGAATATGCGGATACAACGCTCTTGCGTCGACGTACACGGCGTGGCCGCCTACCGGAAGCATAATGGGCACACCGATCTCGTGGATCTTCTCTCCCAGGTACGTGGTGCTGCGAATTCGGTACCTGAGATAGTCCGGATCGAACACCTCCACGAGTCCCACGGCTATGGCATCCATGTCCCGGCCCGCCAGGCCGCCGTACGTCGTATATCCTTCGGTGATGATCAGAAGATTGGTACAAGCATCGGCCAGGTCGTTGTCACGCAAGGCCAGGAAACCTCCGATGTTGACGAGGCCGTCTTTCTTGGCGCTCATCACGCATCCGTCCGCAAGGGCAAACATTTCCTGGGCGATCTGACGGTACGTCTTTCCCTCGTAACCTTCCTCGCGGTGACGGATGAAATAGGCGTTTTCTGCTATTCGGCACGCATCGAGAACGAACAGTATGCCGTGCTTCTTGCAGATCTCGCTCACCGCCCGGCAATTCTCCATGCTGACGGGCTGGCCGCCGCCCGTATTGTTGGTGACCGTGAGGATCACCGCTGCGACGTTCGTTGCACCGTGTTCCCCGATCAGCCGTTCCAACCGGTCCACGTCCATATTGCCCTTGAAAGGATGCTGCATGGACGGATGCAGCGCTTCTTCGATGGGACAATCGATGGCGGTGGCTCCGCTGAATTCGATATTGGCGCGTGTGGTGTCGAAATGCGTGTTGGCGAAGAACACGCGGCCGTTTCCTCCAAGATAGCCGTACAGAATGCGCTCGGCGGCCCGGCCCTGATGCGTCGGCAGGATGTGGGGATACCCGGTGAGGTCCCTGATGACCTGTTCCAGCCGCTCCCAGCTGGCCGCTCCGGCGTAGGATTCGTCCCCGCTCATCATCGCCGACCACTGGCCGGTACTCATCGCCGAGGTGCCGCTGTCCGTCAAGAGATCGATGATCACCTCGTGCGATTTGAGCAGAAAAGGATTGTAGTGGGCACGTTCAAGAAATTCCCCGCGCTCCTCCTCCGTGTGCATTTCGATGGGCTCGACCATCTTGATCTTGAACGGCTCGATGATCACCTTGTGGTGCATGGCTTCCTCTACGTGGTTGAGTCGGTTCCGCAATATACCTGCCGCTCGCTAAAATCCCATGACGAAAATCATGACCAGCACCAGGCAGTAGCCGAGTTCCATGAAACCGATCGTGCGGATCTTCAAGCTTCGATACCAGTCACCGGCTGCCAGCGCCGGAACCAACCGTGCAACCATCAAAGCAAAGAGGAACGGGAGACCGTTGTGCCAATCGACCGTCATCGACACGGTGGCCACCGCGGCCGCCAGGTAACCGACGAGCGGCCATAAGCCGACTTTCTCAAATCTAACCTTGACGGTGAATACGCTGACGCCAAAATAGGCCGAGAGGAGGATCCATAGTTCAACCACATCTCGCCCGGGGTGAGATAACGGATTGTACGCCAGGAGGCCTCCAAACGCCAGTGCCGAAAAGGCCAGAAGTTCCGCCACAATACCCTTATGCTGCCGCCGAAGGCTGAGAAGCAGAAAAATCGCACCAACCCCAACGATACACGGGAAAAGAAGCGCGAAGTTCTTCGTCTCACGGAACAGCCACACAGCGGTACCGAGAGCCGCAGCCGCGTACAGTACGAGCCACAATTTCTTGCGCGGAACGATTCGGAAGCGCTTCTTCATGGCCTCCTGTAGCAATTCCGTCCACTGAAAAGCGGCAAGTAGGAACGTGATTATGAACGCCTGCGACCACGACCGCTCGTCACTCGCGACGACACCCACCAGCCAACTGGTGATCAGGCTGATGTAAGCCCCGTGCTGCTGAGACCATACGGGCGTCCAGAACAAGTCCGACCCCGCGCGGGCGTCCGCTTCGTTACGATCCGGCGGTTCCATGTTTCGGCTTTCGGGTCAGCAGGAAGTGGTGGGCCACAACGGCGCTGAACAGGACGATGGCTCCGGTCTGGTGCAGCACGCCGAGCGTGACCGGCACCTGCCGCAGAAGCGTTAGAACTCCGACGAGGAGCTGGATGGACACGATGACGGGCAGCGCATGCGTCAGGACGCGTACCGATCCGGCGGCGCTCCGGCGCACGCGATGCCAGAACAGAAACGCCGCGATGACCAGAACATAGGCGGTCACCCTGTGCAGGAACTGCACCATCACTCCGTTTTCGAGGAAATTCATCCACCAATCGTCGTAGAGCCAGAGACTGGCCGGGAACCACTCGTCGCCCATTTTCGGAAACGTGTTGTACAAGTAGCCGGCTTTGAGGCCCGCCACGAGACCTCCGATGGCGATCTGCAGCAGTACGAGGAGACCGAGCAACTTCGAGAACAGCACAAGACCGGAACGTTCGCGTTCCTCATCCTTGTCGCCCGGCCACAGGTACGTCATCGCCTGCCAGAGCAACAATCCGCCGATCGTGAGCGCCAGCAGCAGATGGAACGTGAGCCGGTAGTGGCTGACCTGCGGGATATCGATCAGACCGCTCTTCACCATGTACCACCCGACCGCGCCTTGGAGGCCGCCGAGCAGGAATATGGAGAACAAGCCCGCCGCAGTCCGGCCCGGCAGGGTCCTCTTTGCGAGAAAGTAGACGAACGGCACGATGAACACGATCCCCAGGAGGCGGCCCCAGAGCCGGTGGATGTACTCCCACCAGAATATGGATTCGAATTCCTCCACGGACATGGAGGCGTTGAGAATCTTGAATTGGGGAAACTGCTGGTACCTCTCAAACGCCGCCTGCCACTCCGTCTGCGACAACGGAGGGAGCGTTCCCATCAAAAGGTCCCACTCCACGATCGAAAGACCGGACTGTGTCAGGCGCGTGATCCCGCCCAGAACGATCATCACCACCACCATCAGATATCCCGTCAACAGCCAGATACCGATGCGGCGGCGCGAGGGGTCGAAGGTTTCCGCGTCCATAATGGTTCCTGTCGAAGATAGATCCGTTTGCGTGGCCGAATCGCGGCCAATATACAGAATCCGTCCGTGCTGTGCCAGTGCAATTCCCACGATCCGCCTCTGTTTGCGTTGAGAACACCAGGAACCTCCGGCTTGCTCTCACAATGCTTCCGCCCCAAGAAGACGGACGACCGCTCCGTCAGTGGAGGCGACCACCACCCCCATGATGGGCTTCAAGCGCCCGCATGTCTTCGTGGACCTTCTCCACGAAGTGAATAAACGTCACGTAGCGCCGGACATATTCACGCCCTGCGTCCACATCGGAGGCGGAGAACCCGCGGCTCTCGATCACCTCGGCAAACAGCGACGCGATCTTGTGCGCCAGAGACTCGGACAGTTCGTCTTTCAGTGCAGTCACGTTTCCGCTGATCAGGGCCTTATCGGCCGCTATGACAGCCTCGCCGACATCGGTGCCGGCCGGTTTTAGTCCGGTATACGGCTCGCCTTCACCGGCCCGGTGGATCCGCACGACCGTCTCGAAGAAATAGCGATCGGCCAGTTCCCGGGCCGCTTCGCTCAGTTTGCGGACGTTCAACGTCTGTTCAAACGCCTCCTGAATTGCACGCTCGTCCGCTTTTTGAACCCAAATCAGTACACGGTTAACGTCGCCGGTTTCCAGGGCTTTCTGGGCCGCCTTAACCACCGGACCGTCCATCGTGTCACAGTGTGCCGAAACCATCCCGGGTGCCCCTACGAACACCGTCCAAACCAGCCATTCCATCATCCTCTTCATCCGTAGGACTCCTCTTACATTCTGCTGTGCGTATCGTCCGTTTTGCGCCATGTATGTCCGACGAACTGGACCACTTCTGTCCAGTTCAGAATGCGTCCGCCTCGGTTCTCTTTTACCGTTTCAAGGTCCTTGACGTTTCCGAAGCCCGAGAGGTACAATCCCATCGGGCTCGGCAGATCGGGACTGTGCAGAAAGAGCGCCTGTTCGGCCTCCACCCACTCACCGGGATGGGCATAGTCGATTGTCCACAGGGAACGAACGTCTTCCGGGCGCACGGCTGTGCGGTAATAGCCAGCCAGACATTCGATGGAATCGAACTTGTAGATTCTCCCCTTCACGGTGATCAACTCGGCGCCGAATTGCTTGTCCGAGATCAGCATTTTGCAGTGGGCGCATTCATCGATGCCGTAGTCGATCGCTTCCGGGCGGTCCCTGCATCCAACCAGCAGGAGGCTAACGGCCGCTAGCAGCCATCTCAGCATTGGAAATCGCTTCATTCGTTTGTCCTTTTTTTCGGCCTGTCCTCCACTCCTGGATCAACACAAGTACGCCCGTCAGGAATGACAGGCCGGCCGCCAATCCACCCAGATACGGGAGCGAAGTAGTCTTCATGTTCAGCAGTTGCTTGGTACCGATCAGGGGCGGTTGATAAGTCATGCCGGGCACTTTTATGGGAGCCATCGGGTCCAGGTTGTGTCCGTAATCGTACTCCCAGAGGTAAAAATCCACGAGGCCCGTTAGCAGCACGCCAAGGAACACCAGCAGCCACACGGCCACCAGCGGACGCCTCCCGGACCAGGCAACCATTAGTCCCGACGCCACGAGAAATCCGACCACGTAAGGCATGACCGTGAGTTCGGGAATGGACTCCGGCGTGATCGTCTTCATCCCGATATAGTGGTTCAGACCGTTGATCGTGTGAAGATCGTTCGGATTCTCGCCTGTGATCCGGTCGACCCAGATATAGAGTCCAAGCCCTTCCGGGTACTGGGGCGCATCCAGCCTGATCCACCACAGAGGCGTCACGTACACCACCAACAGCAACAACGAAGCCAGTGCCAGGCTTCTTCTCGATTTCTTCCGCATGCTAGGCGTCCTTTCCTGTCGAAAAAAAAGGGGGGCCTGCGCCCCCCTTTCCGTATCAGCCGTCATTTCCCGGTCCCGTAGGAGAGCGGCACGTTCGCACTCGCACCGGAGACGCGAACGTATCCCTGCATTTCCTGATGAAGCGCCGAGCAGAAATCCGTGCAATAGAACGGATATACGCCGGCTTTTTTAGGAACCCACTTATACGTGCACGTCTCGCCCGGCATGACCAGCAACTCCGCGTTGTCCGTGCCTTTGATGGCGAACCCGTGCGGAATGTCCCAGTCCTGCTCCAGGTTCGTCACGTGCACATAAACCTCGTCACCGACTTTGATACCTTCGATATTGTCCGGGTTGAAGTGCGAGCGGCTCGCCGTCATGTACACGTGTACGACTTTACCCTTGCGTTCCACACGGGCGTCTTTTTCGGACTTTGAGGCGTACGGGTGTTCGTTCTTCATGATGTCGAAGATCTTCACCTCTCGCTGCTTGACCAGGTCAGCCGCCAGGGCCTGGGCGTAGTGCGGCTCGCCGACGGTCGGGAAATCCAGCAGCAGACGCATCTTCTCACCGCTGATGTCGATGAGCTGCGCGGACTGATTCAATTCCGGACCCGTCGGGAGATACCGGTCCTTTGTGATCTTGTTCATCGCCAGCAGGTATTTACCCCACGGTTTCTTGCTGTCGCCGCCCGGAATCATCAGGTGCCCGATCGAGTAGTAGGCCGGAATGCGGTCGACCACCTCCCACGTTCCGAGTTTCCACTTGACCACCTCCGAAGAGACAAAGTGAGACGTGTAGGCGAAGCCCTTCCCGTCGAATTCCGTGTGAAGCGGACCCAGACCCGGTTCCTTTACCTCGCCCGCCAGCACCGCGTCGTACTGGAGCACGGGAATGCCGCCCGCGTCACCGTCGAATTTCTTCTCTTCGATCGCCTTGAGCATCCTGGAGAACGAGAACACCGGGATCACCGTGGCCAGCTTTCCTCCCCCCACGATGTATTCACCCGACGGATCAACGTCCGCTCCGTGAGGAGACTTCGGACACGGCATCAGGTAGAGGAGGTCCGGACAGTCTTTAGGATCGAGCATGTTTACCTGGGTCTTCTTTTCGGACACGGCGGTATGGGTCTTTTCGTCCCAGCGATTGTGGTAATATTCGCTCGTCCAAGCCTTGGCTTTGCCTTGCTTAACGTACTCTTCCGCCTTCTTCCAGTTCACCGCCATGATGAAGTCTTTATCGTGCTGGCTGGCGTTCACTTCCAGCAGCGTGTGCGCCTGTTCGGTATTGTAACAGGAGAAGAAGAACCAGCCGTCGGACGGTCCTTTGCCGGCGTGGCTCAGATCCCAGTTGAAGCCGGGCGTCAGGATTTGAAAGGCAATATCCATGGCGCCTTCCGGCGATACTTTCACGAATGTGATCGTACCTTTGAAATTCTCCTTGTAGCTCGCCACGGGCACATCGGCATCCGGGATCGGCACGCTGAATCGCGTCGCGGAAACCACGTACTCGGAATTGGGCGTTGTGAAGGGCGACGCGTGGCTGCCGCCGCTGTTGGGGATCTCAATGATCTCCGCCGTGCGGAAGGTACCGAGGTCGATCCGCGCAATGCGCGGTGTGTTGTTGGCGTTGATGAACAGCCAGCGGCCGTCCGGAGTACCGTCGGTCATCGACAGCTCCGGATGGTGGCTGTCGTCCCAGGGCACAAACCCGTTGGACGTCTGCAGCATCGGCTTGGTTTCCTCCGAATAGCCCCAGCCGTTTTCCGGATTGACCGAGAACACGGGAATCACGCGCAGTAACCGCCCGCTGGGCAGTCCGTACGCGGCCACCTGGCCGCTGAACCCGCCGGACAGAAAGGCATAGAACTCATCGTACTCTCCGGGAGCCACGTACACCCTGGCCGCCGCGTCGCCCGCGCCCATCATGTCTTTCTTGGGACCGCATTCGGTCAGCAGGAAGGCGCCTACGGCCAGCGCGCCGAGGGCATAGCCAATCTTCATCAGACTAGATCTGTTCCACATTGTTGGTCTCCTCGTTTACGGTTTGTTTCCATTGGCGGCCGCGTTTGCCGCAGTCGCTGTTCACAGGCATTCATAACCGGGCTTCCTCCCGCATCACTTTTTCTCCGGCGGCAACATCACGGCGTCGATGACGTGAACGATCCCATTGGAACCCTGAATCGACGCAACAATCTGAGCGCCGTTGACCATGACCTTTCCATCCTTCACGCTGAACGTCGAATTGCCTCCGTTGGCCATCCACAAAGACTGCCCGTCTTTGAAGGATCCCGCGCTTAGCATGCTCAGCGTCACATGGTACTGGAGAATGTTCCTCAGATCTCTCTTTTTCTCGGGCTTCAGCAGACCCTCCAGGGTTCCCTTCGGCAGTTGTTCGAACGCCGCATTCGTCGGCGCAAACACCGTGAACGGTCCGGGATTAGCCAGGACGTCGACCAGTTCCGCCGCCTGGAGCGCCTCGACCAGCGTGGTGTGGTCTCTGGATCCAGCGGCAATCTGCACGACGTTCTTCTGCGAGACCTCATCCTTGATGGCCGACATGCCGCCGGCCCTGGTTTTGCCGGTCGCCGGATCCCTGGGGTGTTCACCCTGGCAGGCTATCAGCAGACCCGCCAGAATCAGCCACTGACCTTTTTTCATTGTAATGTCCTCCTCTGCGCGGTCGGGTTTTCGATGAGTTCAGATCGGTTTCTGGCTCTTTTCACCCTCCTTACGGAGATACTCGAGTATCGCCAGCGCATCGTCCTTCGTGACGTTCTGGAACGTCATCGGCGTCAGGTACTGCGCCAGCATCTTCTTGGCTTCAGGATGTTTCTGCAGCATGCCGTCCGGATTGAGGATCATGTTGAGAATATACTCGGGCTTGCGCCGTTTCGTGACGTCGCCGAGGGGCGGACCCACCAGTTTGGAATCCACGCGGTGGCAGGCGTAACACTTCATCTCGAATATCTTCTCCCCTTTCTTGGCCACGTCCTTGTTGAGCGGCGCAAGCGTGAGCGGGGCCTTGATCGGGCCGACGCCGTGTTCCATCTCAAAATCGCTCAGGCCGGACGGGTTGGCGGCTTTCACGGGCTGTTTCGGCATTTCTTCGGCCGAATTGGATCCGCAACTCCACACCGCGACGCCCATCAGGGCTGCCGCAGCGAATGCGATCAGGTGCTTCATGACGAACTCCTTGTTAGGTTATGTTGATGAATCAGAGTATTCCGGTTGTTCCCTGCTCGAGCGCAACGGCGCGCGGGAACAGGATGTTGTTTTCGAGATGGACGTGCCGGTGCAGGTCCTCTTCGAATTCCCGCAATTCACGGAACGTGAGGCGGTACGTGGTGCAGGCGTCTTCCGGCACCTGGTAGTCGTTGCTGACGACACGGATGCGCGCCAGCAGTCCGCCGGCCGTCTCGTGCTGGGCCTCCATCATGTGGATGGGGTTCTGCACCGTACCGAACGGAGCGGTCGGGATCCGTCGACGCTCGCGACGCGCGGCGCTCAAGTGCTCGATGTACGGAAAGAGTATTTGTTCCTCGGCCATCATGTGCGGTTCCATTTCTCCGACGACCCTCGTGAAGCAGTCGGCGATTTCCCGGAGTTCCGGATGCCGGCTTCCATGGACCTCGGCGATCTTCCGCGTATGCGCATGGATCACGTGGAGAGTCTCCCGAACGTACCGGTGATGGGTTTCGACAATGTACTTCGTGAGCGCGTCCGCGGCCATCGACGAAAAGTCCGGAGCATCCTGCGCGCCGCTTCGATGCTCCATGGCTGTTCGAATCTCGGCTTCGACGTCCTCGCATCGAAGGCCCTTTTCGCTGCACGCTTCCTTAAGGGTCGTTCTGCCCCCACAACAGAAGTCGAGCGCGTGTTTTTCGAGAACGGCGGCTGTTCGCGGGTGACTGATAACAATGTCTGCCAGTGTTTGACTGCCGATTGCGTCCATACTTCTTCCGCTAATTAGGTTTAATACTCTATTAACTTAAATTAAGACAAAAAATATATTATTACCCTGATTACTTTCTACCCGGCCAGCCTGAGGTTGAATTCGTGCATCTTGTTTGCCAGTTCGGCAAGAGTGGTCTTCTCAAACATTGCCCTGGTTTGTTTCCTCGCCTCTCCCCAGTCGCCATGCAGCGGGCACGGGACCATTTCGCCGCAACCGGTAAGTCCAAGCACGCACTCGGTGAAGATCGCGTTGCCGTCAATCGCCTGCACGATCTCGATCAGTTTGACTTCTTCTGCTGCACGTGCGAGCCGGATGCCGCCCTTCGGCCCGCGATAGGAGGCCATGATTCTCTTTTCCGTGAGCGTTTGCAGGATCTTCGTCAGAAAGTGGAACGAGATATTCAGGGCCTTGGCAATATGCTGAATGGGTACATACTCGACTTCTGAGTCCTTTTCAAGACTGGCAACAAATACCGAAGCCCGGATTCCGTAGTAGCAGCTTTTTGAGAGAAGCACGGTGTGCCCCTTTGTTATTCCAGTGTTTAAGACTCCGTTATCTGAAATATAATGTGAAATGTTTCTCTTGTCAAGAGGAATCTTGACAATTTCGTGTAAGATTCTCGTCACATGAGACAGGCTGGATTCAGTAAGGATTCCGCGGAATCCTCTTCCGGCCACTTGGGAAAGAATTCGCGGTTGTCATGCCCCGTGATCTTCAACCCCTCCCTTGCTGGCGTCGTTCTAAAGTCCGAAGGGGCTGACGTTTCTATCAAGAACGAAAGCCAGACCAGAATATCACAACCCTTAGGGGCCAAGGCAGAGAAAAAACCCCGTGGTCCACCGTCAACCATGCATCGGGGTCGCCTGTGACACCCGCTCGCTAGCGCGGCCAGAGCCACCCGAAGAACCCCGCCGTGAGAAGAGCATAAATCAGACCGTCGATACTGTGTTTGATCGTTATGCTCCAGGGCCTCTTGTACCAGATCGACATCTGCCACAACGCCCCCGCATAGCCGAGGAATGCCGAAACGCCGGCAAAACGAAACACCTCAAGGTAGGACGCGCCGGACGTGAGCGCCCGGCCGGATACATACGCCGCAAAGACGCCCACCACGATCGAATAGACGAACCACAGGAACAGCGATTTTCCCATCGATACAGGACCGTTCGGCCATATGCTGAGCACGCCGACCGGACCCTTTTTCATTTTTTCGATGAACTCCGGCGAATTCATCGCTTCCCGGCTTGCCGGCCTCGGCATCCAATACTCACCCGGCGGGATGTTGAACGTTCTGAGCGCATCCATGACCTTGTCCTGGTCCGGAAGCGCCGGGTACTCGTTCTTATGCCACGGGAGGAACATATGGATGATGGAACTCACCGCAAACACAGCAACGGCCGATGCGAGGATCGGCAGCCAGAGACCGGTAATCTCGACCATGGTTCGTTCTCCTCTAACATGATGAACGGGGTAGTACCAATTGAACGAAGCTGCGGAACCTATTCAGCCGATGCCACCTTGAGTTCCGTCCCATCCTGCAGGGCCGCCTTGATCTTCTTGCCCCCCTCCACGATCTCGGCGAGGCTGAAGAGTCCGTCCAGTTCCACTCGTTTGACCTTCAGCTTTCCGATCGACACCTGCCGCTGATAGGTCTTCCCGTCCATCTCGATCGACTCTTCCTCGTAGACGTGGAAGTTGTCCCCTACCGCAACTCCGATTTCTTTGCCGCAGCTGATCAGCACGAGCGTCTTCTCTTTGTCCTTCTTGGACTCGGCATCGATGACTTTGATGAGCTTCCCCTCGAGGGGAAAGATGCCCCGCAGACCGGCTTTGATCTTTCCCTCCATGTCGTCCAGCGCGGCGTACGCAATGCGGGCGGAGAGTTCCTTCTTCGGCTCCGACTGTCCTTTAAGGTCGCGGGACGCTTTGATCTCTCCCGTGGACACGTCGATGATGCGCACGTTCATCTCCACGCTCGTGCGGTACTTCTTTTCCTTTTTCGTCGTGGTCATGTTCAGAATCCGGCCCTGCACGACGTACTCCGTTCCCAACAGACGCCCGAAATTCGCCGCCGTATTTGGATCGGTCAGGTCGCCCATCTGGAAGTTCTGTTCCTGCAGGATCTTGTCGATCGCGGCCCGCTCCACGACAATGAACCGTTTCATGGCCACGAACGCGTTGACCACCTTCTGGGTGGCCGCTTCCGCAAATGCTTCCACTCCCGCCCGGTCGAACACCTGTTTGTCGTTCACCCTGGCGGCGTCGAACAACAGGACGGCCACGCGGGGTTTTTCTTCGGTACTGATCCGCTGCTGCGCGCACAGGCCGGCCGTTGTCAAGGCCAGAATTGCCGCTCCCCACCAGATATGTAGTCGGTGTGTCATCTCGACCTCCAGAGTTTGGCTTCACACATATGTCCCCGCACCGGTCAATGTAAACAGGTTTTGTTTCAGATTCAATCTTTGCCTTGAACTCTCTTTCCGCGATTGACCGCGCTATTGTCACGACCTTCAGGTCGCGGAATTCCGGGACGAATAAGAAAACGGCTTTAGCCCGGGGTTCGCAATCCTGAAAGTTGGGGCTTTTCCGCCAATCGACTGTACTATTGCCTCGACCCATTCGGTAAATCGTAAGTCTCTGATAACACATGCTTTACTGTCGCATTGCTGCCAAAACGAAAAAAATTTCGCGACCGCTTGTGCAATTTCCCTACTTCTGGGCTCTTATTTAGAAAAAACCGGGAGAACCATGCCTCCTACTTCGCGGAAGATCATGACCATGGTAGAGACTCGTTTCACCGACCCCGCTTTTTCGGTAGCGATGTTCGCCAGGCGTCTCGGCGTATCCGTGTCGTATTTGCGGGAACTGGTCTATCGTGAGTGGCAGACAAACCCGACCGCATTGATCGAGCGTTTTCGGGTCCAGGAAGCCATCCGGCATTTGAGAACACGGAAACTTCCTATCCAGGACGTATCGCGCGCCGTGGGATACGCCAGTCCGCGGAGTTTTCGCGGCGCTTTTCGCCGTCATTTTGGGATATCGCCGGTGGAGTATCGCCGCCGTGCCCTGGCTGCGAGGGTGCGTCCGGCAAGGCGCAGGGCCGCATGAGAGGAGTCGGCAAGATGCGAAATTGGCCGGCGGAAATTACCGGCGCTTTTTACCGGCGATTCTCGTCCTTGCGCGGAAATGTTTTCGATAATACTCTTAGCGGAGTTG
>JBBIJR010000022.1:1134-14432 GCA_037445875.1 Bacteroidota bacterium | reverse complement strand
GGGCCGTGGTCTTTGTCGCACCCAGAGAATCGATCTGTGCGGGGGATCTGATCTGGCCTGGAGTCCTGCCCCGCGATCACCTCACGGGTCGGCTCCTGACGGATTGCTTGACGAACCAGGACCAACCCGGGTCCGCCTCCCAGGCGGGCCCGGTGGACGGAAAGCCTGTCTGAATGGGATTCGGGGACGACGGGCCGTGTACCCCGGTTGCTGAGCGGCTTGACTTCCTTTGTTACGATTCAGTAGAGAGTTACACTCACGAACGCACACGCGGAGCCACGATGCCGCTTGCGATTGAGCAGTTTCTGACCGCTGCCGTGCGGTCAAGAATGACTGAGGCAAAGACAACGTTTGATCTTGCCAAAGCCACCCGCCTTCTCATTGACGGCGGCCATGGTTCGAAGGTTGGCCTGATCGACGTCGTGCTGGAAGGCGGCGGTGTCAAAGGCATCGCCACCGTCGGTGCGCTGTGGGCGCTCGAGGAACTCGGCCTGCGGTTCCGCAAAGTGGCGGGCACGTCGGCCGGCGCGATCAATGCCGTACTGCTGTTCGCCGCGGGGCCGAAGCTCAGCGACCGCCGGTCGGTCGCCCAGCTCGAAATCCTGGCCAACCTCGATTTCTTCTCCTTCGTCGACGGCGGCTGGAACGCCCGCCAGCTCGTCAAGGCTATGAACGAAGCCGCGCCGGACAATGCCATCGGCAAGGTCCTCAGCAAGATCAAACGCGGTGCGCTCCTGCTGGCCAACGCGGCCGACCTGATTGCGAACCTCGGATTGAATCCCGGCAACAAGTTCCGGGAATTCATGCGCGGTGAACTCAAACGCCTGAACGGCGGGGCGGATTTTACGGTGTCCGAGCTTCGCCGGATGATGTCCGACCATCGACAGGCCGGCCAGGAGAGCGACTTCGCCATCATAACCTCCGACGTCTCCCATGCCGAGCGCACGGTCCTGCCCCGCGATCTCCATCTGTACGTCAGGGACGAGCATCCCCTGCTTTTATCCGATCTCGTGCGCGCCTCGATGTCCATTCCGATCTTCTTCGAGCCGTTCACCCTGGACCGGTTCACGCATGAATCCAACCTGCTCCGCCCGCCCGACACCACGTTAGTGGACGGCGGCGTCGTGTCGAATTTCCCGCTGGCCATCTTCGACGCCGGCCGGCATGGGAACACCGGAAACTATGCGAGTCCGCGATGCCCCACGTTTGGCTTGCTGATCGACGAGGAAAAGGGCACGAAGCCCAAGCCGAGGAAGATCGGCAACCTCATTCAACTCGGCAAGGCCATCTTCCAGACTGCCACGGACTACGGGGACAAGGCTTACATCCACGACAGTCCGCACGCCAGAGAGCGGATCATCCGCATCAGCAACGAAGTGGCCGGCGGACGGAAGGTCGAGACGACGGACTTCGATCTCAAAGACGAGGACAAAATCCGCCTGTTCGAAAACGGCGTCGATGCGGCGCTCGAACGGATGAAGACGTGGGATTTTGAGCGGTACATTATTGACTTCAGAATGGACAAATAATAACGGAGGTACCATGAAGAAGATCAAGTTCAACAAGGACGGAGGCAAGCTCTCCGTCGAGGTCATCTGCGGCTATGCGCAGCCCGGATCCTACGACCTCATTTTGTGGGAGCCTCTAGAAAACAAGAAGGTAAAAGAATGGTCTGGTAATTTCATCAATACTCAGGATGATCGATACGATCTCCCGCAGCCTCTAAAGGACAACCATGAAAGAATTGTCGAGTGTTTTGTCACGGTGGCGATACTGCCTCCGATGAAGAACTACTACGTCGAGCTCAAAGTAATGCAGGACGGGACAGTGGTCGGGACCGAGTTCGTTTCCGGTGAATCCGATCAACCTGCCGTAACGGTGGACTTATTC
The DNA here is from genome assembly GCA_037445875.1 of Bacteroidota bacterium. Lineage (GTDB taxonomy): Bacteria > CLD3 > CLD3 > SB21 > SB21 > JBBIJR01. Next base: position 12,542 of record JBBIJR010000022.1, on the reverse strand, counting down.
TTCAGACTGATAGGAGAGTAATCATGAAAACGTTCATTCTGTCCCTGCTCCTGACGTCCACTTGCGTTCTCCTTTCGGTTACTGCTCAACCGTCTGGCGAAAGCGCTTCCGACTATGTCGCTGACCTATCGGTTCCCGAATCCCCCGCTTTCAAATTGATAGAAATCGATCAGAGCAGAATACTGAGACCCGGCACAGCTCGGGACCTGGTTGTGTCGTTTTCCGATTTCTCCGGGTCGAACGACGGGATCAGTGTGCCCGAATTGTGGGCAGTAGAATTCTCTCCGGGCCTCCTCATAGACGGAAAACGGCTGTCCATCTATCGGTACAGAAAGCGGCGGCTATTCTACCAAACCCGTCTATCCGCCGCCGTCAAGAGAGGTCAGGACGGAAAACTTTCCGAGTTGGCTGCCGGCCTTCGTGTCAGCCTTGTCGACAATAGCGATCTGCGAATGAATGAGGACATCATCAAACGTATCACTGACCTTACTACAAATTTGAATGAGAAAGCCGCGACGGGAAGAACCGGCGCTCCTCGCAATGACGAAGAATCTGACGTTATTGTACCATCCGGGGTTGACAGTGAATTGGCTCGGATCAAGGAATTGCGTGATTCGACGTGGAACAAGACCGCGATTGATATGGCAGTGGCTTTCAAGACGACCTTCAAGGACTCTCTTCTTAAGAACCTGCGCGTTCACACGCTTGCGTTTTGGGGCAGTTTCGCGTTTCCACTGTCCGTTTGGGGACAGGGAGTAGTCAGCGCAAACTTGGCCTGGGAAGCCGCAGAGGGTGAGAAGGACAAGCAATTAACGGTAGCTCTGCCCGCTCGCTTTTACGTCGGGTCGAACAGATTCAAGGCTTATCTCGAAGGGCAAGCGCGTAAGGACGTTGAAAGCGACTGGAATGTGTCCGGCTCCGGTGGAGCGGAATTCCGGCTTCGAAAGGCCGCATGGCTGAACCTTAAGGCCGGCCTGGAACAAAACGTCGAAACGAAGGAATGGACCATCGTGTCAGAGTTCTCGGTCAGTTGCTCGGTGACGGAGCTGTTTCAGTAGTCTTCTTTTACAGACCAGGATACTGGCCGAAAAACCATCGCTGGTAACGTCCGGAAATGGATAGGCAGGCACACGGCGACTGGGGCGCGTCGAAGCGTACCGAGCGGCTCCGCAGTGCAAGCTTAGGTAGCGAGTAGCTGCGGTTTCGTCTCCAAGTTGAAACCCTGTGGAGGTAAGTTCCATGGCAATTGAAATCCGTTTGGACGCAGAATGGACTGAGACGAACGTCAAACTATGTGTTAGCGTTATTGAGTTCACTCCCAACAGGTCGACTTTGAAATCATGCTACATCCAGATGGGAAAAGAGCGGTTTAACGGCTACTTGACGCCTGATATGAGCAAACGTCAAGATGAGTCCATTGTACTTGCCGCGGCCCCAGTCCATTTATATTTCGCATTACCGCTATCAACAACAGGTGTTGCCAGACTCGTTATCCATGTTGAGTGTGGTGGAAACACGCGAGACATCGTGCGACGTTTGAAAATACAACGTCAAAAAAGGACAGTGTATGTTCAAGTAGTTGGGCCGGTACACATAAACACGACCTTGACAGCTGGGTTGCTTGGCCTCTTTTCCGTGTGGCATCTTCGGACCGTGGATGTTTACCAACCGCATTGGCTTTCTGGGACATTGTCTGGTCTGCTGGGATATGCAGCGTCTTTGTTCGGACTACACAGTGTCTGGAGAATTGTCAAGGATCGATCCCTGGCTAACATTCTTGAGATGTTGCGATTTCCGGAATTGCAGCTCGACAGGTCACAAGTAGGCTTTTTTAGCCTCCGAATCCGCATATTTGTTGTTTTCCTCTCCGTGGCGTTCTCAATTCTGGCCGTTTGCTGGCCCGTTTCTTTCGATAACGGTACATATCTGCAAAATGGCTGTGGATTCCAATGTGTTCGGAGCCAAACCGGCGAGGTTTTCGCGCACGTGGTGCACGGAAGTAACCAATTTGGTCCAACAGGTTTTGCATTCCGAGCCGTCCGCCTGGATAGAAGCCCCACTGCCGCTCCTTCCTTGTGAAGAAGAAGAGCTTCCTGAATGTCCGACCAACCTTGCAGATCTCGTGGCAGAGGCACGTGACATTTTTCCCCAATTTTGGAGTGCACAGAAATACATCGCCGTCCCTTCCGAAGATGAAATGATCGCACATCTCGTCGTGCCCCTGCTGAAATCTCTTGGCTGGACGACAGAATACGTGGCCATCAAATGGAAGAATGCGGATATTGTACTTTTCAGGAAGTTACCACGCATTCCTGAGAACATAGTACTAATCATTGAAGCCAAGGGGATAGATACGGCGGCAGAAAGCGCCTTCGGACAAGCAAGAGTGTACGCAAACAGACTGAAGGTGTCCTGTGACCTCCTGGTCACCGATGGCATACGGTACCGGTTGTTCGATAACGAGGGAAACCGGATCGCCTATGCCAATCTGATTCGTCTCAAGAAGCCATCGCCAAAGTTGTTTGAAAAACTCATGTTCACCCGGTCGATCTGATTGGAGTGTTCATGGTTCGGATCAACGGCCATCACGGGCACCCACCCGCCTGCCATCCACGACGCGCTCACATGGCTGCTCGTGCTGTCGTTGGCATCCCTGGCCCACGCTTCGTATGCATACACCTCGCCGCTCGTCAAACCGTTGTCGGTGTACGTCTCCGTGCCCATCGGGACGGACGCGATCGGCACGCCGTTACGGGTGATTTCGATCGTGAAAAACGTCAGCGAATCTCCGTCGAAATACGTCGTCGGATCGTCCCACGTGAGGAGCATTGAAGTGGGTGTGCTTCCGTCGCTTGTTGCCGTGAAATTTTCCGGAGAGTTCGGATCCTCGGCATCGCCCAGTTTGACGATGAACGACTGGTACACCCAGGGATTGTTCAGATCCACTCCCCATCCGCAGACCATCGTACCGTCGTCGGAAATACCGTTGATCTGAACCAGCAGCCAATCGGCAACGTCCGTGACGCCTTTGCTGAGGAGGTAATCCTTGAGCAGCATGCCGTTGTGGCCGGGAAACCGGACCATGGCCTGGTAATCGAAGAATCCAAGGTCGACCTGTCCCGCGACGATCCCCGTGTTAGATACGGCAAAACCCCATGAGCCCCACGGATAGTCGGAAAGGCTCGATATCGCCTGCATACTGTCCTGCGCCGTCCACAAGAAGGCGATCCCGGCCGATATACCGGTAATATAGTGGCCGTCCGGACTCACGTCGTACGCCTCGCCGCCGTTCCACGTCGGATCCAGGCTGCCCAGGTAGACGGCGGTGGTATCCAGCCACATGAAGGGCCGGCGATCCACCATCTCATCGGCGTCCCATCCTGCCAGCACGGAACCGTCGAACGACGCCTTGTTGACCCGGCTGGACTGTCCGCCCTGGCGGCCCAGTCCTCTCATTCCGCTTACGGCGTCCCATCGGAACGCCTCCGTGCGCCAGCCCGGCACCCAGCAGCTACCTACGATGGTCGAACCGTCGCCGGAGATCCCGTAAGCAAAGCTAAACGAATTTTCATCGAGCGGCTCGATACCCGGCAGGCCGCCTATGGCCGTCCAGTCGCCGCGATGCCAGTATCCGGCCACAAGAGCCGGAAGACTGTCGGCATACAGGGTCTCCGGATCCCGGAATTGACCCACGGCCATCGTGTCGTTATTGACATCAAAGAACACACCTTCCATGCCCGGTACAAAAACCTGTCCGGTTCCGGCGGTCCAGTAGAACGATCCGTTCATGAGATCAAATCCGACGACGATCTTGCCGTTGCCGGAGATGGCATTGGTCTGACCGATACCGATGGGGGTAAACTCCTGCGCAACCAACGATCCCGCCGCCAGGACAACAACCACTGCGAACAAGAAATGCTTCATGAAAACTCCTTTGGCTCGTAGAATACGACATGACCGACCCAGAACCGTCAGCCACCACGCTGGGTCGGCAGCGACAATATCGTAAACATTGGCCGCGGATGCCTTGTGCCGGTCGCGCATGATCTTGTCATTTTTGCGCAAGGCCATACGGGTGTTGACCGATGCTAAAACGGCCTAGGGCCCGGTCTTCGTGTGCCGGGTAGTAAACTCGGAGGGAGAGCAGCCGAACCGGCTCTTGAAACTGCGGGTAAACGCGGCATGATCGCTGAAACCGACACGGTAGGCTATTCCGGCCACGGTGCCGGCGTTCTTTCGGAGCAGACTGGCGGCGTATTCGAGGCGGGTGGCCCGGATCAACTGGCCGGCCGATTGGTCGACCAGGGCGTTGAGTTTGCGATTCAACTGGGAGACGCTCATACCGGCCTCATCGGCGAGAACGTTCACATGGTAATGTTCATCCTCGATATGCTTCTGAATGGAAGCCAGGACTCTTTCGATAAAAGCCTGGTCGATCGATTTGGCGCTGACCTCGGACGGGTTGATCGCGGTCACTTCGCGGAATCGTCGGCGCAGGAGCCGGCGCTGGCGGATCAGGTTGCCCACACGGGCCATGAGCTCGTCCTTGTGGAACGGTTTGACGAGGTAATCGTCGGCCCCGGTCTCGAGACCTTCGATCTTGCTTTCGACGGAAGCCCTGGCCGTCAGGATGATCACGGGTACGTGGGAGGTTCGATTGTCGTCCTTGATCCGCCGGCACAATTCACGCCCGTCCATGCGCGGCATCATGATGTCCGTTATGATCAGGTCCGGTACCAGCTCGACAGCCCGCGCCAGGCCCTGCTCACCGTCCTGCGCCTCTGCCACCTCATATTCCGCCCGCAAGGGGTCGCAAATGTAGGATCGCATGTCTGCGTTGTCTTCCACCACCAGCAGGGTGGGTAAAGGACCCCGCGCCTGCTCCGCAGGTCCCTCCGATGCCGCCTCCAAAGCGTCCCCGCTGCTCGAGTCCTCCAGGACAAGTGCCGGTGGCGACTCTTCCGCAGGGACGATTTCATCCTCATCCAGGTGGGCGCGCCCCAGCGGGAGACGGATGGTGAATATCGTGCCCTGCCCCTCCGCGCTCTCGACACCGATCGAACCGCGGTGAAGTTCGACCATCTCCTTCGCGAGGGACAATCCGATGCCGCTGCCCTCATGCGAACGGCCGGATTCGGCCTGGTAAAACCGGTCAAAAATGTGCGGCAGCCGGTCGGCGGCTATGCCTGCACCGGAATCCCTGACCGTGACCTGCACCGTGTCCGGGGCCGGCGTCCCGATCCTGAGTTCGATAAGTCCATGCTCGGGAGTAAACTTCAACGCATTGGAGAGCAGGTTATCGATCACCTCTTCCAGTTTCTCCGCATCATAGTAGGCGACGAGCCGGTCGTGATCGCTGTGAAAGCGCATCGTAATGTGTTTTTGGTCGGCCAGCGATTCAAAGGTGTAAAACCTCCGTTTCAGGAAATCAACGATATTGCCCGGTGATGCCTGCAGCTTGAGTTTGCCGGACTCGAGGCGGGCCAGGTCCAATAACCGGTTGATCAGCCGTTGGAGCCTGCGGGCGTTGCGGGATGCCATGTGAAGACGCGACGCTCGGCGGTCTTCCGACGGGTCGGACAAGGCGCTGTCGATCTGACCGAGAATCAATGTCAGAGGCGTGCGAAATTCGTGAGAGATGTTGGTGAAGAAACGCGATTTGAGATGGTCCAGTTCCACCAGCTTCCTGGCTTGTTCTTCCAGCTGGTCCTTCTGTTTCAGCACCTGAGCGGTGCGATCCCGGACGACGGCCTCCAGGAGTTCAGTCTTCCTCTGCAAGACCCGGGTCCGAATCCGCGCGGTCTCCCAGATCATCGCTCCCAGCAGCACGGCAAACAGCCCGTAGGCCCAGGCCGTTTGATACCAGGGAGGCAGGACCGTAAACGTGAAAACGGCCTCCAGACCCGGCCGGCCAAAAACGTCCTTTGAACGTACGTGAAAACGGTAGTCGCCGGGCGACAGATTACTGTAGTCCCTCTTCGTTTCACTAGTCCAGGCCGACCAGTCCCGGTCATGCCCGTCCAGAAAGACCTGGTAACGATTCGAAGTTTCATCCACAAACGAGGGCACTGCAAATTCGAACCGGACAGCGTTCTCCGAGTAGGCCAGCACACAGGGCAGAGGCTGGCCATTCCCACCGCCTCCCAACGAACCGCCGAATACAACGGAATCATGCACCGAAACGCGGCGGATCAATGCGGTGAAGCCGGAAGAATCCTCGCCGGTCTCCGGAGTCTCGCTGCTGAACCGCATGAGTCGTTCCCCGTTGTAGATCCACAGCGTGCCGTCATCGTCGGGAAACATTACGTAGCTCGTAACCTCGAGCCTCTGGGTGAGGGCCGACCTGGCCGCCGTGACGTCGTGGAGAACATACCGGCCTTCCGAGACGTACGATAGAAGGCTGATCTCTGAATTCTCGCCCCGCCCGCCCAGAATCCACACGTTCCCGTCGCGGTCCGAGGCGATATTCTTAATGCGGTACCGAGGGTCGGCGAACCTGGGTCCGAAAACGGAATCCGGTTCGAACCCGCCCGCTGCGAAATCGAACCGCTTCAGTCCGCGCGCAGTACCGAAAAGCACGTCGCGTCCGTGAGTGAAGAGGACGGTCTGCTCCGAGCTGATGCCCGACTCGGGTCCGAATCGATCCACCCGGAGGGGACGTGCTTCGCCGGGATCGGGAGGAGACACGCGAATCACGCCTTGAAAAAGAGTACCCAGCCATAACGCCCCCGACGTATCCTCCGCGATGGATTGCACGATCTCCGTAACACCGGGAACCAGACCGCCGTCCACCCAGTCCCTCCCATCAAACCGGAGGATCGCAAGCCCGGCGTGGAGGCCAACGTAGACCAGAGCCACGTCCTTGAGTGAGCGATGTAGGACATAGGCAAAACGCCAGGGCGATCGGATCAACTTCGCTTTTTTCCCACGAACGGCATACACACCATCGGTAGTCCCCACGAGAAGGACGTCGCCCATTCGGAGCAACGACCACGACTGCGAAGCGATGCCCACGAGGCGCTCCACGGTTGCCCGGCCGTGCGAGGGTGAGAGGAAATAGACGCCCGTGCGCGTATTCAGATACAGCCTGTCCCCGTCCCGACAAACCGATACAACGCCTCCCTCCAGGCCGGAGCGTTCATCGACGATGGACACGCGAGACGGGGTCATGACCCGTGCCATACCGTCGTCCATGGCCATCCAGAGGTTGCCTTCGCGGTCCGGATATAACGACCACACGGTTTCGCTGCGGAGGCCGGAGGCTTTGTTCAGGATCCCCAATCGCTTTCCCTGCGAGTCGAAGACGATCACGCCTCCGGCCTGTGTCCCCATCGCATACGTACCGTCTCCCAGCACTGCCCCTCCCAACGCCGGGCGATGGCGGTGCAGAAAATCGTCTGCCTCGCTCTCCAGGGGGCGAGTGTCCGAATCCGAGTACACGAAAAGCCCTTCCCGCGTCGCGATGAGCATTCCCCCCCCCGGATAAGGAAGCATGGCAAAAATGCTCTTGTCCGCAAAGAATTCTCCTCCGGGAACCCGCTGGACGGAATCTGTTTCAAGCCGGAACAGACCAAGTCCCTGTTGAGGCAGGAACCATGCTCCCTCGACCTGAAAGGACGGCGTGAAAGCGCTCTGCGCTTTCCAAGTTTTCTTCAGGTGGAGTAAATCGCCGTTTCCGCCGGCACCGGAGGACCGTTCGAAGAAGAACACGTACGAAAGCGTTTGGAAATAGACACCGTCCGAGGTTGTCCAGAGGCTCCACACATCGGAGAAATCGCGATAGGCCAATGGGAGGCTGTCCAGGAGAGACCTGTATCGCATGGTTCCCGCAGGATCCGCTGACAGGTAGCCGAGTTCACCGACTCCCCCAACGAAGATGCGGCCGGTCGCGTCGGTGCCCAGGGAACGCACGACCTCATTCGGTACCGTTATCAATCGCCACGACACGCCGTCGTATTCGAGAACGCCTCCGGTGTTAGCGAAGTACATGACTCCGCGCCTGTCCTGCACGATGGACCAATTCTGTGCATAGGCGCCGTATTCCCCCGGTGAGTAGTTGCGAATAAGCGGATGGCCTATTTCCGCCCATCCGACCTGAGTGTCCCCTGCAGCGGCCGCTCCGTTAGGGATGAGACAGCTGGCCATCAGCCAAAACCATGTTGTTCGCGGAAGAGGCAAGTCGCAGACGCGTGTTGTTAGGTACCCAATCTATGCCGCGAACTGCGCAAAGTCAAACCGGGTGCGGCGGTTCCCCAACACCCATGCCGGGCTCCGCGCGATCGCAGGTCCGGCTCGACGAGGACAGAAGAGATGGCTACTGAGGGACGCCAACGGCAAAGTCCTGCCGGCCGCCGTGTCAAGAAACGCATTGACAAACGCGTTGACCATTCCGATCTTCGTTTGATCAACCGCAACCATCTGCGAAAAGGGCGCCGCCATGACCCTCACCGACTTCGTTAGTCTTTACGCGTACAACGACTTGGCCAATGGTCAATTGCTCAACGTGCTCCGGACGCTGCCCGCGGAGGCCTTTACTCGGCCCATGGGAAGCAGTTTCTCCAGCATCCGGGACACGTTTTCTCATATTATTGCCGGGGAATGGATATGGCTCGAACGCTGGTCGGGCCGTATCCCGACCGCTGCGCCGGACTGGCTGTCTTCCGAGGACTTGGGAGTCCTTGCCGACCACCTGACGGACGTGCAGCAGTGCCGTCAGAGCCTTCTGACCGGCCTGGATGAGAAGACCCTCGGAACGACGGTCTCATTCAGGTTCCTGGACGGAACACCCGGTTCGTACAGCCTGCACGACTTGCTTGTGCACGTGTTCTCCCACTCCACGTACCACCGCGGCCAGTTGGTCACGCTGATTCGGCAGGTCGGCGGCACGCCGGTAGGAACGGACTATGTGGACTACGTTAGCGAGAAACGACTGCTTTGATGCCTGCATGCGCCATTGCCACGCGGAGACCGCCTGGCGCTCCGTTTTTTTCTCCTTGCACTTTTGGCCTTCCGCTTGTTAACATGGCGGTCAGCAGTCACTTGATCCTAATTCAGAATCAGGAGTAGCCCATGATCAGTCGAAATCGTCGGTTGATCGTTCTGTTGGCCGCGGCTTCTCTTTTCCTGGCCGGCTGCGCAACCCTTATCAAGGGCTCATCGGAGGTGGTCAATTTCACGTCTTCACCGGCCAAGGCCGAAGTATACGTCGACGGGATTTTCAAGGGCAACACCCCCATGCAGTTGAAACTGGAGTCGAAGAAGACGTACACGATCGAATTCCGTCTTTCGGAGTTCGAGTCACAGACCGTGATCTTGACGAACAGCGTTCAGGCGGGGTACGTCGTGCTCGACGTGATTTTCGGACTCGTTCCCGTCATCGTCGATGTGGCCACAGGCGCCTGGTACAAGCTCGATCGCGATCACGTCCACCTGGAGATGGTCGAAAAATAGCGGGAGCGGGCAGCCGTACGCCCTGAGCCGTGAAATCGGGTGGATCAGGTATGGGTCCATTCGGGCGGCGGGAGTGGAAGAAGGGATCCGGGGGCCAATCCCCGGGGACCGGCGGCAGAGCTTACATAAGCCGGGGGCGATCGAATAAATCGCACAGTTCAACGAGGTCTCGGTCGAAACTGTACATCATGAGATCGTGCTGGCTGGCATTCTGAAAGATCAGGAGGTCGGGAATGCTCGCATAGTGTCGCGATTTTCTGACAAACTCAATCTGTACATCCATAACGTCATCCCAATCGATCTTAAGATCGTAGGTCGGCAAAAACGCCAACCACCGGATGACGTCTTCTCTCTTCCGTATTCTCAATGCCGGAACTAGTTCCGCCAGTACCAAAGCATTCGTCGCGGCCATGTCCTCGGCGAGCAACATCGGCAATCGGTTCTTTTCGCTCTTTCGTCTGAAGAAATCTATCCAGACCGAGCTGTCTATCAATACCCTCATTTGCTCCGTTTCCGCGTCCGATCCGTGGAGAGGTTCAAGGGTATCTTGCCCTGTTGCTGAATCAGTTTCATAAGCTGATTCCTGCGAATCACAGACTCAATGGCTTGGACGATCAAAGCTGTCTTGTTCTTTGCCCGGGTTACGCGGAGACCTTCCTCCAGGAGTTTCTCGGGCAAGTCGAGGGTCGTTCTCATGATCCTGTCCTTTCATTCCTACTGCTTGTAAGGTAGCTTTCACAATATGCATAATCAAGTGGTTTTATGCATATGCCCCGGCTATCCACCGGATCGATCACGGCCAGATGTCCATCGTGTACGCGTCCGGTTGCATCTCGATCGTCTTCACGATTTTGTTGGTCGCCGTTTCCATGACCGTAAGCAGGCCGGGACCGCCCGATCCTCCGTGATGAGGCGGTACGGCGCCGTTCTTGTTTCGATTGGTCACGTACACGTAACGCCCGTCGCGGCTGATCCTGACGGCAAGCGGCTGCGACAGACGGTGGAGCTTACCTTCGTCGTCGGTCTGCGCAGTGATCGTCTGGAGGAGAGCAAAATCGTCTCCGGTTCTCCTTATCACGGAGACACTGCTGTCCTGATAATTGGCGACATAGGCAAATTGTCCATCCGGTGTCATCTCCATGCCGATGGGGGAAGACGTCATCCCCGATCCGACCAGTACGCTGTCGATAAGGTCGAATGAAACTTCCGCCGCCACTCCGCCGGTTCTCCGAAACACCCGCACTTCACCCGTGCCGGCACACGAAACCAGCACGAAGTCCTCATAGCCCTGCGTATTGGCCGGACTCAGCGCAATATGATACGGCGCGTACTTGGTGGTAGGCCCGACGTCATGCGCAACGTCAAAAATGCTCCGTATCGAATCGGCGTCCGTATCGATGACATAAATCCGGTCCTGATAAACCGACATCGTGTACAACAATCGGCCGTCCCTGGAAAGGGTGATGCCGTGCGGACTCTGTCCAACGGCAATGCTCTTGATCAGGCCCAGATCCGAAGTTCTCAGAACCGAAATCGAACCACTCTCACCGGTATTGTTGATAAGGAAATTCGTAGCCACATAGAGCTTGGTCCCGTCCTTCGATAAGGCCATCAGCGCCAGCGACTGATTCAAGTTGTACTCCTCGACAAGCTGTCCCGTTCGAGCGTCGTGCTTGAAGACCTTCCCCGTCCCGCCCAGCATGGAAACAAAAAAATACTCTCCGTCTTTGCTCATCGTCACGCCGTGAGGGCTCTCCGTGTAGTTCGGGATGTCCCCCACTTCAAAAATGCGCATGACCAGCAGGCTCGCGGCATCGACGACACTGACAAGATCATTGGTCTGGTTCGTTGTAAATATCAACGTCGCGGCATCTTCAAACGGAATACCTCCATCCTCGGACGGCGCTCCGGCATCGATCCAGTTCCTCAGTCTGTCCACCTCTTCGACGGTCAGTGTG
>JBBIJR010000022.1:0-1124 GCA_037445875.1 Bacteroidota bacterium | reverse complement strand
TCGTACCCCACCGGCGGCATGCGAGGAGCCGCTTCTCCGGTGAGGTGCTTGATCAAGTCGCTGTATTTCGACTGGTAGGGTATGACGACGGCGCCATTGTCCGAGCCTTTGAAGAGGCCCGTCCAGGAAGACAAATCCAACGCGCCGGCGTCGTGAAGTGGCTTCCTGAACGTACGGTCGTCGTCGGGAATGTGACAGCCGGCCAGCGCGCATGATCTCTGGAACAGCGAATCGATGTCCTTCGGAAAAGGAACATTTGCCGTTTCGTTCTTCGTTCCATCGCCACAGGAACTGATGCAAAGGACGAGAATCAGGAGTACCGCGAGTCGAGAGTGCATTTTGTTTGCTCTTTCTGTTTGCGGATGGATGATGGGGACCGATCCCAAACCCACTGTCGCGGGAATGCAATGCCGGTCATACCCTCATATCTCCATCCTCGAGGTTTCGAACGTGTGACGGGATACGCTGCGCCGCAGGGCTCTGGAGACCGGGTCTACACCGTGGTTGTCATGACATGCTCTGCGGCCTTGTCCTCCTGCGCTCCATCTCCTTCGGACTCCCCATCGTGAGGCCGTGCCCTGGAAAAACGCGCCAGCAGCGTGTAGACGACCGGCACGATCAGCAGCGTCAGGAACGTGGAAAAGAACATTCCGCCCACAACGGCCAGACCCAGGGGCCGGCGGGACTCGGCCCCGGCGCCCAATCCGATCGCAATCGGAAGGACGCCAAAGATCGTGGAAAACGACGTCATCAGGATCGGACGCAGCCGGATCGTCGCCGCTTCCACCACCGCCTCCAGCGTCGCCTTGCCTGCCGCGCGGAGCTGGTTGGCGAACTCGACGATCAGGATCGCGTTCTTGGTCACCAGTCCGATGAGCATGATCAGGCCGATCTGTGAGTAGATGTTGAGACTCTGTTTGAAAACGAATAGCGTGATCAGCGCCCCGAATACGGCCAGCGGCACGGAAAAAAGAATCGTCATGGGATGGACGAAGCTCTCGAACTGAGCGGATAACACGAGGTAGATGAAGACGATGGCCAGGAGGAACATGAAATACAAACTCTCGCTCGACGACTTGAATTCGAGTGACTGCCCGGCGTAGTCACGCTTCATCCCGGAGGGC
>JBBIJR010000021.1:42133-47255 GCA_037445875.1 Bacteroidota bacterium | reverse complement strand
CTTGAATTACCATGTACAAAATACCGGTCGTACTTCCGGGGATTGGGAATGATCGTGGCGAGGAACACGCTTTCACCGACCGTCAGATCCTTCGGCTTTTTGTTGAAATAGAATTCTGCGGCACGTCCGATGCCGTAAACGTCCGGTCCCCACTCGATGATGTTCAAGTAGATCTCGAGCAGGCGTTTCTTGTGTCTTTCCTTGTCTTTTCGTCCGTCGAGTACCCGTTCGTGATTGAGAAGCCAGGTCAGGATCAGCTCCTGGAACTTCCGGGAGATCGTTTTCTCCCTGGACAAGAACAGATTCTTGACGAATTGCATCGAAATCGTGCTGGCGCCTCTCGCAAATCGCCGGGCCCGTATATTGTGGGCAATGGACCGCTCGATCTGATACAGATTGAAACCATTGTTCTTGAAGAACGAGCCGTCTTCGCTCAGGATCACGCTGGTAATGAGAAAAGGCGGAAGACTGTCAAGCGGCATGAAGTACGGGTTTGCCGGCCCCACAGCAAATGCAGTATCCGGACGATCCGGTCTGGCGGCCGAGTAGGTAAATGTGTCCCGCAGGTGCGTCACATCCACCGAATCGCCAAAGGACAGGACGCGAAACGGATCCGTCAGCCGGAGTGTGGCATCGACCACCACGCTATCCAGCCGGGACCAGTCCACGAATACGTGACAGTCGAAGGCAAAGCGCCCCTGCACCTTCAGGCCGCGCAACTGGGTGGTGAGTCCGGAAGGAAGGGATCCAAGCAGATCGTCCATCCCCATCTCGGGCAGCGTGATCCAGAACTCCAGCCGGGGTCGGTCGGACATACGATCGGCCGCCCCGTGCAGCGCAAGTCGGAGTCGTCCCACCTCAATACGGGCTTCTTCCAGATCGAAACCGTCTTCGCCGATGTCCATGTGGATACTCAAATTGAGGTCCACATCGCGAAGCCGTTTTTCCGCGATGGATTGCGAATAGATCTCGAGTCCTCCCAGACGAACGTCGGCACGCACGTTACTGTGCGAAGCGGCCTTCTCGACGCTCATCAGGTGCAGATCAAAACTGCGCAGCGAGACCTCGGTCCCAAGCATATCCTGAAGGACCAGAAGGTCGAAATCGTTCTCAAAGAATCCGTTCAGATAGAGGTGGTGATCGATGTGGTTCAACACCCCGCTGATGCGCACATGGTTGGCCTGGCGGCGCTGGACCACGCGGGCGTGCATTTCGATTTGGGCGTCTTTGAAGGCGCTCTCTGCGATCGTCACGGTTATGCCGGAGAATTCGACCCTCCGCTTCCTGTCGGAGTGAACATACGTGACCGAGCTATTGCGGATTTCCAAGCGCGGCCATTTTCGTTCGAAATACCGGTTCAGGAATTCCGACCAATCGGCGGGCCGCATGTCCCCGTTCTTCCCCTGCGCCGGCGTCTTCTCACCCGCTCCGAGAAAGGCCCGGAAGTTGTCCAGGGTGTCTGAATACGTTCGCAGGGCGACCCGGAGACTGTCTACGTAAACGGCCCGTACATAACTGCCCGTGAGAAACCCGAGCGGATAGAACTCGACCGACAGCCGGCCGCACACCAACGTGGGTTCCTCCCGAGACGGCGCCTGAAGTTCCCGGAGACACAAACCGGCGATCTCCAGACGACCGAGCGAGCTGAATTCCATTCTCTCGATGGACAGAGCGTGGCCTCCCCGCGAGGCGATCTCCTGCAGGCGGCTTTCCACGCGGGCCAAAATCAGGACGTGCACCAGCCACGGCATCAACGCAACGGCGGCCGTCAGCAATCCCACCGCCGCCAGCGCTCCGCGCAGCGAGAGCACCGAACGCATTCGAAGGTTCAATGCATCCGTCCGATTAGAGTATGATGCCGGCCACCGTTCCGGTCATCAGGGTGGCCAGCGCTCCGCCCACGACCGCCCGAATGCCGAGGGCCGATATGTCCTTACGCCGCTCCGGAGCCATCGGTGAAATTCCTCCGATCTGGATGGCAATGGATGAGAAGTTGGCGAATCCGCACAAGGCAAAGGTGGCAATGAGAATGCCTTTTTCGGAACTCAGCACGCCGGACTTGATCAGGGCAGCCATTTCCGAGTACGCCACGAACTCGTTCAAGATGATCTTGGTCCCCAGCAGGGAGCCCACCTGCAGCGCCTCGTTCCAGGGAACTCCGACCGCGAAGGCGACGGGCGCGAACCCATAGCCGAGCAGGGTCTGGAGCGACAGGGCCGGCAGACCGATCAGCGCTCCGGCCCAACCGACCACGGAATTGAACAGTGCGATCAACGCAATGAAGGCCAGCAGCATGGCGGCCACGTTCAAGGCAAGCTGCATGCCGTCCGATGCGCCGCCGGCCGCTGCTTCGATGACGTTCGAAGCGTTCTTCTCCACGTGTATCTTCACCGTCCCCTTGGTGACCGGCTCTTCCGTTTCCGGGTAGATGATCTTGGAGATGGCCAGTCCGGCCGGGGCGGCCATGATACTGGCGCCCAGCAGCTGCGTCGCAAACAGCACCTGGGCTTCATCGATCGGAATCTGATGGGCGTCGGCAAACGACTTTCCCAGCATCTGCACGTAGGCGGCCATCACTCCACCCGCTATGGTGGCCATGCCGCCCACCATAATCGTATGCAGTTCCGATCGCGTCATGGTCTTGATAAACGGCCGGATCATCAACGGGGCCTCCGTTTGTCCAACAAAGATATTGGCCGTATTGGACAACGATTCCGCCCCGCTGGTGCCCATGAGCTTGGCCATGACCCAGGCCATCCCCTGGACCACTTTCTGCATCACGCCCACATAGTAAAGAACCGACATGAGTGAGGAGAAAAAGATGATTGTCGGCAGGACCTGGAAGAAGAAAAAGAAGCCCATACTGCCGCTCGACCCGGGGCCGATGGCCAGGTCCCCAAACACAAACCGTGCACCCGCCGTCGTGAAGCCGAGCAGGGCAACGAATCCCCTGCCGATTCCATCGAACGCGAGAGCGAGGAAGTTGAACGGAACACCCATGGCCCGCCCTTTGATGACGAGAAAGGCGAATACCGCCTGAATCAACAACCCCATACCTACCAGCCGCCAGTTGATCCGACGCTTGTTGTTCGAGATGGTAAACGCGAGGGCCAGTATGAGAGCAAGTCCGAGTACCCCGACAAATCGTTGCATACGTCCGTCCGTGGTCTAAGTGGGAAGATTCATGAAAGCCGATTACGTGTGTTGCAGTGCTTCTGTGCACAGCGCGGCAAGCGCATCGATGAAGATCGGAGAGGCGTTGAGCGAAGGCACGCGCTGGAAGGACCGCACGCCCGCACGATGGGCTAGTTCTCCGTATTCAAGATCGATCTCGAACAACGTCTCGATATGGTCCGAAACAAAGCTGATCGGAACGACGAGGATGTCCCGGTCGGTGCTTCTTCCGAGCTCCCGGATGACGTCGGCCGTATATGGCTTGAGCCATTCCACCGGGCCCACCCTGCTCTGAAAGGACAGACGGTACCGCACGGGATACGCCACTTCGCGCATGATTCCTCCGACTGATTTCCTGACCTCTTCCGGATACGGGTCTCCATTCCTCACGTAGTTGACCGGAATTCCGTGAGCACTGAAAAGCAGGGTGAGGCGGTCCCAATTCCCGTGCGCGGCACGATATTCGTCCAGCGAGCGGCGAATATTCGACGCCCAGGCTCTAAGGAACAGCGGGTGTTCGCACCAACTGCCAATGCGCGTCAGCCGTGAGAAGGTCACGCCGCACCGCCGGGCCGCCCGATCGAAACCGTTGTTGCTTGCCAGCGTCGTCGAAAAGGAGTACTGGGGATACAGCGGCAGAGTGATACACTTGTCGATTCCGTCGGCTTCCATCTGACGCAGCGCTTCGTGTACGAAGGGCTTCCAGTAGCTCATACCGATGTATACCCGCGTATCGTAGTGGGGTCGCAGACGCTCTTCCAACAGCCGGGCCTGTTCGACGGTCCACTCGAGGATAGGCGATTTGCCCCCAATGCGGGCGTATTGCGCGCGCACTCGCTTGCTCCGAAAGAAGGCAATCAGGGCCGCAAGAGGTTTCTGGTACAGGACGCCGGCCGGCAGACGGATAATGTCGGGGTCCTTGAACAGGTTGTACAGAAACGGTCTCACGGCTTCCAGGGAATCCGGCCCACCGAGATTGAGTAAGAGGATGCCTGTAGTAGACCGAGCCATGCAATTCAGGACGTGAGCCGGCGATAGACTTCACCAACCCGGAGGTCCAGTTCCGCGAGAGTTCCGTTGTTTTCGATCAGCATGTCTGCGCGCCGTATTTTCTCGGACAGATCCATCTGTGCCCGAATGCGAAGCCGTATCTCGTCCTCGCAGAACCCGTCTCTTGCCTTCAACCGCTCTATGCGGCGGAGTTCATCGGCCGCCACTACCACAACCCGATCGAACATCCCCTCCACACCGACCTCGTAGATCAACGCCGCATCGACGACGATCAACGGCGCTCCCCGTTTGCGGGCATCCTCGACGGCGGCATGGAGCCTCCGAAGGAGACCCGGATGAACCAAAGCGTTCAGCTTCCTTTGCCTTTCCGGGTCGCCGAACACGAAGTGGCCCAGTTCCTCTCGTTTCAGCGAGCCGTCCGATGCGAAGAAGCGGTCACCGAAATCCTCCCTTAACCGATCCCGTACATCCGCCTCTTCCTCCACCACCTGCCTCCCGATCGCATCGGCATCGATGATCACGGCTCCCAGTCGCGCGAGTATGGCCGCCACTTCCGACTTTCCGCATCCGATACCGCCCGTCAATCCAACTATTTGTGGCTTCATGGCCGGCGTCAGTGTGTCCGAAGGCCCATCGCAACGATCTTGTACGCCCACGCCAGCACGAGGACGGCCAGCAGGACGAACTGCAGCGACTCCATCCACCGTGCTTCCAGGATCTCCGACAACCGCTTCCGGCGCACCACGGCGACAAACGAGGTCCCAAAACCCGCACACAGGACCCCGTAGAGGATCACACCAAACGGCTGCGCCTCGAAGGCACGGGCCACACTCCCGTGCACCAAATAGGCGAACGACGTCGTCAATCCGCACGACGGACACGGAATGCCCGTTACGGTCATGAACGCGCAGGGAGGAAGCCCCAGCTGTTCATGCGT
>JBBIJR010000021.1:0-42120 GCA_037445875.1 Bacteroidota bacterium | reverse complement strand
CGCCGGATTCCGACGGAGTCAGCTCTGCGGCCAGTAAGGTGACGACTAAGAAAGAAATCTGGTACAGAATAAACGGAAGGACATTCCGGGACGAGTACGTCGTTCCGGCTGCGGGTCCATTCATGAAGAGCCTTTAATCGTCGCTTTCAAGTTCTCGAATGCCAGTTCAACGTCGAATTTGAGGTCCATGACGAAATTCGGGATGGTCTTGAATTCGTCGAGGGATTCAAGCACTTCCTTGTGGAACTTCTCGATCGTGTGAAACTTGATCCGTTTTCTCTTTTCCAGATCCTCGATGCGGTGGTTCCATTCGATGATCTGGCCGGAGTTCTCCTCGACGATTTTACGGATGCGGGCAATTTTGGAGACAATGCGTTCGCGGATCTCCGTCGGGGTTGACGGATGCCGCAGCAGGCGGAGCATGATGCGCAGCGAGGTCTCTTCGTCGGAGAGGATATCGTTGAAGATCTCGGACCGGACGATGGGTGTCAGGGTCCGATCATTGAGGATCTCCACCAGTTTGTCGGGATGGACTTTCAGGAGAATGTGAATGGCGCGACGGCGGATAGAGGGGATCTGGCTGCCCACAAGGCGGCCGAGCATCTCGATCGCCACTTCCTCCTTCGTGTCCGGGTTCTTGGCTTCCTCGAGAATCCCCCGCTGATTCAGCTCCGTCAACACGTGGCTCGCGTGCTCGTTGTGTTCCTTGGCCAGTTGGAACAGCATGGGCCGAGTGATTCGCGCATTCTTCAGCGCCACGAGACTGATCCCCTGCTCCGAACTCTCGCCGACCAGTTTTTCAAGAACGGTCTCTATCCGCTTCTTCTCGTCCTCGGGCAGTGTGACCTGCTCATCGGAGTCCTCAAGGAAAAAGTCCATCCGTTCCTCCTATGCCGCCGAGGAGGGCAATGAAAAACTGAATCGCGATCCCTCGCCGACTTTGCTGTTCACCCATATCGTGCCGCCGTGTGCCTCGACGATCGACTTACATATCGCCAACCCCAGTCCGACTCCTCCTCCCGCCGCGTGATCGTCGCTCGAGAATACGCCGCCCGTCCTTTTGTATTTTTCGAAGATCAGCGGCTGCTCGTCCTCCGGGATGCCGATTCCGCTGTCTCGTACCGAGAAAACGAGGGCTTCGCGTTCCGGCCGGGCGTCAATCTGCACGTGCCCGCCCGCATCGGTGAACTTGATCCCGTTGGAAATCAGGTTGTTCAGAACCTGCAGGATCTTCTCTCCGTCGAAGTAACCCTCTCGATCGGCATCTTCAACGAGGTTGTGCAGGACGATGTTCTTCTGCTCCGCCAGGATCCTCATGTTTTTGATTGCGTCGTCGATGACATGTTTGACCTTCACGCGCTCCGGCATGACCTCCAGCTTGCCGGAATCAATGCGGGAAATGTCGAGAATATCGTTGACAAACGTAAGCAGTTTCTTGTTGTTGGCGAGAATATTGGCCAGGATTTCCTTCTGGTCGTCGGTCACTGAGTCTACATACTCGTGATAGAGCGCCTCCACAAAACTCTGATTCGCGATGATGGGCCCGCGGAGGTCGTTGACGATGGTGGACGTGAAGTTGGACTTGATGCGCTCGATTTCCTCCAGTTTCCAGATATACTTGATCGTCAGCACCATCTCACGGGCGATCAATTGAACGATCTTCACAATGTCCCTGTTGTAGGCCAGACTCTCGTGCGTGAAGATGCCGATCGAGCCGACGACGCTCTCCTCATCCTTCAGGGGAATGATCAACGACGAACGGATCTGCGAGGGACCGGTCGCGCTCAGACGATCGCGATTGAAGATCTCCATCTGTACATCGGCGGACAAACAAAGACGGACATATTGCGGATTGAACTCCTTTTCCAGAACGGTGGTCCTGGCCTCCTCGAGGAACTTCTCATTCACCCCTTTCTGGACGTCCGTGTAGATCTGCACCTGGTCCTTGACAAAGAACGAAAGCGCGGCGCCGTCGTATTCGATGATCTGCGAGAACAGTTCAAAGAACTTCTGTACCATCTCCATCCGGTTGTAGGCGAACCGCGAAAGGTCGCGCATACGGTTGGACACGGTCGACTCGTACAACAAGCGTTCGAGAATGCGGTTGATCTTCGATTTGACGCTCTCTTCCGCGCCTTCCGCCGTTACTTCGTATCCTTCCTCTTCTTTTTCGGCGAACTCCGGTACGGCAGGCCCGGCTTGCTGCACAATCAGCCGCTCCACCTCTTTCAGCAGTTCCGCCGTGTCTACGGACTTGGTGACGAAACTGTTGGCACCGGCCTCGATGCCCCAGAACCGGTCCTGCTGCTGCCCGAGACTGGTCAGCAGGATAATGGGAATGTGGGCTCTTGACGGGTCGTCCTTGACCAGGCGGCAGAACTGGTACCCGTTGAGTTCCGGCATGATGATGTCGCTGACAATCAGGTCGGGATTCTCCGTTTCAACCAGATTGACCCCTTCGACGCCGTTCTTGGCCGTGATGACGCGGTATCCGGCTTTCGTCAACGCCATTTTGTACATGATCAACTGCGTTGCACTGTCGTCGACCACCAGTATCTTTTCTTTGGCCACGCTTGCTTCCTCTTAAGCTTTGTATTCTTCCGCCGGAATGACTTTCAGGATTTCATCGGCCATTCGCTCCACCGGCAGTACCTTGTCCACCACGCCCAGTTCGATGGCTTCCTTGGGCATGCCGAAGACCACGCAACTTTCGGGACTCTGTGCGAGGGTGAGTCCTCCCGCCGCTTTGATCTCCCGCATACCGTCTGCGCCGTCGCGGCCCATGCCCGTCAAAATGATGCCGAGGACGGCCGCGCCGTAGACCTTCGCTGCGGATTCCATCATCAGGGTCGCATTGGGACGCAGGCCGTTGACCGGCATCGATTTGCTCAGTCGGACGGTCCGTCCCGGATCGATCAACACGTGGAATCCGTCGGGTGCCACGTAGACGCTTCCGGCCTGGAGCGGTTCTCCCCGGTCCGCCGTCTTGATGGTCAGAGCACATTCCTTGTTGAGCCAATCCACAAAACCCTGCCCGAAACCTTCGCAAATGTGCTGTACGATCACGACCGGTACGGGAAAGCTCGCCGGCAGTCCCTTCAGAATTTTCAGCAGCGCCGACGGCCCGCCCGTGGAAGAGGCGATCGCCACAACTTCGACCGGCTTGATTGGAACCAGCCGCTTGCCGCGCCCGACCAGAAACCTCGCATAGTCGGTGCGCGTAAGATCTTTCTGGACCTGAGAACCGGGCGTCCGCTTGCTTCCCGTGTCCGCCCGGTGGCCGGCCGACCGGTGCACGTCACCGGTTCTCCCCGTCGACGAGCGCACCAGCTGCCCGGACATATGATGAAAAACCTTGACGCCGGAAAGGATCTTCACCTTCTTGATCAGGTCCTTGCCGATGTACTCGTAATCCATCGCAAGGTTGCCTTTCGGCTTCTCGACAATGTCCAGGGCACCGGCGCGGATGGCGTTGAACGTGATGTTGAGGTCTTCCTTTCCGACGAAGCGCTGATGACCAGAATGGGAGTCGGATGGTAGCGCATGATCTGTTTGGTGGCCTCGAATCCGTCCATGACCGGCATGCGGATGTCCATCGTCACGATGTCCGGACGGAGGAGCCGGACCTTTTCGACGGCTTCCTTGCCGTTGGTCGCCGTACCGATCACCTGACACTCGTCGTCCGTTGCAAAGATCTTCTGCAGGATCATGGTTACGGTCGGCGAGTCTTCCGCTATCAAGATCTTGATCATCGCGAGTTACAGGAGCTTCTCGATCGTCTCCAGCAGATTGGACTGGTCGAAACTGCCCTTGACTATATACGCATTGGCGCCCACTTCGATACCGCGCCGTTTATCCTTCTCCGACTCCAGGGAGGTACACAGAATGAACGGGATATCGCCGAACTTTGACTCCTTGCGGACCTTTTCGGCGAACTCGAACCCGTCCATCAAGGGCATCTCCACATCGCTGACGATCAAGTCGAACGGAACCTCCCCCATTTTCTGGAACGCCTCCACGCCGTTCGTGGCGATCGTCACGTGATACCCGGCGGACTCGAGAATGTTCTTCTCCAGCGTACGCGTGGTGATGGAATCGTCCACCACAAGTATCTTCTTTTTCTGGACATCACGCGACCGCCGTTCGCGAAACACGAAGCGCGCGCCCGATCCCTGGACCGACTTGATGAGATCACTCGGATCAAGAATGATCGAAATACGGCCGTCGCCCAGAATGGTCGAGCCGGCTACGTTGCGCACCCTCTTCAACTGCAGGCCGAGATTCTTGACCACGACCTCCTGTTCATCGAGCAGCTTGTCCACAAGGAAGGAGACCCTCCGCCCGCCGCTCATGAGTACGACGGCGGAGAGTTTGTTGCTGTCGATATTCGTCAGCTGTTGACCGAGTTTCGGAGCCGATCCGGCCTTGATCATGCCTTTGTTCTTGAGCCGCTGTCGGGCGTTGCCCAACACGTCCTCCAGTTTGTACAGCTGGATCGTCCGGCCGTCCACCAGAATGTACGGGTGCGAGCCTCCCGTCAGGACTTCCTCCTCCGTGATGCGAACCGTTCGCTCGATGTAGTCGATCGGAACGGCGTATGTTTCACCGCCCACCTCGACGATCAGTGCGTGGGTCGTGGCCAGCGTGAGGGGGATCTTGATCACGAAGCGCGTGTGCCTGCCCTTTTCCGACAGAGTCTCGATCGTACCTTTGATCCGTTCGACGTTCGCCTTGACGATGTCAAGGCCCACGCCTCTTCCGGAAAGATCCGTGATGATCTTGGCCGTCGAAAAACCGGAATGGAAGATCAAACCCACCAGGTCGGTCTGACTGATCTCCGGCAACTGCTCCTCCGTAATGTAACCCTTCTTGACGGCAATCTGTGCGATTCGCTCCGTATCGATTCCACGGCCGTCGTCACCCACTTCGACGTGCACCATATTGCCCACATGGGCGGCCTTCAGCGTGATGAGTCCCTCGGGGTTCTTGCCCGCCTTTTCCCGCTCCGACGGGAGCTCGATGCCGTGATCAATCGAATTGCGCAGGAGGTGGATGAGGGGATCCTTGAGTTCTTCGAGCACCTTCTTGTCGACTCGAGTCTCCCCGCCGCTCATGGTAACACGGATCTTTTTGTTCTGGGCTTTCGCAATGTCCCGGATCATGCGGGGGTATAAGTCGAAAATCGTGGACATCGGCAGCAGCCGTACGATACGAAGGTTGTCCTGGATATCGGTGGTGATGACGGCGGTGCGGAGATTGTCTTCACTGTGTTTGTCGTAGACGTCGTTGATCGATTCCACGAGTTTCGAGAGCTTTTCGACGGTATTCTGCTGAAATCCGAGCATCTGCCTCAGTTCCCAGCTCGATGCCAGCGCGTTGGCATACGATCGCTGTCCGTTTCCAGGCCCCGTCAGGTCGCTCTGTTCCTGCCCCTGCAGACGTGCCAGGATCCTCTGCGCCAGAACCCTGTGCCGGTTCATCCCGTCGTTCCACTCGGAACAGAATTCCAGAATCTTCCTCAGATCCGCCAGACGTTGCTGGGACTTGATGCGCGTCGTCAACAGTTCGCTGACAAGGTTCATCAGGTCGTCCAGGCGCCTGGTCGGCACGCGAATGAACGCGTCCTCCCCGAGCACCGACCGTTCAGCTGGTTCCAGTTTACCTCCCGCCAGTTCGGGAAGAGTCGGAAGCGACCGCGGCCCGGTCTGGCCTTCCTCCTCCTCGATCAGGAACTCCGTCGCATCTTCCAGGCTTGTTTCCTGCAGCCGCTCCAGTTTGTCCTCCCTGTCAGCCGCCACCTGCGCAGGTTGTTCCGAGGATTGGTCGGCCCTGGTCTTCTCGGCCACGAGTTGGTCCAGGTGCTTCAGGATGCTCTTCGTGTCAATCGAGGCGTCAGTGCCCTCCATCGCGATTTTTTCCATGATCTGAGAAATCAGATCGACACCCTCGTACACCACATCGAAATCCTCCGGCGTCAGCACCACGCTGGCCCGGCGCAGGATTCCGAAGATGTCCTCAATCTTGTGCGCCACCGACTCGATCTTCGCAAAGCCCATCATCCGGGCGGAACCCTTGATGCTGTGGGCGGTTCGGAACAACTCCTCCAGGAGCTCGCGGGAATTCGGGTTCTCCTCCAGCTTCAACAGTCCCTTGTTGAGATTCTTAAGGTGTTCCTCGGTCTCCACCTTAAAAATGCTCATCATCTCCTTTATTTCGTCACGGGACAGTTCCATGCGATTGGATCCCATTACTTGGCGCCGGCGCCGTTAACATTTGCCATCTCGTTCAGTTCCTTGGTCAGGGCGAGCACGCTGTCCACGGCTTTTTGCGTTTGCTGCGTCCCGGATGCGACCTGACGTACCACTTCGTTGATGTTGGCCATGGCAAGCGTGATCTGCTCGATGCCGATGGTCTGCTGCTTGCTGCCGACCAGAATCTGTTGCGCATAACCTACGTTTTCTTCCAGGCTGCCGATGCTTTCATCCATCAGGCGCCCGGCTTCCCGGATTTTCTCAACCCCGATATCCACTCGCTTGGAGCCCTCCTCGGTAGCCATCACGGTGGAGTTGGTGGCATTCTGGATCTGGGTAATGAGGTCCCGAATCCGAAGCGACGCTTCCTTGCTCTTTTCCGCCAGCTTGCGCACTTCGAACGCCACGACGCCGAAGCCGCGGCCGAATTCACCCGCCTTGCTGGCTTCGATGGCGGCGTTCAGCGCGAGCATGTTGGTCTGTTCCGCGATGTCGTTTACCGTGGTCGTTATGACGCCGATTTGCTGCGTCTTTTCGCTCAGGTCCAGAATCTGCTCCGCTATGCGTTCTACACGGCGTTTGATCTCGTTCATCTCGTCCACGGACGCGTCAACGGCCGTCTTGCCGCGGCTGGTGACGTCCATGCTCTTTTCCGCGGATTCGACGACGAATTGCGCTTTCTCGGTGGTCTGGTGGGAAGTGGCGGCCAACTCCTGCGTCGTGGTGGTCGTCTCGTTGAGGGCGGTGGACTGCTCGCTCATTCCCACGGCCTGCTGGTCCATCGTCGCAGTCAGTTCGCTCACGACCGAAGACATCCGCGTAACGGCGTCCTTCATGGCCGTGTCGAAGGTCTGCAGGTTGTCGATCAAATGATTGAAATTCTGCTGAAACAGGGCCAGCTCATCGGACGTTTCGAGGCGAAGGCGGTCGGAGTAGTCTTGACGGTTGATCTTATCCACGATCCTCTCCATGGAGAGCAGCGGAAGGAGGCTCTTGCGGGCCAGCATGACGAAGAACACGATGGCCGAAACGAAACCGATCGGAAAGGCGGTAATCCACACCAGCCAGTGTTCGGCATAGTAGCCGTGCACAAAGGCGAGCGCAAACGTAAGCACCAACCAGGGAACGCATTTGACCAAAACGGTCAAGATATAGCGGCGCCGCCCGAGAAGCCGGTAGACCAATGCTACACCCACAACCGACGCGGCGGCCAGAAATGCAAGATACAATACCGTGAGGTTCATAAGGAAATACCCTTCAAATGTCACCGTCCTTTATGATAATATTGCCGTGCAGGAGATAGGCGTCCCAGTTGACCAGGGTCACAATGCGATGGTCGAGCTGGAACACGCCTCCGACGAATGCGGACGTGGCGCTTCGCAGCGCCGTGCCGGCCTCCTTGATGTCGGATTTGCGTATAGACACTTTTTGAAGCACCGAATCCACCAGAATGCACAAGTCGACGTTCTTCCAGTTGACGACGATGAACATCGTATCGCTGGTAACGGTGCGATCTTCGGAGCCGAAGCTGTGCCGGATGTCGATGACCGAATAGACCGACCCCCTGATCGTAGTGATGCCGAGGACAAAGTCCGGTGTGCAGGGTACCGGTGTTACGTCGCTGATGGGCCGGATTTCGTGAACGTACTGGGTCTCGATAGCGAACCACTCGTTGCCCAGAGCAAAGACCACGAGGTCGCTCCGGTCCTCGCGGTCCTCCGGCGCAAACGCCTCTTGCAGTTGTTTCGCCCGTCGGCGCAGTACCTCCTCGTCCCAGGTCGTTTCGGACTGACTCTTCTGGATCTCGACCAATTGTTGGTGCGCCTGAACCCAGACCGTGCCGATTTCAGGCCGCAGTGCCTGGTAGAACGTGCACTCCTCCACGCAGATTCGTATCTTCTCGTGAAACGGCCCCATGTCCTCACCAAAACAGAACGTGTGGTCATAGAGATAACAGTGGCGGCCCCTGCGCTCCTCATACACCCGGCATTGCTTCTCGTGGCCGCACTGAACGATTTCCCAGCAGTTGGAGACCGGCGTGATCTCCAGCCCGGCCGGGTTGCCCCTCATTTCCACCGAAGGCTCAAGAATTCGATCGCTCAGGGAGAGGGTCGCGTTCCCTCCGGACGCACCGGCCGTCGATTTCTTCTTTTTTCCCGCCATTACGTTCCTCGCTGAAATCCTACTGGTCCCACATGCTGATCATCATGCC
Organism: Bacteroidota bacterium; assembly: GCA_037445875.1. GTDB lineage: Bacteria > CLD3 > CLD3 > SB21 > SB21 > JBBIJR01. The sequence goes on along the minus strand of JBBIJR010000021.1, from coordinate 33,657 downwards.
CAATTCCTTGACGGTCAGGTCATCCAGAATACCGATCCGGTCATCCGCACTCTTGGCCATCAGGATTCTCTGAGCCTGGCGTAGATGCTTTCGCCCGTTGATGGAATCGCCGAGCTTGAAGTAATTGACCGCCATCTCGTAATACCCGAGAGCAAAATTCATATCGATGTAGATGGCCTTCCGAAGCATGGCCAGCGAGTTTTCGAAGTCGTTTTCCTCCTTGTAAATGAGGCCGAGGAGGTAGTAGGCCTCGAGGAGGAGAGGATCGTGTTCGATCGCGCGATAGCAGAATTCTTTGGATTTCTTGATTGCATCCAGGTTGGCGTAGATGTGAGCGATCATGTAATGCGCCCGGCCGTTGCCCGGATAACGCTCCACGAGATTTAAGAACAAGCTTTCCGCTTCGCGGAAGTTCTTCTCATAGAACAGCCGGATCGCCTCGCCGAACATCTCGGTTTCTGTGGCCTCCTTCCGTCGTTCGGCACCCCGGGCGGTCTCCTGGGAAGGCGTCGCGGGCGGCAGCATGGTCTTGCCGAGTTCGGCCGACAACTCCGCCAGTTTCTTACGTACGGAGGTGGGAGCGGTCTGTCCCGCATCTACGCTCTTGACCCTCGGTTTCAGCTTGTCGACCTGCTTCTGGAGCACTTCGAGCTTCTGCGGAGCCTTCGCGGAACGGAGGTTCTGGTTGGCATTGTAATGGCGGAACAGGTCGCTTCGAATCTTGATGCCGGTCTTGTACTGCGAGTCTTTCTTTGCGGAGGCGTCCTTTCGGTAGACCACCGCGTCCGGGTAGATTTCGGTCACGTAGGCATCGTAAATCAAACTGCTCGGTTCGGCATGACCCACGGCCAGATACGACTTCTCCTTCAAACACTCAAAGAATCGATTGACGACTTTGATGGTGGTCTCCGCCTCGAAATAGATCGTCACGTTGCGGCAGAAGACCATGTCCAGGTCTTTGGTCTGATTTTCGCCCGAGGGGTAACATTCGTCCACGAGGTTGAGATAGTCGAACTTCACCATGGAACGTATCCGGTCGTCCAGATAGTACAATCCATCCTTTCGATGAAAGTACTTCGCCTTGTATGCATCGGTGATGGAGCGCAGGGACCATGGACGATACACTCCTTCACGGGCGTACTGCAGGGAATTGATGTTGATGTCGGTGCCGATGATCAGGATGGTCCATTCCCGAAGATCCGCCAGGAGGTGATGAAGGACCATTGCTACCGAGAAGGGTTCCTCCCCGGTCGAGCATCCCGCGCTCCAGATGCGCAGTATCTTGTCGTGTTGATGCGCCCGGATGATCCTCGGGATGATCTCCTTTTCCAGAACGTCGAAATGCCTGAAAAAATAGGTTTCTCCCACTGTGAGAAAAGAGATCAGGGTCTTGAAAATGGCCGAATTCGCCGGACTGTTACTCAGCGCATCGAAATACTGCTGCAGGTCCGGAAGTCCCGAGTAGTGAAACGCCTTCAATACTCCGTTCTTCAGATCGGCGCGCTTTCGCTCGCTGAAATATATACCGCTCTTCGTCCGAATGAGTTCCCGGAAATGAAAATAGTCACTGTCCGTGAAATCGGTCTCTTTCTGCGTGGTCTTTTTCAGCATTTTTTTCCGGACGCCGTCCTGAACGAACGTGTCAGACATGGACCGACCTCTTGTCCAATTCAATGAATTCCGATGCGGTGAACAGTTTCTGCGCGTTGACGACGAGAACGATCTGTTCCTCGTGCGATACACTGCCCAGCAGATATTTCGGGTCCACGACAACCTGAGGATGGAAATTCCTGGAAAGCGCGCTGTCCATCACCGACAACACGTCTTTCACCTCATCTACGAGCACTCCGATAAGCAGGGATTTGATCCGCATCACCATGATGTGCGATTTCAGCGAGGTCACGGACCGGCCCAGCCCCGCACGCATCTGGAAATCGATCACGGGAATAACGTTGCCTCGGAGGTTGATCACGCCGACGACAAAATCGGGTAACTCGCGCACAGAGGTTAATTCCACCATCCGCAACACTTCTTTGACGAAAGACAACTGTACCGCGTACTGATGTCTTCCGGACCGGAATCGGATCAATTTCAATTCCTGCTGTTTCACGGTCCTTCGCCTCCGGGCTGAACACCCGCAAGGGTATCAAGAAAATCGAGCGTGGATCGCGGCACGGGATGCGGTCCTGCGAGTTTCAGATCTCTTCGCAGCCGTGCAAGGCCCTGCGCATCGTCCACATCGTACCACACGGGCAGCACTTCTACTGCTCCGTGTGCCTGTTCCAACACAGCCAGGGAGCGTTGAAAAACGTCTTCCGTGCTCCAGGGAATATCCACAAAGTACTCTTTGCGGACGTCGCGCAAGCCCAGCAAATAGTATCCTCCATCCTCGGAGGGGCCTATCACCGCTGCATTCCTCTCCAGCGCCGAAAACGCGCGCCTCACATAGTCGTCCGGCAGTGTCGGATGGTCGCTTCCCATTACAACGGCCCGCCGGTACCCAGCGGCCAGCGCTTCCTGAAAAGCCGCATGAAGCCGATCTCCCAGCGTCCCTTCTATCTGGGCCTTGAGCACCCAATTCCCACGAGGGTCCCGGGTCCGAATCCATTCCTGAAAGAAATCCATACCCGAAGCGGGCGACACGAACAGCCACACATCCGCCCCGATCGCGGCCGCGATGCGCTCGCACTGGGAACGTCCGTCCTCCAGAAAGCACTCGTACAATGCGCGTGCCTGGGCTGTGGATAAGGGCGGCGTCAGCCGCGTCTTGACCGTTCCGGCAATCGGCTCCTTCACGAAGACGAGAAGGACGTTATCGTGTGCCGGAGACACTCAGTGGGCCTTTCGAATGGTCATGCGGCCGGACTTGCCCGGCGTCTCTTTCCAGTGAACCGCTTCGCTAAACTCACGAATGAGATCCGTACTGCCGCTCTCTTCCAGAACATTGCCGGTCACGATGAACGATGCTCCAGCCTCCACTTTTCGCCGGGCTTCCTCCGGAGTACGGATGCCGCCGCCGACCACGACGGGAATCTGGACGTAGCCGCTCACCGCTTCGATCATGTTTTCCGGGACCGTGTGGCTCGCCCCGCTGCCCGCCTCCAGGTAGATCAGTTTCATGCCGAGATACTCACCCGCCATGGCGTGCGCCACCGCGATGTCCGGCTTGTCCCTCGGTATCGGTTTCGAGTTGCTCATGAACTCGGCCGCCGTGACGCGGCCGCTATCCACCAGCATGTAGCCGGTCGAGATCGCTTCCAGCCCCATTTTACGAACGATCGGCGCTCCAAGGACCTGCGTGCCGATCAGAAACTCCGGATTCCTTCCGCTGATCAGGGACAGAAACAGCAGCGCATCGGCATGCTCGGAAAGCTGAATGGTACTCCCGGGAAAGATGATGATCGGGATAGCATACTGCTTCTTGATGGCCTGAATAGTCGAGTTGAACCGGTTGGAAAGGAGCAGACTGCTTCCGACCAGGATGGCGTCTACGCCGCTCTCCGCGCACACTCCGGCCAGGTTCAGGATTTCCGATTCTTCCCTCTTGTCCGGATCGATCAGCACAAAATAACCGGAACCCTTGCGGTCCCGAACATCCAGGAGACGTTCGTAAACAGTCATGATCGTTCCTCCCGCGAGGTTTCCCCGTTACCGCTCAATTTGAAGCGATCCACGAGGGTCTTCAGGACGCCGGTGTGCGTGATCAGATCCTCCAGACTGGTGTCGATCTGCCGGACGCCCTGGGCGGTGGTTTTGGTGATGCTCGCAATGTTCTCGATATTCTTGGAAATTTCTTCGGCGGTATGGCTCTGCTGTTGAGCCGAGACGGCGATATTGGTGATCATCGCGAGCGTCTGGTTGTTCGCCTGCAAAATATCGTCGAGGGCCTCGGTGGTCTTTCCACCCAGATCGCGTCCCTTCTCCACCTCGATCGTGCCTCGCTCCATCGCCCGGACAGCGTCGGCCATGGCCCGCTGGATCTTCTCGATCATGTGCGTGATCTCGGTCGTGGACTGCGTGGTCCGTTCCGCAAGATTCTTCACTTCGTCGGCCACGACGGCGAATCCCTTCCCGTATTCACCGGCGGTGGCGGCCTCGATCGCCGCGTTGAGCGACAACAGGTTGATCTGATCGGTGATGTCGTTGATGACCTCCACGATCGTTCCGATCTGGGCCACCGTCTTGCCCAGTTCAAGAATGGTCTGCGCGGACTCGCTGACGACGTGTGAGATTTTTTCCAGCCCCTCCACCGTGTCGTCCACGACCAGCTTGCCCCTCTGAACCGCCTCGTTGGCGGTCTTGGATATTTCAACGGCGTCGGAAGTATTGGACGAGGTCTGCACGATCGTCGCGGACATTTCTTCGGACGCCACTGCCACCAGCGTCGTCTGGCTCGATTGTTTTTCGGCGCCGTCGGCCACACGCGATGTGATGGAGTTGATCATTTCCACGGACGTACCGATTCGGTCCGAGGCCTGGGCCACCTGCCGTATCATCTCGTGAAGTTTGTTGAGGAACTTGTTGAAGGTACGGCCCAGCTCCCCGATCTCATCATTCAGATTCACCGAAATGCGCCGGGTCAGATCGCCTTCGCCTTCGGCAATGTCCTTGAGCCGTTCGACGACGTTGGTGATCGGGTTGACCAGAATGTTGCTGAAAACGTACGCTGCGGCCGTGCCCATCAGGACCGCCAGGAGCAGAAGCCCCGTTCCAAAAAGGATGTCCGCCCTGAGCTGGCTGGAAATGGCCTCCGTCGACACCCCCATGCACAATATGCCGATTTCCGTTCCGACGTTGTTTTGAACGGACAACACGATGCCCAGCGTCCCATCCTCGTTGAAGATTCGTTCATTCTTCTTCTCCTGTCGGAGCCGATCGATTTGCTGTCTAAGCATCTCGAGGGTGGCCGTTTCGGTCTGGGGTTCCCTGAAATACGTGGCAAATACGCGACCCGCGGCATCGTAGGTCACGACGAATTCGTCGATCGCCTTTACGGCGGCAAACGCATCGAGCACGGACGCTTTGTCGCCGAAGTCCAGACCCGCCGTGATGTTCTTGGCGGTAATATCCGCATCACGACGCAACAGCCGCTCCTGGTTCGATACGGACGTATTGTACAGACGGACCACAAACACAACGGTCACCAGGGTCATGAAGAAGACGGCAAACATCGTAAAGCCGAGCAGCAATTTGGTGCGGAGCTTCAGATTCAGAAAATACGTCAACATCGCATTCACTGCGTACGACCTCCTTTGACTTATTGTTCGATCCGGTTCTCCAGGTCCCTGGCGGCGTCCTCAATGGAAACCGGAACCACAGCATCGTTGTCCCGTATCGTACGGCTCACCAGGTTCTTGACGCGAACCAATGAGTCCTGGTGTGCCTTCTCCCGATAGACTTCCTGAAGAAAGCGCTCCTGATCGGTCAGGATGGGCTCCGACAGGCGCCACAGCCGTCGGCGGCGCGGCACCGCGGCCGGCGATTTGTCGGTATCGGGCAGGACCTGTTCGCGAGAAGCATCTGCCGGGACCGCCTCGTGGGACGATTGCGCGTGGTCAAAAAGGATGAGCATGAGGCACAGCAGTGCCAGTCCCGCGGCGGCGGCCATGATGGAGTTGTTGATTTGCCTTTCCCGTCGCATCTTTAGAACCACTTCCGCATCCACTGCGGTTGAAGGCTCATCTTGCTCAGCAAGCGCCGCAACGCTCGACGAAGCCCGGGTGGTGGGGCCGGCAGGAACCGGCACGACCAACGGTTCCGCCACAGGGACTGGCGGAACACCGAGGTAGTATTCCTGAGACAGGTATCGGATCTTTTCGAGAATGGCGCGATACGAGGACGTTGTTTGCTCTACATCCAGACCGACCGTACGGGCGTACGCGGTCAGATAACCGCGTATCAGCACGGGTTCCGCAAAGTCAAAATGCCCTTGCTCCATCAAGGCCAGATACTCTGCCTTGACGCGCGTCCTCCGCGCGATGCCTTCGATCGTCATGCCGCACGTCTCGCGCGCCCGCCGCATTGACTCGGCCAATTCCCGGTAGAAGTTCAGGCTCACGGAAGCCCTGAAGATTGGAAATGATTAAACAAATCCTTATACACTCGAGCGATGGGAAGACCCACCACGTTGTAGAAGTCTCCGTCGATGCGCTCTACAAACACTGCACTTGCATCCTGGATGCCGTAGGCTCCTGCCTTGTCGAAGGGCGAACCGGTCGCAACGTAGCGTTGAATGTCCTCCGCATTCAGGGACACAAACGTCACGTCCGTCGTGGCCGATGACACAACCCGACGCCCATCCCGTTGTCGATACAGCGCATAGGCCGTGTGAACCTGATGCGTCCTTCCGCTCAGAAACGAAAGCATGCGCTCCGCATCATCGGCGTCTACAGGCTTGCCCAAGATCCGGCCTTCGAGAACGACAATCGTGTCCGCACCCAACACGATGCGATCGGGAAATCGCGCGGCAACGGTGCGGGCCTTCTCGAACGCAAGTTTCTTCGCCGATTCGATCGGGCGGGTGTTCTGAAATTCCTCCTGTACGTGACTGGGTTCGACCAGGAAGTCAAGCCCAACCTGTTCCAGTATCTGAGCTCTCCGAGGGGATGAGGATGCCAGTACGATCTGGCCAAACGTTCGGACCAGGAAATCGTTAACGCTCATCAGCGTTCGGGGACGTGAGAACCCTCTCAGAGTGAAGAATCATTTCAAAAAATATAGGAGAATCGGGCTGAACTTACAAGTCTTTTCTGGAGCGGAAAATCTGTAAAATCAACATGCTCGGCAGCATCGGCGAGCTCTTCGGTAGTGCCCGGACGCCACGGCGTCACAATGGAATATTTCCGTGCTTTTTCTTTGGGTTTTGGTCCACTTTGCTCTCCAGCATCCGAAGCGCTCGGATCAGCCGAGGACGGGTAAACTGCGGCTCGATGACATCGTCGATGTAACCCCTCTCGGCAGCACTGTAGGGGTTGGCGAACTTCTGCCTGTACTCCTCGATAAGGCGGTTTTCTGTTTCTTTCGGGTCCGTCGATTGTTCGATCTCTTTCTTGAAGATAATCTCCACCGCTCCCTGGGCACCCATAACGGCTATCTCCGCCGTCGGCCACGCAAGATTCACGTCCCCGCGAATGTGCTTGGAGTTCATGACGTCATACGCACCGCCGTAAGCCTTGCGCGTGATCACAGTCACTTTGGGTACGGTTGCCTCGCAGAAGGCGTACAGAAGCTTTGCCCCGTGCCGGATAATACCGCGCCACTCCTGGTCGCTTCCCGGAAGGAAGCCGGGCACATCCTCAAAGACAACGAGCGGGACATTGAAGCAGTCGCAAAAACGGACGAAGCGCGCTCCTTTTACGGAGGAATCGATATCCAGCACGCCGGCGAGCACGGCAGGCTGATTGGCCACAATGCCCACGGGACGGCCATCCAGTCTGGCAAATCCCACCACGATGTTCTGCGCGTAGTCGGCATGTACTTCAAAGAAGTCACCGTGATCCACGATGGAACGGATGACCTCTTTCATCTCGTACGGTTTGTTTGGATTATCGGGGATAATGGTCGCGAGGGCTTCCTCGCATCGGTCGGCCGGGTCATCGCACGGAAGAATGGGTGGATCGTCTGCGTTGTTGGACGGGATAAAGCCGAGCAGTTTCCTGATCTTATTCAGGCAATCGATCTCGTTCTCGGCAGCCACATGAGCCACCCCGCTCCTGGTGGCGTGGGTCATGGCTCCGCCCAGCTCTTCTGAGGAAATCTCCTCGTGAGTCACCGTCTTGACCACATTCGGTCCCGTAACGAACATGTAGCTGGTCTTTTTGACCATGAAGACGAAATCCGTGATCGCCGGCGAGTACACGGCCCCACCGGCACACGGCCCCATGATGGCCGATATCTGAGGCACTACTCCGGAAGCCAGCGTATTCAGCAGGAAGATGTCGGCGTACCCGCCGAGGCTCACCACGCCCTCCTGGATCCGCGCTCCGCCCGAGTCGTTAAGGCCTACCAAGGGAGCCCCCATCTTCATGGCCATCTTCATGATCTTGACGATCTTCTCCGCGTGCACTTCGGACAAACTGCCGCCGAATACAGTGAAGTCTTGGCTGAAGACAAACACGGGACGGCGGTCGATCGTCCCAAAGCCTGTGACCACACCGTCACCCAGAGGACGCTCCTTTTCCAGACCGAAGGCCGTCGACCGGTGGCGGGCCAGCATGTCTATCTCTTCGAAGCTGCCTTCGTCCAGCAGAATCTGTATCCGCTCCCTCGCCGTCAGCTTGCCCTTCTGATGCTGGACTTCGATCCGTTTCTTTCCGCCCCCCAATTCAGCCTCACGCTTGAGGCGCCGGAGTTCCTCCACTTTCTTGTTGAGCGACATGCGATGCTCCGTCTTTGGAATTCTAGGGCCGCACTACGACCGGAGCGGCACGAACCGGAAGCAGATTCACGTTGGCCGTATCGCTGATCCGATCTACGATGAAGGAAAGACTGTCCGGGCCGAATCCCCAGAAATTGTCCGTCACGTCCAGATGGTCGGTCAATGCGGTTGTTTTCAGATTGTAACCGAAGTTGCTCATGATGTTGTTCATATGGATGGACAATCCGGTTACTTCATGGCGAACCTCCAGCCCGAAGAGGCTGCCGCTGAATTCATTCAGCATAAAGAAGCCTGTTGCGCCATCCAGCAAAAGACCCGTACCCATCATGTCGGCGGTGTTTCGCAGCACAAGGTTACGCTCGAATGTTACTGCACTCGAGTCGATCCACAAGCCGATCCGCGTATTCTCCAAGAAATCCGAGTTCAATACCCAAACCGTACTTCGCCTGGCGCGGACACCGACCCGGTTATTCTCAAAAACGCTCGAATCGATCACCAGGCTGTCGACGTCTTCGGCCAGGATCCCATACCCGGAGGAGGTATCGGAGGCACCTGCGAACCGGAACCGGCAATTCCGCAGGATCACATCGTGGGCGACGGCTTGAACGGCGGTCTTCGGAAACAGGAACTCACAGTGCTCGAACGTCGACGACTGCCCTTCTCCCAGCAGCACGACGCTCCCCCAATCGCCGGGTTCACGATTGTCGGAATCGTAGAGCGGTGCGAACACGATGGGTAGTTGCAGCGTTCCTTGCGCAGCGACGCGGCCCTCCATGATAATATTGCGGCGGACGCCGGTCTCGCGGTTTTCCAGATCGAAAGCCACGATCACGCCCGGCTCGATCGTCAGTGTGTATCCGGAGAAAAGGCCGAAATCGGCGGTCACCAGGTAGGGACTGCGACTTCGAAAAAACGTGATGTCGCTCGAGTACGCTCCGGCGACTCTTGTATAATGGACGCCCCCGTCGTCGAGGTTCTCGCGGCAACCGCACGACAAGAACGCCAAAACGGCAAACAGGAGAACTCTTTTTGATTGGATTTCGACACGCGTCGCAATTAACTTCCTGCGAAAGTCCGGCAACCGGTCATCCATACCGTTCGTATACGCTTTTCGCCGCTCAAATTAGAGACAAATCCCTTGAATAGCAATCAAAAGTTGGACGGCCAAACGCCGATTACACTTCTCGTGGGCGTGTTCGAGCGGCCCGAGACAGCGGAAGGGCTGCTCCGCGCGATAACGGACGGACTCCCGCCAACGCATCTGCGATTCGTGCCGCGCTTGCTGGAGGAAACGGCCCGCTACCCGATGCCCGACGATCTGCTTTTGCGGTTTGAACGGTTGACCCGCTCGGTGATCAACAAACCTTCGTTCTGCAGGATGTTAAGCGATTTCCCGCCCATGGTTGCCCGGCTGGCTCGCCTGTTTGCGTCCAGTCCATTTCTTGGCGAGATCCTCATCCGCGACTTTCAATTCACGTATTTTCTGATCAGCCCGGAACAGTCTTGCCCGCCAATCGAGCGGGAGCCGCTTCGCAAGGAATTCCACGGGATCGTGTCGCTCAGGGATACAACCGTCAACCGTCGGTTCGATCTCCTGCGCATGGTACGGCGGCGTGAACTGCTGAAGATTGGGATCCGGGATTATATTCTGGGTGAACCGCTGCATGTGATTACGCGCTCCGTCTCGGTCCTCGCCGATGAGATCGTGGAAGCCGTGTACCGTCTTCAATACCACGTCCTTTGTGAGCGGTACGGCGAACCGGATACATCTTTCACCGTCCTTGCACTGGGAAAGCTCGGCGGCGAAGAGCTCAATTACAGCTCCGATATCGACCTGATGTTTGTGTACGGAGAAGAAGGAACGATCGAGCACGACGGCCGTCGCACGTATCACGAATTCTTCAACGAGCTTGCCGGTTTGATTCTGTCGACCCTCTCGGCGCAAACTCGCGAAGGTATTTTGTATCGTACGGATGCCCGGCTGCGGCCCGACGGAGATTCAGGACCGCTCGCTCGAAGCCTGGCCTCCTATCTGCACTACTACGAATCCCGCGGCCAGTTGTGGGAACGCCAGATGCTGATCAAGGCACGCGTCGCGGCCGGTGACCCATCGCTCGGCAAGGCCCTACTCGACCAGCTGACATCCTTTGTCTATCCCAGAACGTTTTTCGAGTCGCCGCTCAGGGAAATTGCCCGAATGAAATGGCGCATTGAAGAAGAAAAAACCCGGCCCGGTGCACTGAACGTGAAAACCGATCGCGGGGGAATCCGTGACATCGAGTTCGTCACCCAGGCTCTCCAACTCGTCAACGGAGGAACCTGTCCCGAACTCCGGACACCTACCACGCTGATGGGGCTTGAGCGTCTGCACCGGCACGGTTTCCTGACCACCCAGGAATACGACACGTTGTGTCAGGCCTACGTTTTCTATCGTCGCGTGGAACACGTCCTCCAGATCGAAGCGGACCGTCAAACACACTCCATCCCCCGGTCCGGCTCAGGCGTCCGACGGCTCGTCTTCTTGCTGGACCTTTCCTCAGCCGAAGAGTTTTTCAGCAAGCTCGACCGGTCGATCGAAAAAGTGCGGCAGCTGTTTGATTCGATCTTCCAGCCGGCCGAACAGCAGAGTTCCCCCACGGTGGAAGGAATTCTTATGGCCAACTCGTTGTCCGACAAGGGCACACAGCTGCTGGAGGGGCTGGGTTTTGCAGTTCCGCAGAATGCCTATCGGGCCCTCCGCTCACTCTGTTATGGTCAATTTCCGCATCTTCACCGCAACACCGAGCAGGAGGCCTTCCGGGAGGTTTTGCCTTTCCTGCTGCCGCTCATCAGCGTAACGCACGACCCGGACCATACGATCGTCAACCTTCAGCGCTGTCTGGGAGGACATCCGTTTCCGGAAGCATTGTACAAGCTGATGGTGTTCAGCCAGCTTCTCAGAGAAAGCTTGGTCCTGCTCGCCTCCTATTCCAACGCCATGACAAACCTGTTCTGTGAGAAACCTTCGTACCTGGACTTCCTCAACTCTCATCTCGTGCGTTTCAGGTCCGGCGACGCTCCTCTTCCTTCCGAAGAGCGTGGCCTGCACAGCCACCTCTGCCATCTTAAGCAGATGGAGTTCGTACGGCTTGCTCTACAAGATGCCTGGGGAATCAAGCCGGCTGAGGCTGTAGAGAGGGAGCTCACAAGACTGGCCGATTTTGTCGTTCGAGAAGTATTCGCGCGGTTCTTTCGAGACGAGGATCCTGTCCTTCTGGTCGGAATGGGAAAGCTCGGTGGAGAGGAATTGAGTTATCGGTCCGACCTCGACGTGATATTCCTGTGCGAGGACGGTTCCGATGTCGACCGCTGGATTGCTCTGGCCAAGCAGTTCATGGCCGACGTGGTGCAGGTGACTCCGCACGGACGGCTCTATGAGATCGACGCGAGGCTTCGACCCGAAGGTCCACAAGCGCCGCTCGTCGTTACCGTCAGTCGGTACAGGGAATATCTTTCCAGCCGGGCCATGTTCTGGGAACGGCAGGCCCTGGTAAAAGCACGACCGGTCGCAGGCCGCGATGATCTGGCCCGCCGCCTGATGGCCATCGGTGACGAGATGCTGTATGAGCCCGGTCTGCGGCCGAGCGATGCGGAAGCAATAGTCGAAATGCGAGAGCGACAGATTGCAGAAAAAGCCGGAAGACCGGGCGACGTCCTGCACGAATTCAAGTACGCACGCGGAGGGCTGGTTGAAATTGAATACGCGGTCCAGGCCCTGCAAATCCGACACGGTCGCGACTGGCCCCAGCGGCCGCGACAAACGCTGGCTTCCCTCAACAAACTGCTCGACCGCGGCCACCTCGACCATAGCCAGGCCAACACGCTCCGCTCCAATTACCTGTTCCTTCGAATGCTGGAGAAACATCTCTTTCTACTCTTTGAACGTCGTTCGAACAGGTTGCCGGACGACGAAAAACAGCTTGCTTTTCTGGCAAAGTTTTGTAAATTAAAGACAAAAGCTGACCTGGTGGACACACTGGCCGCCGTCAAAGAGCAGAATCACGCAATCTTCTCATCCATCATAAGGACCCTCCGTCATGGATAGACCATTGCAGTACGTTTTGGACCAGGACATGCCGGGAATTCCCGTTCTTGGAAAGATCGCGGCCGGCACCCCGAGGTTTTTCGACGAGACCAGCCTGGGTTACGTGCATCCTGCCACGACCCGCTATTCGGTGAACGACAAGAGCCTGTATGCCCTTCAGGTCACGGGGGACAGCATGGTCGAAGATGGGATTTTTGACGGCAATTTCATCATTGTCAAGAACACGACCGATTTTCGTAACGGCGACATCGTCATCGCCTACGTCAACGAAGAGGCAACAGTCAAGCGCATTTATCGCCGCGGTACCAAGGTCACCCTTCAGCCCGCCAACGCTGAACTCCAGCCGGTTGAGATCGATCTGAACTACGCCGAGTTTCGCCTGGGAGGCAAGGTCATTGATGTCATACGCAATTGACGCATATTTACATATGATCGAAACCGAATCCGATTTTTCAAAATCGGATTTTTTTGTTTCGTGACGCATGCGCATTGCTTTGGGCCAAATCAACACGCGAGTCGGGGATCTCGCGCGCAATACCGAAAAGATCCTGGATTGGATCGGGCGGGCGCGGGGACAGCAGGCCGATCTCATCGTGTTTCCCGAACTCACCATCGTGGGTTATCCGCCCGAGGACCTGGTCGAGCGGGAGGCCCTGATCCGCAGGAATCTGGTCGAGTTGGATCGCGTCCGGCAGGCGTCGTCCGGGATAGGCGTGATCTGCGGTTTCGTCTCTCCCAACGAAACCGGCCAGGGGCGTAAGCTGTTCAACTCCGCGGCCCTGATGGAGAACGGTCGGGTCATCGGAATCCAGCACAAGTCCCTGCTCCCCAACTATGACGTCTTCGATGAAGTCCGGCACTTTGAGCCGGCCGGCGAAAAGCACGTGTTCCGCTTCCGCGACCGGACCATCGGCCTGTCGATCTGTGAAGACACCTGGAACGACAAAGATTTCTGGAAGCGCCGCCTGTATCCTTCCGATCCGATCGAAACGCTCGCAGGCCAGGGCGCTGACCTCATGATCAATATCTCAGCCTCTCCTTTCCATACGGGAAAACCGGAGTTCCGCGTGGAGATGTTCCGCAGCATGGGCCGCAAGTTCCGAGTCCCGTCCGTGTTTGTCAATCTGGTCGGCGGAAACGACAGTCTGGTGTTCGACGGTTCGAGTTTTGTTATGGACGGCGAAAAGGTGACTGCTCGGTGCCGCCAGTTTGACGAGGAACTGCTCGTTGTGGATCTCGAACGGCCTTCAGAAGACGACGGCCTCTGGTCCCGGTCGGAGGAGGAACAGATCTATCGAGCGCTGGTACTGGGCCTGGGAGACTACGTGAGGAAATGCGGATTCGAGAGTGCGCTGATTGGCTTGAGCGGCGGTATCGACAGCGCGGTAGTCGCTGCAGTGGCCGTAGAAGCGATGGGGGCAGCGCAAGTCACCGGCGTGGCTATGCCCTCCCCCTACTCGTCCGACCACAGCCTCGCGGACGCCCGTCGGTTGGTCTCCAATCTCGGCATCCGATACATGGAGATTCCCATCGAGCCGGTCTTTGAGGCTTATCTCCAAACGCTGGAGGAACCCTTCAAAGGACGGCAGCCGGATATCACCGAGGAGAACATCCAGGCGCGCATCCGCGGCAACCTTCTTATGGCCTTGTCGAACAAGTTCGGTAGTCTCGTCCTCAGCACAGGAAACAAGTCTGAACTGGCCGTCGGCTATTGCACGATCTACGGAGACATGGCCGGCGGACTGGCCGTCATCAGTGACGTTCCCAAAACAACCGTTTATCGCCTGGCCCGGTGGATCAACCGCGAGCGCGAGATCATACCGGGCCGTACGATCACGAAGCCGCCCTCCGCGGAGCTACGTCCCAATCAGAAGGACCAGGATTCCCTGCCGCCGTATGAAGTGCTCGACGGCATCTTGCAGTTGTACATCGAAGAGCTGAAAGAAGAGGATGAGATTGTGCGCGCGGGCTACGAGCCGGCCATCGTGAGGAGCGTCTTAAAACTTGTGGATCGCAACGAGTACAAACGGCGCCAGGCCGCACCGGGCTTGCGCGTCACCACCAAAGCATTTGGTTTTGGAAGGCGGATACCCATCGCTCAAGGCTGGCGATAGTTTCCGAGCAGACCGGCGGGATCCGCCGGGAATAAGAACGCTTCTTACTTGGGTCTCGGATGGGTGGAAAGCGCAACGACCTGTTTGATCTTCTCTGAGAGCGAGGAAGGCATCGGCACTCGATTCGTACCTCCGTTACCGCCCTTCGTCTTGATCACTTCGATCAGCTTCTGCTCAAACTGGACCAGATCCCGGCACGGAAGACAAAGCGCAATGTGCTCCCGGAAGGCCTCCAGTTCCGAGATGTCTGCCTGACCCTCAATAAACGCATAGACACGGCGAGCGATCTCTGCGCATGGAATCTCCCCATCGTGCATGTGTGTGTGTTTGTCGTAGCCTTCGTTCATGCGCCACCCTTTGTTGGTTCTCCTCTTCCTTTGAACTATTTGACCGGAAAAACGATTTCATTTGACGTATCCGTACTCAACAGCATATTCCCACAGGGATTTCTGGAGAAGCTTGCGTCCGCGGAATAGGCGGCTCATGACGGTTCCTACCGGAGTTTCCAGAATGTCCGCCGCTTCTTTGTACGAAAAGCCTTCCACGTCCACCAACATGACCACATCCCGAAATTGCTCCGGCAATTTGTCGATAGCGGTTTTGATGTCCGCCTCCAGGAACCGATCGAGAATCGCCGCTGGAGAATCCGACAACGCCGTGGCTCGGTCGTGCACCTGGCTGTAGAGAGAGAATTCCTCCACATCGTCATACCCGCCGACCGTCGGATTTTTCGACGACTTCCGGTACTGGGAAATATGCGTGTTCATAAGAATTTTGAAGAGCCATGCGCGCACGTTGGTGCCCGATTGGAACTGGTTGATGGAGCGAAAGGCTTTGTAGAACACTTCCTGAACAAGATCTTCTGCATCGGTCGGGTTCCTCGTCAATCGGAGGGCCGTGTTGTACAGCGTTTCCGCATGCGGCAGCGCCTGCTCCTCAAACTCCCTGGCGGTCATAAAACCTAGTTGAAAAACGTGGGGATACTTGGATTATTCCTAAGTTTCTGGGAAATCTAACTTTTTCCTCCGGCAGTTGCAACAAGTTTTGTGGAGCGTCCGGAAACTTGGCTGGGCCGGGAGAGGCGCGGCATCGCCCGAAGGATGGCCAAACGGCTGTACCGCTTGAATTTCTTTACGAAAAGATTACAAGCACATTCTGACCTCCGATCTTGACAATGGGTACGGCCCTGCGTATATTGCATCAGTGTAATTGAGACGCAATCTCAGCAAGGGCCATCGGAGACGGACATGAAAAAGAGACTCTCACAGGCGCGCCGGAACGAACAGCTCAAGATCGTTTCCATACCCGACATGGGGACTCGGACACAATTGATTCGCTTTGGCATTTCGGAAGGTACGACGGTGCGCTGCCACCAGAAACTGCCCCTCGGGCCGCTGATCATAAGATACAAGAGACAGGAAATCGCAATCGGTCGGGAGATTGCCGATACGATACTCACAGAAAAGGTCGCCTGATTCCGGTCCACCACCCAGGGTCCCGAGCATGAGCCACATCGACACGGCCGTCGGCCACTTCCACCACCACACGACGCACGACGACAGTATCCTCCCGCCCAAGGACCAGAAGAAAATCGTCCTGGTTGGCAACCCCAACGTTGGCAAGTCCGTCTTCTTCAATCACCTGAGCGGCCTTTATGCCGATGTTTCCAACTACCCGGGAACCACCGTCGATGTTGCCGAAGGCCGCATGGGGAAGGACTATGTCGTTGATACACCCGGTATTTATGGCGTTTCGAGCTTCAACGACGAAGAGCGCGTCGCACGCGATGTCATTCTGGACGCCGACATCGTCCTCAACGTCGTCGATGCTGTCCATCTGGAACGCGACCTCTTCTTGACTCTTCAATTGATCGATATGGGCTTTCCGATGGTCGTCGCGCTCAACTTCATGGACGAGATGAACAAGGAGGGTGTGTCCATTGAAGTCAGCAAGCTGAGCGAACTCTTGGGCATTCCGGTCATCCCGACCTCGGCCGTACATCATTTAGGTCTGGCGGAGGTGGAAGCGGCGCTGAATTCGGCACGGCCCGGCCATCAGGATCCCCGCCTTCACGGGAAGTTGCACGAGCTTCTCAAGATGGTGGGTTCTCAGCCTGAGGCTCTCATGGTCTACGAGGGCGACGAGGCCGTATCCGGTCGCCACGGCGTCAAACCCTTGAACTTCCGAGAGTCTTCTTACGTCGATCGGCGCCTTCGTGCCAACGAGATCATACGACAGGTCGTTCGCCACGTCGACCGCCGCACCTTCCGGGAGTGGCTGGGTAAGGTGTCCGTTCATCCCCTGATGGGCATCCCCATCCTCCTCGGTGTACTCCTTGTGCTTTATCAGACCATCGGCGTGTGGGTAGCCCAGGACCTCGTGGGCTTCACGGAAGTCGAGTTGGGTAATCGAATGTACGAGCGTTTGGTAAAGGATGTGTTTGCGGAATTCACCGCTGTGTCCGTTAAGGCCGATATCGTGCACGCCGATGCGGACGGAAAAGAGGTTGTGGTCGATTCGAAATCGTTTTTCTTCCCCGACGGGAAACGATACAGGACCGGCGAAACACTGGCCATGCAGGACTTCGTCCGTGGAAAGAATGTCGTATACACGTTCGAGTTCGGGCAACCCTGGGCGATGGTTTTTGCCGGCGAGTTCGGCGTCCTGACCATGACGGTCACTTACATCGTCTTTCTTCTCCTGCCCCTTGTGATCGGTTTCTACGGTTTCCTTTCGGTACTCGAGGATTGCGGGTATCTCCCCCGACTGGCAACATTGGTGGACCGGATGTTGACCGGTATCGGTCTCAACGGGCGTGCGATCATCCCGATCCTGCTGGGTTTTGGATGCGTCACGATGGCCACGATCACGACCCGCTTGCTCGGCACCAATCGCGAAAAAACGATTGCCGCAGCCATCCTGAATTTCGTTATCCCCTGCTCGGCCCAATTGGCCGTCATCACGGCTTTGCTGGCCGCAGCCGGGGGGACCTATATCCTCGCATACGTGCTCATCATGCTCTCCGCATTGGTCATCCTGGGCACAATCCTTAACTCCTTTCTGCCAGGCAAGTCGTCGGCCCTCTTGATCGACCTGCCTCCGATGCGCCTACCGAGGCTCGACAATGTCACGAAGAAGACCTATCTGAAGACCTATCATTTCATGAAGGAAGCCACACCCTGGTTCATGTTCGGAGCCGCAGTCGTATCGATCATGCAGGTGACCGGATTGCTGGTTGCCTGGCAGGATCTGTTCGCCCCGGTGACAACCGGATGGTTGAGTCTGCCGCGTGAGGCCGCTACGGCTTTTGTCATGGGCATGGTTCGCCGCGATTTTGGGGCTGCGGGATTCCTCACCATGGGATTGACACCCCCGCAGATTCTGGTCGGCCTCGTGACCCTTACGTTGTTTGTCCCGTGCGTAGCCAGTGTCATGGTATTACTGAAGGAGCGCGGTTTCAAGGAAGGCGCCCTCATCTGGCTCGGCACGTGGGTTGCCGCTTTCACCATCGGCGGCCTGGTGGCTCAGATCATCGGAATCTTTCACTGAAGGGCGAACATGAACAGCTGCACCGTACTCATCGATCCCATGGAAGAAATCAAGAAGACCCTTTCGCGGACGTGTCCCTGTTGCGGCCTGGTTGTGGAAGATCAACTTTTGTCCCGTTGTCCGCGGTGCACGGAACCGATTCCGCTCGTCCATCTGTGTGCCGGGTGCTTCAGGCGTTCCGGCTGCCTCCGTTCCTGAAGCGTCTCCCGTCCCCTGCAAGGACCCGCAGTCTTTCACCTCTTTCACGCCCCACACTCAGGGATGCCGGAAAATAATCTCATTGAAAATGCTTTTCGGATGACTTATATTTAACCATATGGTTAAATATAATCTCAATACCACGTTTTTCGCACTGGCCGACCCGACACGACGGGCCATCCTCCTTCGCCTCGTGCGCGGTTCCGCCTCCGTCCTGGAACTGGCCCGCCCCTTCGACGTCTCGCTGCCCGCCATCTCCAAGCATCTGCGGGTTCTGGAACGGGCAGGCCTCCTGGTGCAAGAAAGACAAGGCCGATACCGCCATTGCCGCTTGATTGCCGCTCCGTTCAGAGACGCGACGTATTGGCTGGACACGTACCGACAATTCTGGGAAGCTCAACTCGACGCCCTTGAGGCGTTTATCCAACGATCAGAAGACCAACAGGAGCCCTCATGGAAACAAAAACCCAAGAAACCTCCCTCACGCTCACGCGGATCATCCATGCCCCGAAAGAGGAGCTCTACAGGGCCTGGACGCAACCGGAAGTCCTGAAACAGTGGTGTGCGCCGTCCGACGAGTTTGAAAACACCATCGTCGAGGTGGACCTGCGTGTGGGCGGTGCGTATCGCATCGGTATGCATCACCGGCCCACCGGCAAGGTCCATATGGCGCGAGGCCGGTACCGCGAGATCCGACCCAACGAGAAACTGGTCTTCACCTGGGCGTGGGAAGACCCGTCACAAGACGGACCGGGGGAAACGCTGGTCACGATAGAGTTCCTCGATCGCGGCGGGAAAACAGAATTGCGACTTACTCATGAACTCTTCCCCGACAGGGCCGCCCGCGACAATCATGAGCAGGGATGGACGGGGTGCGTTACTCGTCTGACGAACCTGTTCCTCTGAATCGTAGACAAGTACGGCCTGAAGAAGCGCACCACACTGTGCGTCATCATTGCCGCGTACGTTTGTCCGTATTCTTCGAATGAGCCGGTGAGTACTTTTGACGTCAATCATTGTCCCAACCAAAGGAGACTATCATGAGTGAGAAAGATATGTATTTGCAAACCTGGGATCGTGAATTCCAAACGACCCTCAAAGTGTTGAAAAACTACCCGGTCGAACAGAGGACCTTCCGGCCGCACGGGCGATCGAAGACGGCTGCGGAACTGGCCTGGACATTTGTCATGGAGGAAAAAGTCATCGACCAGATCATCAAGGGGGAATTCCAGGGCGCTCCGCAGGGAGAAATTCCCGCCACCATGGCCGAGATCATTGCAGAGTACGAACGCTCCCATCGGGCCATGTTCGACAAGATGAACCGGCTGCCCGACGCGGAATACGAAAGAACGATGAAGTTCTCGGTCGGCCCCAAACAGATGGGCGACTTCCGACGCGCCGACGTATGCTGGTTTATGCTCATGGATATGGTTCATCATCGCGGACAATTTTCCGTTTACCTTCGCATGGTGGGCGGAAAGGTACCGTCCATCTATGGTCCTTCCGCAGATGAACCATGGATGTAAGCCGGACAAGCGATCCGCTCCACTCCAAAGGAAGTTCCGTGACCGATCCCGACCGCAAGGTCGGGATTCTTATTCTACCTTTTTGATCCTGTCCCGATTCGTCATTGACATCTGTTTCTCCTGTCCGTATTTTGGGCGGAATTTCATTTCTCATGCCCCGATATGCCGATGGACAACAAGTTCGAAATAAACCATCCACGTTGACGTTCTTAAGAATCACAATTCTCATCTTTTGCTTCTGTGTTGCCTGCAAAACGGACAACCCCGGGAACCATGCCGTGAATCTGCCCTCCGAAAAAGAACTAAGGGAACTCCCGCGAGACGGCGGACCGAACTACAACCGTCTTGTTTTCGAGAAGAGCCCTTACTTGCTCCAGCATGCACGTAATCCGGTTGATTGGTTCCCGTGGGGCAAAGAAGCCTTTGAAAAAGCGAAGGCCGAAGACAAGCCCGTGTTCCTGTCCGTCGGCTATGCCACGTGCCACTGGTGCCATGTGATGGAGCGTGAATCCTTCGAGGATTCGACCGTCGCAGCCCTGCTCAACGAGCATTTTGTCGCCGTCAAGGTGGACCGGGAAGAGCGGCCAGACATCGATCAGATCTACATGACGGCCACCCAGGCCATGACGGGACAAGGGGGCTGGCCGATGACAGTGGTCATGACGTGGGACGGAAAGCCGTTCTTCGCAGGTACGTATTTCCCAAAGTACGGCCGATACGGGCGGATGGGTATGATGGAGCTGCTTCCCTCGCTTGCCGATGCCTGGAAGCAACGCCGGGGCGAGGTTCTACAATCTGCCCAGCAGATCACGAACTTCCTTCAGACCGCCCCACACCGCTCTTCCCAGGAAGCCGTCCCTGAATCGGTAATCAAGGGTGCTGCCGATCTCTTTACCTCGCAGTTCGATCCGATAAACGGCGGCTTTGGAAGCGCACCGAAGTTCCCGACACCTCACAACCTTCTTTTTTTGCTGCGCTATTGGAAACGGTCCGGGCTCGACTCCGTGCTTATCATGGTCGAGCGGACGCTTCGCGCCATGCAACGAGGAGGCATCTACGACCATGTCGGGTTCGGCTTTCACCGTTATTCCACCGACGCTCGATGGTTCGTCCCGCATTTTGAAAAAATGCTTTACGATCAGGCGCTGCTTTCCATGGCCTATACCGAGGCATTCCAGATAACCGGCAAAACGGAATATCGCGAGGCCGCCGAACAGGTTCTGGAGTATGTCCTGCGAGACATGACGGACACCGGCGGCGGATTCCATTCGGCAGAAGACGCCGACAGCGAGGGTATGGAAGGTAAATTCTACACCTGGTCTGCCGGGGAGATTCAGCGAGTGCTCGGCACCAAGGATGCACGTGTGTTTTTCTCGGTCTACAACGTGTCCGACGAAGGGAACTATTTCGACGAAGCGACTCGCCAGCCGGCTGCAGTCAATATTCTCCACAGGACGAAGGACTGGGACGTCCTTGCCGCCGAGGCCGGTTTATCCGAGAGCGACCTCATGAGAACGGTCGAATCGGCGCGGAAGAAGATGTTTAACGTCCGGAACGAGCGTATGCGTCCTCTCAAAGACGACAAGGTACTGACCGACTGGAACGGTCTCATGATTGCAGCCCTGGCCAGGGCTGCAGCCATCTTCGAAGAACCGCGATATCTTCGGGCGGCGGAACGGGCAGCCGATTTCGTGTGGGTCCGTCTGCGCGATTCGCAGGGACGATTACTGAAGCGGTACCGACAGGGACAGGCGGGGCTGCCGGCGCACGTCGACGATTATGCCATGATGGTGTGGGGTTTGATCGAACTATACGAAAGCTCATTCGATCTCAAGCATCTGGATAGGGCCATCGCGCTGACGAAACTGCAGATCGAACACTATTGGGATCCACAAGACGGTGCTTTTTTCTTTACCGCCGACGACGGTGAGCCCATGATCGCACGGATGAAAGAGTCCTACGACGGTGCCCTACCGTCCGGAAACTCGGTGTCCGCGCTCAACCTGATCCGCCTGAGCCGGATGACCGGCAACGAATCGTGGGCAGACATGGCCGACACGATTGGCCTCACTTTTGCGCCTGCGATCAAGAAAATGCCGATCGCATATGCGCAATACCTGTGCGCTCTCGACTTTGCCCTCGGACCCTCCTATGAAATCGTGGTCGTCGGCCGTGAGGATGCGGAAGACACTCGCCGGATGATTAAGGTCGTCCGACAGCACTTACGGTCAACCGGTGTGATTCTTCTCAAAACTCCCGACCAGGCGAAACGGTTGACCGAGATCGCCCCGTTCACGGAGGCACAGTATATGCTCGACGACAGAGCCACTATCTACATTTGCCAGAATTTCACATGCAAGAGACCAATCACCGACATAGAAGAAGCAAGAAGAGCCCTGGAGTAACGCAACCGGTTGCGGCCGGCTTGCGTCTCTCAACCCTTGCCTCACTCCGGAATACTCCCTATATTAGCCCGTTACACTTCTACTCGCAAAGGACCTGTATGATCCGGATTCTGCACTCGCTAGTCGTTTGCTCTGTGTTCCTTGCCTCCTTTCTTCATGGCCAAAATAAGTACGCGGGCGAATTCCTCACGCTCGGTGCGGGGGCCCGGGCCTCAGCCCTGGGCGGGGCGATGATCGCCAGCGTCGGCGACGTGACCTCCGGCTATTATAACCCCGCGGGACTCGTTCGCCTGAACAACGCGCAGATTGCCTACAACCATGCGAAGCTGTTCATTTCCGACATTAACTATGATTTCGGCGCGTTTGCTCTTCCGTGGGGTGACAAACGCTCCGTTGGTTTCACGTTCCTTCGTTTAGGTGTGGACAATATTGCCCACACGGAGGCTTATCGCGTACTTCCGAACGGAGATATCGAAGTGATCGACGCCTCCGACTACGATCCGAACACGGACCGAGTGCGGTTGAGGAATTACTTCAATTATGCCAGTTACGCCGTGTATCTCACCTATGCCCGATTGCAGACGGAACGCTTTTCCTACGGAGCCAACGTCAAGATGGTCTATAACGGTGCCCGCTACGCGTCGGCGTACGGGATAGGATTCGACGCGGGCGTGCAATACGCCCTCACGCCGGAATGGTCGATTGGTGCTACCATGCAGGATGTCACGGGCACCCTCGTGACGTGGAATACCGGAAAACGTGAGTGGATCACGCCCAGCCTGAAACTGGGTGCCGCCTACAACTGGTGGATCGGCGACGATCACGTTGTGACACCGATGCTGGACGTCCAGAACTACTTCGAAAACCGAAATTATGCCTCGCACGTGCACGCAGGCGCCTGGAGCGCGGATGTGCATGCCGGCGTTGAGTACGGCTACAAGCGGGCACTGTTCATGCGCGCCGGATTCAACGAGCTCAGTGCGTGGACGATGGGCACGGGCGTCAAGCTGGGTATTTTTCAATTTGACTACGCTTACACCTACTTTCAGGGCGTCAACGCGCTCGGCGATATTCATCGCATTCACGTGCAGTTTGACATCAAGTCCCCCCGCCTGACCCGAAAGACCCGGGTGGAGTAAGACTCCCCCATGGCCTTCGAACGGATCAGCAAAGGCAGATTGAAGGAGTGTTCGCACGTCCTCGAAAAACGCTACCGTCGGGAGCACGGCGTTTTCGTAATCGAAGGCGTTCGTTTGTTTGAAGAATTCCTCCGGAGCGGCTTCGATGCGGAGTGGATCGTGGTGACGAGCGATTTTGCCGGCTCGCATCCCGCCGTCGGCTCCGTGCTGCACGCGAAGTTTCGCGACCTCACGTTCGAGGCGGCGCCTGCCGAGGTGGCAAGGCTCTCCGATACGGAAAGCGCCCAGGGGATTGTCGCGTGCGTACGGGCGCAAAAAACCCCTCCGAACCCGTGGCAACATCCCAAGGAGCGCGAACTCGTGGCCGTGCTCGACCGGATTGCCGATCCGGGTAATGTCGGGACGATCCTTCGCAGCGCCGAGTGGTTTGGCGTGGATCGCGTTGCGTTAGGCCCGTCCTGCGTGGAAGTGTTCAATCCGAAGGTCGTTCGGGCCACCATGGGTGCTTTGTTCAGGCTCCTGTGTTATGAAAACACAGACCTCAGGAGCTGTCTCGAGCAGTTGAAAGGCAACGGCTACCGGCTCATTGCAACCTCGTCGACCGGCTCGACTTCCGTCGGACCGCTGACTGACCGAATCGCCGTGGTCGTGGGCAGTGAAGCAAGCGGAGTAAGCCCGGAGTTACTGCAACTGTGCGACGAACGCGTTTCCATTCCACGCTTCGGGCACGGTGAGTCCCTGAACGCGGGCGTGGCTGCATCGATTGTTTTTTACGAGTATTCCCGACAACTTCAGCGGACTTAACGTGATGCTAGACCAAATCAAATCCTCCCTGTCGGAAGCACAGGACTGCCTAGGAGCCTTCCTCGTCGACACTTCGGCTATCGACGCAATCCACGACTTTGTTTCCGAACTGGCTGCATGTTACCGGAGGGGCAATCAGGTGTTTTCGTGCGGCAACGGCGGGAGCATGTGCGACGCTTCCCATTTCGCCGAAGAGTGGACGGGGCGCTTCCGCAAGGAACGCCCGCCCATGCCCGCTCTCTGCCTCAACGACGTTGGCCAGATGACCTGCATATCGAACGACTATGGATACGACCATGTCTTCGCCCGTCCGCTCGAGGCTTTTGGCAGGCCCGGCGATGTCCTGCTCGCGGTCAGTACCAGCGGGAATTCGAGGAACGTCCTTCTTGCGGCTGAAACGGCAAGGGGCAAGAGCATGAAAGTTGTCGGCCTCCTCGGGAAAGACGGCGGGAAACTCAAGAACCTTTGTGACATTGCCATCCTCGCGCCTGGTCAGACGACAGACCGGATTCAAGAAATCCACATCAAAGTGATCCATATCACGATCGAATGCGTCGAGCGCACGCTGTTCCCGGACCTGTATCGCTAATGTCTCTTCGTTCCGACGCGTTGACAATCGTCCGCACGGCCCTTCAGGCCGTTGACGCACGGACTCTGGTCAACCAGGCCGTGCGCAAAGAGGGACAGCGACTGGCCGTCGACGGAGGCGACCTCGATCTTTCCGGTTTCCGCCGGTTGTTCGTCACCGGAGCGGGCAAGGCCTCCGTTGCGATGGCCGCTATGCTCGAGGAGATCCTCGGCGACTCGATCGATACCGGCCTGGTGATCACCGATCATGGAAGTGCGGCGCCGTTACGGAAAGTCAAGGTCCTCGAAGCGGGCCACCCCCTTCCCGATAAAGACGGTCTCGACGCGACCCGGGAACTGCGCAGCCTTTTGTGGGCGGCAAATGAGGAAGACCTTGTTTTCTTCCTGCTGTCCGGCGGAGCCTCCTCATTGCTTGCCTCGTTCCGCAACGGCATCAGCCTGGAAGATGCGCGCAAGACCTTTGGCCTCTTGCTGCACGCGGGCTTGAACATCGCGCAGATGAACATCATTCGGAAGGCCATGTCCCTCGCGCACGGCGGCCGCGCGGCACTCTGGGCCAGTCCCGCCACGACCGTCACACTGGCCCTTTCCGATGTACCGGCGGACGACATCCAGACGATCGGTTCCGGCCCGACGGTTCCCGACGACACGACTCCCTCCCTCCTCCAGGACGCACTCCGAGGCCACGGACTCCGGGCCAGGCTCCCTGCGTCGGTTCTTGCCAGTCTCGATGGACTGACCGATGGAGACTTCCTCCGCCCATCCAATCCCTGCTTTGATCGTGGGCGGTACGTCGTGGTTGGAAACAACCAGAAGGCTGTGATGGCTGCCCAGCGAGCCGCGTTGAAACTCGGTTACGACACCGCCATCTGGCCGGCCGGGCTCTCGGGTGACTGCACAGAGGCCGCAAACGAGTTTCTCCGCTTTGCCCGGACCGCAAGGTCCCATACGCGTTTTTGCGCTCTTGCCGGTGGGGAGACCACAGTCCGGGTTGAGGGCAACGGCCGGGGCGGCCGGAATCAGCACTTCGTGCTGACCGTGGTCCCGGCGATCTCCGAAGAGGAGGAGATACTCGTTTTGTCGGCGGGGACAGACGGCAGAGATGGAATGACCGACGCAGCCGGTGCGATCCTCGATGCCGAAGTACTGCGCTCGGCTAACGACCGGAAGTTGAACCCGGCCGTCTATCTCAAAGACTGCAACTCTTACGGTTTTTTCGAGCAGACCGGGGGCCTCATTCGATTGGGGACCACACAAACCAACGTCATGGACCTGGCTCTCATCCTTTTTTCGGGCACACACGGATGAAAAAGAAGATCATCGCGAACGGCCTGGTGGTCACGATGAACACGAACCGTGACATCCTGCGCGGCGACGTTCTCATCGAGGGCCGTCACATACGCAAGGTCGGTCAACTGTGCGCCGAAGACCGACGACACGCCTCTGTCATCGACGCCTCCGATCGCGTGGTATCCCCCGGTTTCGTGCAAACGCACGTGCATCTCTGCCAGACGCTCTTCCGCAATCTGGCCGATGACCTCGAATTACTCGATTGGCTGCGACTGAAAATCTGGCCGTATGAGGCCGCCCACACACCGTCGTCGATCGCCCTTTCTGCCCAGATGGGCCTTCTCGAGTTGATCCGCTGCGGCACAACGACCCTCATGGACATGGGAACGGTCCGGCACACCGACCATATTTTCCGGCAGATCGAAAAATCCGGCCTACGCGCATTCTGCGGCAAGGCCATGATGGATGCCGCTTCGGGCGCTCCGAAAGGACTGCGCGAAACCGATCGCTGGTCTATCGAGGAAAGTCTTCGTCTCCGGAACACGTGGGACGGCCGAGCGGACGGACGCCTTCACTTCGCGTTTGCCCCGCGCTTCGTCCTTTCGTGCAGTGAGAAGCTGCTGCACGAGGTGCGCGATCTGTCGGACCGCCATCGCACGATCGTCCATACGCATGCGGCCGAGAACCGCAGCGAATTGGAGGAGGTACGCCGCCGGCACGGGATGAACAATATCGAATACTTCCATTCCATCCGGCTGACCGGTGAGCGGTTGTGCCTTGCGCATTGCATCTGGATCGACGAACGGGAAATGGCCATCCTCCGCGAAACGTCGACAAATGTACTTCATTGCCCCTCCTCCAATCTCAAGCTGGGTTCGGGCATTGCCCGTGTGCCGGAAATGATGAAAGGAGGCCTTTGCGTATCCCTAGGGGCCGACGGGGCTCCGTGCAACAACAATCTGGATATCTTTCAGGAGATGCGACTGGCGGCCCTGATTCAAAAACCGACGGCAGGCGTCGGAGCCATGCCCCCGCGCGCCGTGTACGAAATGGCCACGATCAACGGAGCGCGTGCACTGGGCCTTCAACAGGAGATCGGGAGCATCGAGCCCGGCAAGAAAGCCGACCTGATCATCATGGATCTTCAGGACGTACGCTCCATGCCATGGGATGACGTGTATGCCGCCGTTGTTTACTCGGCACACTCTTCATGCGTCCAGACGGTTCTGGTGGATGGTCAAGTGGTGATGAAGAATCGGGAGGTCAAAACCCTGGACGAAGAATCCATTCGAACAAAAATACCGGGAGAAATCCGGCGGCTATTACGGAGGACTTAACGAACGGCACCATACCGGCCTAGGCCTCTACGTCGCCCGCGTACACCTTTTCGAGCGTTCCGTCTACTTCCACAATCAAAGCTCCGTCATCCGCCAGGTCCCTCGCAATGCCCTCGATCAGTCGATCCGGCTGCCTCACCCTCACGCTACGTCCCCAGCAGTCTGCTCGCTCTTTCCATAGACTCAGGATTCTTTGGCCCCCTCGCAAATAGTATTCCCCAAAACGATCGAGGATGTTCTTCAACACCGTCGCCCTCGACAGAATCCGTCCGCACTCCAGACGCAGCGATGTGGCGGAAGACCGCATCTCGGCAGGAAAGGAGTCTTGATTCACGTTAAGTCCGACGCCCACCATCACAAAGTTGGCCTCCCGACGGCTTGCCGTCTCGAGCAGGATGCCGCAAAGCTTCCTGTCGCCGATCAATACGTCGTTCGGCCATTTTAAGCGCGGGGCCCTACCCAATGTTTCCTGCACAGCATCACCGACGGCAAGGGCAGACATGAAGGTAAGCTGAAACAACTTGTCCCGCGGCCATTCCGTGTTCAGCAGCAGCGTAAACCACAGTCCCACCCCGGCGGGGGATTCCCAGCGGCGGGTGAACCTCCCGCGTCCGTGAGTCTGCCGGTCGGCCACGACGATCGCGTTACCGGGCCACGGCGTCTCGTCGATCATCGTTCTCGCCAGACGGTTGGTGGAATCGACAGACGGCAGCGCCACGATCCGATGCAAGAAAGCCGGCAGACATTCCCGAGTCCATCCGCTCAGCGAGACGAAGTCATCCGTCATGGCTTCTGGTTCTTGACGCGAATGATCTCGGCCAGAATACTCACGGCGATTTCTTCCGGCGTTTCGGAATGGATATCCAGGCCGATCGGTGCATGCATTCTCTCAAAGAGGCCTCCTTCGAATCCGTCCCTCTGCATGTTGTCGTAGACGGTACGAACCTTCTTACGGCTTCCGATCATCCCTATGTACCGCGCAGGACTCCGTATGATACGCCGAAGGGCCGCTTCATCAGTGACGTATCCTTTCGACACGAGGCACACATAGGTATTGGGTGTGGGCTCCGGGATAGCCGAGTAATCGGGATCCGTGTGGATCACCTGGATCCGTTTGTCAATGTCGAGGGCCGTGGAATACTCTTCTCGGTCGTCAATGAGCGTGATCTGAAAATCCAGCAGTGAGGCAAGCCGTGCGAGCGCCTGACCGATGTGCCCCCCACCAACGATGATCAATCGAGGAGAACTTTCAATCATCTCGATCAACACCTCCACAATGCCGCCGCAGACGGCGCCGATCGCAAACTGGCCCTGCTGATTGAACGAGTAGGTCTTGAGCAAGCTGCGACCGG
Organism: Bacteroidota bacterium; assembly: GCA_037445875.1. Lineage (GTDB taxonomy): Bacteria > CLD3 > CLD3 > SB21 > SB21 > JBBIJR01. The sequence continues at coordinate 4,894 of JBBIJR010000021.1, read as the reverse complement.
TCGCCAGCACCCCGAGAGCATCTTGAATAACTATCGACTCGAATAGACCTCCGCCCACCGAGTACATCGCGTGTCCATCCGGAAAGACCAGCATCTTGGCCCCTTCGGTCCTCGGCGTGGATCCCTCCGCTCTTACGACCGTAGCGAGCGCCATGCGTTCGTGCCGTTCCAGCGCTTCGACGATGTCCCGATAGACCCTTCTCACGGAGCCTTTTCAATGAACGTAATCTCCACAGGCTTTCCCGACATGACCGTCGTCATCACACGTTCCAGGAACCGACACGCAAAGCGAATACGAAGGCCGTCCTTCTTGTACGCGTCGTCCATATTCGTCGGCACCAGGTTCTCACCCGTCTCGATCGTTATGACATAGAACCCGCCTTCGAGATCGACGTAGCGCACCACGCCGAACATGACGCCCGCCCGCTTCGTGTTCCGATCCGATGTGTGTGCGCAGCCCGTAAGGATAAGGCCCATCAGCACCCAGACGCCTGCTCTCAGGAACCCCAGGTTCATGCTCTTCCCCGCTGCATACGGTCTCGGAAGTATTCAATCGTACGAGACAGACCCTCTCGTATGTCGACGCCCGGTTCCCATTGGAGCAGTCTCTTCGCTTTCGTAATATCGGGACGGCGCACCGTCGGATCGTCCTGAGGCAGCGGCTTGTGCACAAGCTTGCTCTTGCTGCCCGTGAGTTCGAGGATCAGCTCGGCAAACTGCATGACGGTCATCTCGTGAGGATTCCCCAGATTGACCGGTTGATGTTCGTTCGACCGGCTCATCAGGCGGTAAATGCCTTCGATCAGGTCGCTTACGAAACAGAAAGAGCGAGTCTGGCGTCCCTCTCCAAAAACCGTCAGCGGTTCGTTCCGAATGGCCTGGTTGATAAAGGTTGGCACAACGCGACCGTCGTTCGGACGATTGCGGGGACCGTAGGTGTTGAAGATGCGCACAATCCGTGTGTCGACGCCGTGGAACGTATGGTAGGCCATCGTCATGGCCTCCGCAAATCGCTTGGCTTCATCGTAGACGCCGCGCGGACCAATCGGGTTCACATTACCCCAGTACTCCTCGTGCTGCGGATTGATCAGGGGATCGCCGTACACTTCCGACGTTGAGGCCAGAAGAAAACCCGCCTGTTTGCTCTTGGCAAGTCCGAGGGCCTTGTGCGTACCAAGCGAACCCACCTTGAGGGTCTGAATGGGGAGTTCGAGATAGTCGATCGGGCTGGCCGGACTCGCGAAGTGAAGAACGAAGTCCACCGGACCGTCCACATAGAGGTAATTGGTAACGTCGTACTGGATGAACGTAAAGCGCTTATCGCGAATATGCTCGATATTGGCAACGCTGCCCGTGATCAGGTTGTCGATGCAAATGACCTCGTGTCCCTCGGCCAGCAGGCGGTCGCACAGGTGCGAACCCAGGAAGCCGGCCCCTCCGGTAACCACAATTCTCATGGACGGATGGATCCTTCTCCGGTTATGGTTCAGATTTCTCTTCTCAGACGGGCGGGAGCGATCTTCATCTGCTCCCGGTACTTGGCTACAGTCCGGCGTGCAATCGGGTTCCCCAGGTCCGACAGGCGCCTGGCGAGTTCCTCATCGCTGAGCGGGTTGTGTTTGTCCTCACCGTCGATCACTTCTCTCAGCTTCGCTTTGATCTGTTTGGTCGAAACGTCCTCCCCGTCGCTGCTGGTCATGCCCGTGGAAAAAAAGTATTTCAATTCAAGCACCCCGTAGTCTGTCTGTGCGTACTTTCCGCTGGTCGCCCTGCTGATGGTTGAAATGTCCATCCCGATCCGCGTCGCCACGTCCTCGAGTTTCATCGGCCGGATGTGTTCGGGACCCTTCTCGAAAAAGTCGCGCTGCAAATCAACGATGGCCTCCACCGTCCGATAGATGGTGTCCCGTCGGCGATAAATGGAATTGATCAACCATTTGGCCGACTCCAATTTATTCTTGATGAATTCCTTGGTTTCCTTTTTTGCGCCGCTCTTCTCCAGCATCATCTGGCGGTATGCATGATTGATCTTCAGACGTGGCACGCTGTAATCGTTCATGACGATCTCGAAGCCATCCGTTCCTTTTCGAATGATCACGTCCGGCGTAACGTAGTTCTGCTCCGGAATGATGTAGCCCTCACCGGGTTTTGGATTGAGCCGGAGGATCAGGCCGATGGACTGCTTGATATCCTCCAGGGAAATCTTCAGCTGGTGAGCCACCCGATCGTACCTTCGGTTGATAAAGTCATCGTAGGCCTCCTCGACGATCCGCATGCAGGCCGTTATTCCGTTGTCGTAGAAGCCCTCGGGATGCAGACGAAGCTGGATCAGGATACACTCCTTCAGGTCTCTGGCGGCGATCCCCGGCGGATCGAAACTCTGAATAACCTTCAGTACGGCCAGGACCTCCTCCGGCGTAACACTCAGATCCTGGGCAATGGCGGCCACGGGATCCGCGCGTTTCGGTATCCGCTTCCTGCGTGAACGCGGCGGTACCGAGTTCGGGGGTGCCTCCGTGGGGGACTTCTCGCGGAACGGAATACCATCGCGTTCGAACTCCGAGGCGGCTTCGGAGAAGCTCTGGATATCACCGTTCTCCGCTAATCCGGCGGCTGCGTCTTCGTAGACCAGATATCCGTCTTCGTTGAGGCTGTAGATGATGTACTCGCCGATCCGCCGTTGGCCGTCGTCGAGATCCGCAAAACGAAGTTGTTCCAGCAGGTGATCGGACAAATTGGAACGGGCAGGTTGGACCCACCGATCCTCCTCCTCCTCACTGCTCACGTCCCGCGGCATCCGCACTTCGTAGCTGTTCTCGTCATTCAGGATCTGCGACCAGTCCACTTCTTCCTCAGCCTTCTTCTCTTCTTGTTCCTTGGCCTTGATCTCTTCTTCGGTCTTCGCTTCGTCCTCTTTTTCCTGTTTCTCGTCCTCTTCCTGCTCCTCATCCTGATCCTGAGTTTCCTCCTGCTCCTGCGTTTCCTCCAGCAGCGGGTTCGCCTCCAATTCCTGCTTAATGCGCTGCTCGAGCGCCTGGACGGGCAGCTGCAGCAGGCTGGAAAGCAGCACCTGCTGCGGCGTCATCTTGAGTTGCTGACTCAGTATCTGCTTCATGCCCTGCGACATCGGTCTGCTGTCTTTCTATTCCCTGAGTTTGAACTTGTCGCCCAGATACAATTTGCGGGCTTCCGGGTCTTCGGCCAAAAATTCCGAAGTGCCGCTTCGAAGCACTCTTCCGTCAAACAGAAGATAGGCTCGATCCGTAATGGCAAGGGTCTCGTGAACATTGTGGTCGGTGATCAGGATACCGATGCCGCGAGATTTCAGGCCTTGCACAATGGACTGAATATCTTCCACGGCGATCGGGTCGATGCCTGCGAACGGCTCATCAAGCAGGAGGAACCGCGGATTGGTGACCAGCGCTCGCGCGATTTCCGTTCGCCTGCGCTCGCCTCCGGACAACGAGTAGCCCTTGTTTCGTGCGATGCGGGTGATCGACATGTCTTCCAACAGTTGGCCCAGCCGGTGTTGCGCTTCCTTATTCGGGATGCGAAGCGTTTGCAGGATCGCCATGATGTTCTGTTCCACGGTCAGCTTACGGAAGATCGAAGCTTCCTGCGACAGGTACCCGATCCCCAGTCTGGCGCGTTTGTACATGGCCATGCGTGTGATATTCCGGCGATCCATGTAGATCCGTCCTGCGTTCGGCCGAACCATGCCGGTGATCATGTAAAACGTAGTGGTCTTGCCGGCTCCGTTGGGCCCGAGCAGACCCACGATCTCTCCCTGAGTCAGCTGGATCGATACGCCGTCCACGACGCGCCGGCCTCCGTACTTCTTTACGAGCGATTCCGACCGCAGGGTCGTATGTTGTTCTCCCGCGTGGTCGATGTACTCGGCGATCGCCGCTTCGTGCATCGGCGGGCGGTGGTCGACCTGAGCCCGGCGTTCCTGTCCCGGCACGGTCATTCCTTGCCCTCCACCATCTGTTTCAGGTTGTCGGGGTAGTACGTGCCTTCGGTCCCGCCCTCCACGCGAAAACTCATGAGCTTACCTTTCTCCGTGAAATACAGGATGATCTTCGGCCCCGATATCTCATTGACACCCTCCCGGTTTTCCAGAAAATAGAGGTTATACGCGTTGCCCACAGCCTCCATGTGTGTGACCTTCCGGCCGGACACGAACATCGTTATTTCCTTGGCCTTCAACCGATGATTCTTGCCGGTCAACGAATCGGCCTCGGACGTCGCCAGCGCGTCGCCCGTCACCCACAGACGTGATATTTCCTTGTCCTGAAACTGGACAAACATGACTTCTCCTGTCAGGACGCTCTTCTCGTAAGAGGCCCTTGGATGTTGTTCGAGCCGCAATAACTCCTGTTTTGTGTGGAAGTCCGCCCAGCCGCCCGTGGAGACGAGTTTCTCCCTTTCGAAGATGACATCCTCCTTCACGAACACCCGATGACTATCTACCAGCGACTCGATCGTTCGGCCCTTTACGATCAATTGGTCATTTGGATCGTAGCGAATAGGTTTACCGGTACTGTCGCGCTCTGACTTCGTTTGCATGCCGCGGCTCAATCGGGCCGTGTTCTGGCCTTTGAATGAAGTGCTGTCGAACTGAATCACCTTTGGGTCACCGGTCACCCGTGCGTATTGCCGCCGCACGTCATAAAATCCTTCATTACCGTAGAGCGTGATTGCCTCCGAACTGTCGAATATCACCACGCGACCCTGCGCCACCAATTGCTCGATGCGCTGAAAATAGACCACCGAATCGGCGGCGAGGGTCACGTCCCGATCCACGAAGATCACATCGCCCTCGCACACGGCCTTCTTCTCCCGTCCGTAATACCGTGCCTTCTGGCTGAAGACAGTCCTGTGCCCGTCATCG
>JBBIJR010000020.1:11909-48246 GCA_037445875.1 Bacteroidota bacterium | reverse complement strand
TGAAACGGATTTGCACGGATATTACGAAGGGTGAGAAATCCGTGTACATCCGTCTAATCCGTGTGTATCCGCGTTCTATGGTATTTCGAAGACGGCACACGGATTTGCACAGATAAGACCATGTTTTGAAATCTGTGCACATCCCTTTTTAGGATATCTACGGACGCTTTCGTAGAAAGAGGACTATGCTGGCGATTGCGAATGCGACCATGCCCAGTCCGTATAGCAGTTGTTCACCGCGCAGATGTCTGAGTCTGATCAGGCCCTCTTCCCAGCCGTGATGGAATACGGTGGCAAAGAAAAACAGGCCAAACCCTGCGGCGACCAAAAAAAACAGCGCGCCCACAGCCTTGTTCATCGGGTCCTCACGCATGGATGTTGCAGGCTAAATATTCAATAGCACAGAGACGCAGAAGGATCAAAACGGAGTCGCCCGGATGGTATAAAAGACATGATATCCGTCCGTTTTATCCTCATCATCCGTTTCCGTTGTCTGATCGATCAAAGTTCCCTGAGCGCGGCACGGACCGGCGTGCCATCCCCGTGCTGGATCTTGAGAGGCATGCAGAGCAGTTCGTATTCGCCGGGCGCGATATCGGAAAGATTCAGGCCCTCCACCACCACGACACCGTTGCCTAGGAGTTTCTTGTGCACCGGATGCTCGAACTCGGCGTGGTAACTTTCCACCGATAAGTAGTCCACGCCCACCAGACCGATCTTCTTCTCGACCAGATAGTCGGCGCCCGTGATGCCGATGGCCACGAATTCTGTATCGAACACGCGATGGTGGTTCTTCCAGTGCCGGGAGTTCCTCGTCTTGAAAAGAATGCGGGTATGTCCCTTCAAATCGATCTTCTCGAGGTGCTCACGTTCGATGTGTTTCTCCGGATCGACCTCCACGACGAGGCACGGGCCGATGTAGCGGTCGAGGGAGATCTCGTCGATCCCCTTGCCGTCATCAATAAAATGGAACGGCGCGTCGGTGTGCGTGCCGGTGTGGGCGCCAATCTGCCACCGCGAGACGTTGCACGGGTCGCCCTTCTTCATCTGGATAGGCAGCTGAATGTCCACCTTCGGGTCGCCGGGCCACGTGACCAGGTCGTTGGAGATGGTTACCGAGATATCATACATCTTCTTCATGTTCCTCCTTTATTTGAGTCTCCACGTGCTTCCGTCCGCCGAATCCTCGATCACGATGCCGAGCTCCGACAGCCCGTCGCGGATACGGTCGGACATTGCCCATTCTTTGCGGTCCCGAAGGTCCCTGCGGACCGCAAGAAGCAGTTCGATCAGTTGTTCGTACTTCTTCGACACGCTTTCCGGCTTGGACAAATGAAGGAAACCGAGGAAACCGTTCCACTCGTCGATCAGGTCTTTGGCGCGGTTCATCACGTACACCGCGTAGTCGTTGATCATCTTCGGTGTGGCGATTCGGTTGAGCAGGTTGAACACTTCGAAGATTTTGCCCATGGCGGCGGCCGTGTTGAAATCGTCCTCCATGGCCTCGCGAATTTCCCGTTCGAGCCGGTCCAGTTCCTTTCCGAACTGCTCCAGCTCGGGGGTGACGTAGTCCTGGCCAACGTGTCCGCCGAGTGTTTCGCGCAGATCGAGGGCCTGCTTCAGCTTGTTGTAGATGTTCTCCAGCCGCTTGTGGGCGGTCTCCACGTCGCGCAGCAGGTCCTCGCTGTAATTGAGCGGACTGGCATAGTGCTTTTGAAGGAAGAACAACCGCAGGACCTCGGGCCGGAATTTCTGCAGAACGTCGCGCAACAGCCAGAAGTTACCCGTCGACTTGGACATTTTTTCGTCGTTGACGTTAAGGAAGCCGAAGTGCATCCAGTAGCGGGCAAAGGACTGGCCCGTGGCGGCTTCGCTTTGGGCGATCTCGTTCTCGTGGTGGGGGAACACGAGGTCGGCGCCGCCCGTATGGATGTCGATCTGGTCGCCGAGCAGATGCATGCTCATGGCGGAACACTCGATGTGCCAGCCCGGCCTGCCCGGTCCCCACAGGCTGTCCCACGACGGCTCGCCCGGCTTTGCAGCTTTCCACAAAACGAAATCGAGCGGGTTCTTTTTGGTCTCATCGACCTCGACCCGCGCCCCGGAAATCAGTTCGTCGGTGTTCTTGCCGGACAGTTTTCCGTACGGACGGAACTTGCCCACGTCGTAGTACACGCTGCCTTTCGATTCGTAGGCGAAACCCTTCAGGATCAGCGTCTGGATGAGGTTGATGATCTCTTCGAGATGTTCCGTGACCCGCGGGGTCGAGTCCGGCATGCGGATGCCGACGCGTGCGATGTCTTCGAAGAACGCCTCCGTATAGAGCTGGGCGACTTCGGAATACTCGAGCCTGTCGTCGAGCGCCTTGCGTATGATCTTGTCGTCGATGTCGGTGATGTTCATCACGAACCGCACCCGGTAACCCGCATGTTCGAGGTACCGGCGGATCACGTCGGCCATGACGAACGTGCGCGCGTTGCCGATATGAATATAGTTGTAGACGGTGGGCCCGCACGAGTACATGCGGATTTCGTCCGCATGGAGGGGAACCAGGTCTTCCTTCTGGCGGGTCAGTGTGTTGTAGATGCGGATGGGCATGAGAGTCGTGGCGCTCAGATGTAAAGCGACGGAGGAACGAGGATCACGAACCGCGTCCGCTCGCCGGATGTCACGTCGATGTCGAGGTCGAGGGGATCCAGCATTTGCCGGGCGATGGCCACTTCGATATCGTAGGGACTGAACCGAGCTTCCGGCGGCACATCGTGGTAGCGGGTCGCAAAGTGGGCGCTCAGGGTGTAGCGAATGTCGTCCTCGCTCATCGGGGGACGGTTGTCCGACAACTCGATGCGGATGCCCTCGGCGCCGCGGGACGTGCGGATTTCCAGCGCGCGGTCGGCGAGACCGCTCGTGGCCTTCAGGGAGTTCAGGATGACCCCGTGAATGGCGGCACTAAAGGGTTTGTACGGCGCGCGGATACGCGGCAGAGCGGGGTCCAGCGCCACTTCGGCCGTGATCTTGTGCTTGAAATAGAGGCTGGATTCCAGAAAGTCCAGTTCGTTCTTGATGACGCCGTTAAGGTCCAGTTCCATCATCCCGGGCGTCATCTCGGACGATAACTTGTCGGTGAAACCTTTGATCAACGTGCTCGCCTTGTCCACCTGATGGATGACCTCCGCCACGCCTTTGAGCAATTTGCCGTGGAAGTCCCGCATCTCCGACTGCACGTTCGGTTCCGTGATACGATCGACGAGGCCGGCCTGCTTCTGGATGTGGTGCTGCAACAATTCGGCGCGCCCGCGAATGCTGCCGAGCGGGGTGTTGAGATTGTGGGCGACGCCCTGCAGGATCAGTCCCATCGGAATCGAGAGGTACGTCTCGACGACGTCGAGCAGGTGGGCCTCGCTCAACTCGCTCGTCGTGGCGGCAAGCACTTCCTGCTGGGCAATCTGCGACCGGAGCTTGGACGTGATATCGTGAAAGATCCCGTGAATACCGATGACGTGTTTCTGTTCGTCGTGCAGCGGCGTCGCGGTCAGTTCCACCAGCACGGGGTCGCCGTTCTTTTTCTTCCAGTCGAAGATCGTCTTGTCCGCGCGGCCGCGGTATCCGAGGATGGAGAGCAGCGAGTCGTGATCGGCGGCGTTGACGTACAGCGCAGACACGCTCTGGTTGCACAGCTCGTCCGCGCTTGCATAACCGAGGAGGCTCGCCGCCGCCTCGTTGGCCAGCACGATGGTGCCGACCGAATCGAACACGATGAAGCCGTCCGGAAAGGCGTTGATCAGTTCGTTGTATCGTTTTTCCCAATTCATGGAAATCTTCCTTTGACTACGCGCAAGTGGCCTCCGGGGTCACGGAAGCCGGCAAGGTCCGTACCGCCCGCGGCGGCCATCAGCTCCCGCACCGTGCCGGCCTGGTCATATCCCGTCTCGACGAAGAGCGTCCCGAACGTCCGGTCCGGGGAGAGCAGCGCAGGAATGGCCTTCAGGATGGCACGGTAGGCGTCGAGACCGTCCACGCCGCCGCGCAGGGCGGCCTCGGGTTCAAACAGACGCACTTCCTCAGCCAACAGATCGAATTCACAGTCGGAGATATACGGCGGATTGGAGACGATCACATCGGCCGTGCCACCGGCGGCCGCAAGCCCTTCTTCGGTCCGGAAATCCGCGCAAACAAACCGGACGCGGTCATCGACTCCGTTTCGCCGTGCGTTGCGTGCAGCTACCGCAAGGGCCGCTTCACTAATATCCGTGCAGGTGACTTGAAATTCAACGGATTTCTTGTTCAGGAAGTGCGCCAGTGCAATGGCCACGTTGCCGCTGCCTGTGCCGAGGTCCACAATGTGAACGGGCCGCCGGGCCGTTTTCAGTAAGTCGAGCGCGTGTTCGACCAGCGTTTCCGTGTCCGGACGCGGGATCAGGACGTCGCGCGTGACCTCCAGCGGCAGGCCCATGAACTCCGTCGCGCCGACAATGTACTGCAGCGGTTCATGCTGCAGACGCCGCTGAAGGCGGGCCTTGAACGCGTCGAGTTCCGCGCGGCTCAGCGGGCGGTCGTGATTGACGTAGAGATCCAGGCGTTTACACTGCAGGGTGTCGCACAGCAGCCACTCCACATTCAGACGGGGGTGACCGATGGATTTTTCGTCCAGGTAATGCGTCGTCCACTCCATCAGCGTCCGGACGGACCAAACGTCGGCAGCAGGGGTCATACCGTCTCCGCCCGGTTCTTCTCGTCGGGGCTAATGATCTGATCGAAGCGATAGACGCTGACGCCGGATTCGCTGACCTGCAGGGTGGCCAATCGACGGGTACGCATGGACTCGAGGATATCCGTGGCGGCCTCGGTCGTGACGTTGAGATGTGTGGCCACCTCGACGGCGGTGAGGCGTCCGTGAGAACGCATCGCGAGTTCCAGCACGGCATCGTGTACGCGGGACTCCTCGGCAAGCCGCTCTTTCCGGTGGATCTGCCTCAGCCGAAGGGCCAGGATTAAGGCGATCACAGCCGGGATCAAGCCCGCGCAGGCGAAGCCACCGATGAGGCCGGAGAGCTCGGTGGTCGCGTCCGGCTGCCCGCCCGGTCCCTTGTAGTTGCCGGTCACCAGATCGGAGATGAACATCGGGGTGAACACCAATGCGCTCAGAGACAGCGGAAAGAGCCCGATCCAGCAGAGGATCTTTTGCAGCGCATAGGATCGCGGGTTGGCAGTTGGCAGCGTGGTCATGAAACGGGTTCCGTCCTACTCAAGACTTGACGAAAGGATGAAAGTGGTTGAGCGGTCCGTGACCTTTGCCCAGCCGGAAGGACCGTTCGATGGCGCGCAGCACAAAGGTTCGAGCCGCTCGGACGGCGTCGAGTTCCTCGCGGCCCATGGCGAGGTTCGCGGCGATCGCTGCGCTGAACGTGCAGCCCGTGCCGTGAGTGTTCTTCGTCCGGATGCGGGGCGAGTCCAGCCGGACGAACCGCCGGCCGTCATAGAATACGTCGACGGCGCGGCCGGTCAGGTGCCCACCCTTGACGACAACGTACCGGGCGCCCATGGTGTGGATGGCCCGGGCCGCCCGTTCCATGTCCTCCAGCGTACGAATGGCCGTACCGGTGATGAGTTCCGCTTCGGGGACATTCGGTGTCACGAGGTCCGCAAGCGGAAGGAGATCCGTGATCAATGTGGAGACCGCATCTTCGTTCAGGAGGCGGTGGCCGCTCTTGCTGACCATGACGGGATCGACCACGAGTTTACGTACACGGTAGGCGCGGAGCCGTTCGGCCACGACCCGAACGACGGCCGAAGAAGCGAGCATGCCGGTCTTGGCCGCATGCGTGCCGATGTCCTGCAGCACGGAGTCGAGTTGCCGTGCAACCATTTCGGGATCGATCTCCTGGATCCCCGACACACCGAGGGTGTTCTGTGCGGTGACCGCCGTCAGAACGGACATTCCGTAGACCTTGAGGACGGTGAACGTCTTGAGGTCGGCCTGGATTCCGGCGCCGCCGCCGGAATCCGAACCCGCAATGGTCAGTGCTTTGAAGACCTTCATGAAACGAGGCGAGGTGTGATGCTGTGTTGGACCGGATGCGGACCCGGACCGGCCGGAAATCCCCGGCTACTGCGGTGACTGACGGCGGCAGTCGTATTCTTTGCCGTCGTAGACAAACGTATCGAGCTGGTAGTCTTTGAGTTCTTTTCTCGCGTACTCCTGCACAAGTCCGGTGCGAATGAAAAAATCGACGATATCGCCGTCGATGTGGTTGTCCTTGACCATGAACAGCAGTATCTTGATGCACTCGGAGATCTTCTTCCCGGGTTTGTACGGACGGTCCGCCGCGGTGAGCGCTTCGAAGATGTCCGCCACGGCCATGATCCGGGCCTGCGTGGAGAGGTCTTTGGCGGTCAATTTGTTCGGGTATCCGGTGCCGTCGAGCTTCTCGTGGTGGCCGCCGGCCCATTCCGTCACGCGGCTGAGTTTCTTCGGCCATGGCAGCTTTTCGAGCATCTTGATCGTCAGCACGACGTGGTTCTGAATGACCGTACGTTCTTCGTCCGTCAGCGTGCCCCGGCGGATGGACAGGTTGTAGATCTCGTTGTCCGTCAGGAGAGGAAGGTCGTTGCCTTCGACCCGAATCGTCTGGCGTCCGATCTCCTTCAGGCGCTGGATCTTGGCGTCCTCCATGAACTCGCCGCCGATGTTGCAGGTCTTGATGAAAGCAATGTCTTCGTCGAGCTTCTTGAGCCGCTCACGGTACGTCTTTTCGGCCTCCTTCAATCGGGCGGTCTTCGTCTTGGCCTTCGACAACTGGATCTTCTCGACCGCTTTCACGTGGTCCACTTCGAGGTCCCGCCGAAGGATTTCGAACTTGGCCATGAGCGTGTTGATCCGGTCGTAGATCGTTTCGAGTTTGGTCGCCTTGTCCACGACGTATTCCGGCGTGGTGATCTTTCCGATGTCGTGCATCCACGCCGCGATCCGCAGTTCGTTGTGCTCGTCCTCGTTCATCCGGAACGCGGACCAGTGACCCTCCGTGGCGTTGCTCATCGCGCGGGCGATGGCCTGGGTCAGTTCCGCTACGCGTCGGATGTGGCCCCCCGTGTACGGCGACTTTTCGTCAATCGCGCTCGCAATGACCTGGATGAACGAGTCCAACAGGTTCTTCAGGTCGTGGATGAGTGCGGCGTTGGTGATGGCGACGGCGGCCTGCGAAGCCAGAGACTCGATCAGCTCCTGATACTCGTTGGAGAAGGGGATCACCGCGCCGTCCGCGGACGTTGCGTTCAGCAGCTGCAGCACGCCGATGATCTCGTTTTCGTGGTTGCGCATGGCCACGACCATCATCGATTTTGACCGGTAGCCGGTGTTCTTGTCGAACGCCTTGGTGCCCTGAAAGTCGAAGCCTTCGACCTCGTACACGTCCGCGATGTTGACCGTCTTGCCGGTCAGAGCGACGTACGCGGAGACCTGCTGCTCGTTGCGTGAGCCGTCGTCTTTGTACAGCTTGACGGGGGGAAACGGGACGGGTTTGCCGCTCGGGCCGCCCATCTTGAAATTCAACGACCGTGTCCGGAGAATCTTGAAAGCGATGCCTCGCTCGTCGGGGGTCATGATGTAGATCGTGCCGCCGTCCGCGTTGGTGAAGTTCATCGCCTCTTCGGTGATCATTTCGAGGAGGGCGTCCAGATTGCGCTCGGCGGAGAGTGCGGAACCTATCTGCGTGAGTTTCTTCTTGAGGTGGAACTGGTTCTCCGTGAACTCCTTCACGGTCTGTACGATGGATTCCGAAGCTTCGCTGCCCAGGGCGTCCGACAAGGGTTGAAGCCGGGCGGCAAGCTCCTCACAGAGCGTGTTGATCGAATCGCTGTCGGCGTACCGAATGCGTTCGTTGATTTCCTGCGTCATGACACCACCTTTTTATGTACAAGACGTGTCGTTCTTCGTTCGAGCAAAAACGACCTTCAGTGCCGGCAGGCACGGTTCTCATCGCCCGTTGTCGGATGAGCGGAACAGGATTGAGAATGGCGCTATTTCTTGAACAGCCTGTTCTTCGCAGTGAAAACCACGGCTGCGAGACAGCTCTTGATGAAATCTCCGGCAAAGAAGGGAAACAAACCCATGGTCATGGCTTCTTCGACATCGACTCCGGTGACCACCTTGACCTGGAGCGTGCCCAGGAAGAGAATCGGCACACTGCCCAGGAAGAATCCACCCAGATTGAGATAGAAGTTTTTGTGACGGGATGTCACCATCCCCGTTATGAACGAAGCGATCGGGAAAGCCAACAAATAACCGCCCGTAGGCCCCAAAAGCGCGGGCAAGCCGGCCAGCCCACCTGCAAAAACGGGCAAGCCCGACAAACCGTATCCGAGATAGACCACCTGACTCATGGCGCCCCGACTGGGACCCAACATGGCGCCCGTAAGCAACACAAAAAAGGTTTGCAGCGTAATGGGGACCGGAGTGAAGGGAAGCGGAAACGCAATCCACGTTCCAACGATTGATAATACTGAAAATAGCAACACCATCAGGACATCGTGCATCAGACCCGTCGTCGGATTTTCCAATTTGACCACCTGAGTTTTCGTCCCGTACAGCATACTTCCTCCGCTCCAAACAAGTAGCCGAATTTAGCAATAAATCGTCAAGAGTTGCAAGTTCTTTTTGACTGGGGGGCGGTCCGGTTGCGACTGGCGTGTCCATTCGGACCTAAGGCTGAGGTTGCAACGCCGATCGCTGGCAGATTCAAGGGACGAAAGAAAAAGACTTGCCCCATCCTGATAAGTTGATTAGATTCGAGCGCCATCAGGCAAGAGAATCAAACAGGAGCTCAGTATGCCCATGTTGAAATACTCACTGGCGGTCATTCTGCTCGCCATGATCGTTGGATGCGGGGAGAAAAAAGCCGGTGAAACAACCGAAACAGTAAAAGCGGCGGGACTTCCTTCCGGTGAGGTTGTATATGAGGCCCCGAAAGAATGGATACCCGAGCCGCCGAACAACCCTATGCGCAAGGCCCAGTTCAAATTGCCCGGGATTGCCGGAGCCGAAGCCGCTGAGCTGATGGTCTTCTATTTCCCCGGAGCCGGGGGATCCGTCGAGGCCAACCTGGATCGCTGGTACGGGCAATTCCTCCAGCCGGACGGCAGCGAAACGAAGAGCAAAGTCGTATCGAAGAAGGTGGAGGCCAACAGCCTGCCGGTGACGGTGGTTTACGTGACCGGTACCTACAAGAAGCCGAAGAATCCAATGATGATGGGCGGGCCGGTCGATGAGGTGGCAGGATATGCCCTGAAGGCGGCGATCGTGGAAACCGCGGACGGACCCTGGTTCTTCAAGACAGTTGGGCCGCAGCAGACCATTGATCACTGGAACGCCGCCTTTGACGAGTTCGTGAAGACCTTCAAGATGAAAAGTTGACCGCGTGGATCGCGGACGATTTCCACCGAACGCCGGGTCGCAAGCCCGGCGTTTGCGTTATGGTCCCTTCGAAACTCGTTATATCAGACGATCGAGCACATAGAAGCTGAGGGCAGAAACGAGCGCGGATGCAGGAATCGTGAGAATCCACGCCACAACCATGCTGCGGGCCACGCCCCATCGTACCGCCGAGATACGGCGTGTGGCGCCCACGCCCATGATGGCCCCGGCGATTGTGTGAGTGGTGCTGACCGGGATGCCGAACAGCGCCGTGCCGAGCAGGACCATGGCCCCACCCGTTTCGGCACAGAAACCTCCGACCGGCTGCAGGTGAGTAAGGCGCATCCCCATGGTATGGATCACGCGCCAGCCGCCCGAAAGCGTTCCGAGCGCGATGGCCGTATACGCGGCCAGGATGACCCACAGAGGTACGTAAAAACCCCGGGAGGGATCGTACATCCATAGCGGGAGTTCGGACGGAGAGGAGAACAGAAGAACGGCAATGATGCCCATTGTTTTTTGCGCATCGTTGGTGCCGTGGCCCAGGCTGTAGGCGGCCGCCGAAATCAACTGGCCCGTGCGGAAGATCCTCTTTACCGCCGAGCTGGACGTTCGCCTGAACAACCACAGCACGGTCGTCATCAACAGGAAAGCGATGGCCAGCCCCACGAGGGGGGAAAGAAAGATGAATGCAACGACTTTCGCCAGGCCGCCGAGGTTGAGGGCGGTGATTCCCGCCTTGGCCATGCCCGCACCGACGAGTCCGCCGATCAACGAATGGGACACGCTGATGGGCAGACCGTATTTCGTGCACAGGTGCGTCCACACGATGGCGCCAATCAGGGCGGCCCCGACGAGTGAACGGGTGATAATGGCCGGGTCCACAATGCCTTTTCCGATGGTCTGAGCCACGGCGACGCCGAATCCGAAGGCGGCGGCAAAGTTGAAAAAGGTGGCCCACACCACCGCGGCCCGCGGGGAAAGCACGCGCGTGGAAACCACCGTCGAGATCGAATTGGCGGCATCGTTCATGCCGTTGAGGAAGTCGAAGGTCAGGGCAACGAAGACGAGAAGCAGGACCACTTCCATCGGTTCGGTTCCGTTTGGTTAGGTGCAAAGGGCCGGACCACCGGGTAAAACCGTACAGGACCCGCCGTCACGGCTGGCCGGTCCTGCGGCTAGATTCTTGCCTTGCAAGGCTCAAGGGCCGGACAAGATAATGAGGAAAGACAGTTTGTGCAACAGTTATCAGTAGTCAGGAGGCGGTGGACCAAGGCAGCGGCAAACGATCCACACAGCGCGCTCACCGCGATCGAGTCACAAACCTCGAAATCCAATCAAGAATTCTCCATTTTCCATTCTCAATTACTTCAAAACCATCATCTTCCTCGACTTGATCATGTGTCCGTAGAGCATCCGGTAAATGTAGATGCCTGAGGAGATCCGCACGCCTCGGTCGTTGGTGCCGTCCCACTCCACGCGATGCCGTCCCGCTTCCATTCGTCCGTTCACGAGATGACGGACTTCCTGCCCCAGCGTGTTATATACAATAAGGCGTACTCTCCCCGCTTCAGGCAGATCGAAACGGATCGTCGTCGAAGGATTGAAAGGATTGGGATAATTCGTGTGCAGCACGAATTCCGTCGGAAGCAAATCTCTGCCCGGTTCGACGCCGGTTGTCATCGACCGGACCGAATGCCAGAAGCCGCCGTTAAGAATGGTGGATGAACCGGAAGACGAGCCTGCGGTGGGCTGACCCAGCGTACCGATCATGGCGTAATTGTTCAAGTCGGTGACGAGGACTCCACCGTTCCCGAACACACCGGCCGCGAGGGTGTCCTGGGCTTGCGCCGCCCGGGTAGCCGTCAGGATCATGAGCAAACATAGGGTGGTTTTCATGGCACACCTCACTTGCTCGTGTTGGCGGCGGACATTCCGAGTCCGGCGTCCTCGATAGAACCAACAAGACCGGACAGCACTCGTTCCATGGCGTCCACTCTGGCATGGAGTGTTGTCAGTTCTGTCGTCTTTTTCGTCAACTCGGCCTG
Organism: Bacteroidota bacterium; assembly: GCA_037445875.1. Taxonomy (GTDB): domain Bacteria; phylum CLD3; class CLD3; order SB21; family SB21; genus JBBIJR01. The sequence goes on along the minus strand of JBBIJR010000020.1, from coordinate 36,789 downwards.
TGATTTTCCCAGCTCCTGCAGAGCGAGTTTCAGTTCGCTCGTCCGTTTTTCCAGGGCCTGGATGGCCAGCATGTTCACGCCATCGATGTCCACGGCGGTGATCGTCGTGTCGCTTTCGCCCAGCCCAAAGGCGGCGTAGAAGTCCTGTGCGACGGGACCGAGATGGCGGATGGACCGGTCTTGCGATTTGTAATTCCAGCTCTGGATCGCCATCGCGGCTATCTGCAAAAGGACCTCCTCACCGCTGACGAATTGGAAGTTCTCTTTCTTGTTTCGGTCGGACACGCTGGTCCAGCTGCCTCCGCCCGGGGCGAGCAAGACCCCGCTGGTGAGACTGGGATTGCTGAACAGACGATACCCGCCGGCAAATCGCATGGTCATTTGATTCGGTGCGGACGAAGAAGCTCCGGTCGCCGTGGAGTTATCACCAAAGATGAAAGACCCAAACTGCAAATTCGTGGATACATAACACCCGGCAGCAACAGAGTATGCTCCGCTTGCTACGACGCCGAATCCCATCGCGGTGGAGTAGTCACCGCTTGCAACAGTGTTGCGGCCCATCGCGGTCGAATATTGTCCGCTGCCGGTAGTGGCGTAACCCATCGCCGTGGAATAAGCGCCGCTGGCAACGGTGCTGCCACCCATCGCCACGGAAGCGTAGCCCCCTGCATTATTGCCAATTCCTATCGCAGCAGAGTAGTCGGATCGCGCTTTCGAATTGAAGCCGGAAGCGAAAGAATTGTAGCCGATACTGTCGTTGTCCCAGTAATTTCCCGTGACCCGACCTGCCCGGAATGCAGCTTTGTTCGGATACCACATCATGCGAACGCCGGCGCCCGACGCGGGGATCGTTCCCGAGCCTGACTGTCCGGTGAACAAAACGCCGTCGATACCATTTACGGTGAGAGAGCCGCCGGTGAGGATATTCTGCGATCCAAAGTCCGGGCTAACTTTTGTTCCCGCAATTCCCGCATAGCTCCGCACGTCATTGTTTGTTATGCTTCCGTCTTTGACCATGGCAGAGTCTACGGAATTCAGCTGTCCTTCGTTGACAAGACGTGCGTCTACAAAAGCTGTATTCATTTCCAGCATGACATTACCTGTCATTCCGCCGCCGACAAGACCGACCCCCGCCGTCACTCCGGTAATATCCCCCGATCCAAGACCCACGGCCGAGATCACGACGGAATCGCCCAACGTGGCCACCGATATGTTGCTGCCTGCTTTGATCTGGATCCGGTCGGCCAGTCCATTCAAGGAACGGACTACCGTGTTGGATGCGATCTTTGGCGAGGTGATGGCGCTATCGGACACGGCCCGCGCCGTCATGCTGTAGGCGGAACCCGTTAATTCTATTCGCGGCGCAAGCTCCTGTCCCGCTCCCACCGTGATTCCCAGCCAGTACGGCCGATCGAACGGAAGACTCAGCGGCGTGCCGGCACCCAGCGATGCGCTGAACACGCCGCGCGTAACCGGCACGGTTGCCGTCTCTGACCAGAGCGCCGTTCCTCCCGAGCTCACGGAATACATGGCGAAAAGGATAGCGTAGTTGCCATCCGGTACTGGGGTACCGGAGAGATCGGTCAGCACGCCTTGATAGCTGATCGTCTGAGGAACCTGGCCGAAGGTGAGGCTCGAAAGAACGATGAGTTGCATCGATAATACGAGTAGTCTTTTCATTGTGCCCTCCTTGAATGGCAGTTTTGATGGTACCCGATATTGCAAGAAACAATGCTTCTTCAGCTTTCCTCGCTTCTGTGATTTCTGTTCGGCAATGCAGCTCAGGATATCACAGAAGCGCCAACTCGTCGGAATCGGTTTGACGGAACTTGTTGATAAGGAAGCGCTATGGACTGGCCGATTGCTGGCGCTGGCCTTCTTCTCCAAATACAGTCCAGGGGGGGGGAAAAGTTGGACGACTCCAGAAGGGTGGACTCGATTGTCGTAAGTTCTATGCCAATGCATCGGAGTTCCGGGACGCCTGGCGCCGAGCGATCGGGAACGATGATCGCCGTCCTCGAATCTGAGTCGGGGGCGGTTTAAGGCGGGGACGTGGGGCGCACGAATAAACGTTGACACAGACTCAAGCCTGTGTCTACCGTGCATGGGTCAGGCGCAAGTGTGAAACAACGGCAGATGGGTCGTAGTCGAGAAGAACCACGGAGGTGGTCAGAAAATCCTTAACGTGGGCGTCAGCCGCGCTAGCCCGGCCGTTTCCCGCCCCCGTTCTCCGGCATGGTGATGGGGACCGGTTGGACGTTCCAGATCTCGCGGGCGTACTCCTCGATAGTGCGATCGGAGGAGAATTTGCCCATCGCGGCCACGTTGAGAATGCAGCGGCGCGTCCACTCGGATGGGTTGCGGTACAATCGCTCCACACGCTCCTGGCATTCGATGTACCGGGGAAAATCTGCCAGCAGCATATACGGGTCCCCTTGTTCCAGCAGGTTGCGCGCGATCGGGACGAACAGATCGGTCTGATGCGGCGAGAAAAAGCCGTTCGCGATCATTTCGACGGCCTGCCTGAGCTCCGCGTGTTTGTCATAGTGTGTTCTTGGATCGTAACCCGCCTCGCGCAGCGCGGTTACCTCGTCCGCGGTCAGGCCGAAGATGAATATGTTTTCGTCGCCGACTTCTTCTTTGATTTCGATGTTAGCTCCATCCAGGGTCCCGATGGTCAGCGCGCCGTTAAGCGCGAACTTCATGTTGCTGGTCCCGGACGCCTCGGTGCCCGCGGTGGAAATCTGCTCGGAAAGGTCGGCCGCCGGAATGATCAACTCCGCAAGGGACACGGAGTAGTTGGGCAGGAACACGACCTTTAGCCGGTCGCCGATCATAGGATCGTTGTTGATCACGTGGGCGGCGGAGTTGATCAGCTTGATGATCAGCTTGGCCATGAAGTAGCCGGGCGCCGCCTTGCCGGAAAAGATGACGGTACGCGATGCCTGGTCCGATCGGGGATTGGAGCGGAGCCGGTTATACAGCGTGATCACGTGGAGGACATTCAGCAGCTGCCGCTTGTACTCGTGCAGGCGCTTGACCTGGCAATCGAACAGGGAATCCACGTTGACGCTGACGTTCAAGTACCTCTGCATATAGTCGGCCAGGCGCTCCTTGTTGGCGCGTTTGATCGCTCTCCATTCGTTCCGAAAGGTCTCGCTTCGAGCGTGGGGAACGAGCCTCTTCAGTTGATACAGGTCACGGACCCAGTCGTCGCCGATCGTACGCGAGATCAGGTCCGCGAGTCCCGGGTTGCAGAGACGGAGCCAGCGCCGCTGGGTGATACCGTTGGTCTTGTTGGTGAAGCGGTCCGGATAGACTTCGTAGAAATCGCGGAACACGGATCGCTGGAGGATTTCCGTATGCAGCGCGGCGACGCCGTTGACCTTGTGGCTTCCGACCAATGCCAGGTGGGCCATGCGAATGCGTTTCTCCGATCCCTCTTCGATGATCGACATCCGGCGCATCCGGTCGTGGTCGCCCGGGTACCGGCGCAGGACGTCGTCGAGGAAACGCCGGTTGATCTCGTAGATGATCTGCAGATGCCGCGGCAGAACGCTCTCGAACAGGCTCACGGGCCACTTCTCGAGCGCCTCGGGCAGGACCGTATGGTTGGTGTACCCGAAAGTGCGAACGCACAGGTCCCACGCACGGTCCCAGCCCAGGTTCTCCACGTCGACCAGAATGCGCATCAGCTCCGGAATCGCGACGGCGGGATGCGTGTCGTTGAGCTGAATGGCCACCTTGTCGGGGAAGACGTCCCAGCCTTCCTTCCGGTTCTTCTTGAAACGCCGGATGATGTCCTGGATCGTGGCGGACACGAAGAAATATTCCTGCTTGAGACGCAGTTCCTTGCCTTCAAAAATATTGTCGTTCGGATAGAGGACCTTGGAGATGGTTTCGGACTGCGCTTTGTCGGAAACGGCCTGTTCGTAATTGCCGTGATTGAAGTACTCGAAATCGAACTCCCGGGTCGACTTGGCCGACCAGAGCCGCATGTTGTTGACGGTATTGTTTCGGTAGCCGGGCACGGGCGAATCGTAGGCCATGGCCATGACCTCGCGCGTATCGATCCAGTCGTTATGCAGGACGCCCTGCGCGTCGGTGTGCTGGTTGACGCGGCCGTAGAATTTCACCGGATACAGGTACTCCGGGCGTTCGATCTCCCACGGGTTGCCGTATCGCAGCCAGCTGTCCGGCGTTTCGAACTGGTAGCCGTCGCGGATCTTCTGCATAAAAATGCCGTATTCGTAACGAATGCCGTAGCCGTACGCTGGCAGTTCCAGCGTCGCCATCGAATCGAGGAAACATGCGGCGAGCCGGCCGAGTCCGCCGTTGCCCAGACCGGCGTCCCATTCCACGTCGGCGAGCTGCTCCAGATCATAACCGAGTTCCTTGAGCGCGTCGGCGAGTCCGGCATGGAGATCGAGATTGATCATGGCGTTGCCGAGGGTCCGCCCGATCAGGAATTCCAGCGACAGGTAGTAGATGCGTTTGGCGTCCCGGTGGTAGTACGTCTGCTGCGTTTCGATCCAGCGTTCGATCATCCGGTCTCGCACCGTGAGAGCGACCGCCTTGAAGCGGTCCAGCTGTGTGGCGCTGTAGTCGTCCTTGGCGAGCGAGTATTCGAGATGGTCCACGAAAGAGTGCTTGAGCGACTCGAGGTCCGTCCCCCGCAACGGATTGGTGGAAGGGGACAGTTTCTCCTTAGGTGACTTGGCCGCCATGGGTCCTCCTTCTCTGGGTCAGAGGTAAACGAGCTCGCCCGGATCCGGCACCGCCAACCGTCCGCGGATGGCGCCCGCCTGCTCGAGTTCGCGCAGCCATCGCAGCGGTTCGCCCAGCGGTTCGTCTGCAAGATCGAACGTGCCGTAGTGCATCGGAAAGAACGTACCGCCGCCCAGATCGTGAAACGCGCGCACCGCCTCGAGAGGGTTGGTGTGATTGCTCTTCATGACGTATTCGGGTTTGTAGGCCGCGATGGGCATCAGGCAATAATCGATCGGTCCGAAGAGTTCCCGCATACGCGTGAAATGCTGCGCATACGCCGTGTCGCCGGCGAAGAATAACTTCTTGTTCTTCCACTGGACCAGGAAACTCCCCCACAGAATCTTGTTGCGGTCCCAGGGCACCCGCAAGTACCAGTGCTGAGCGGGAAGAAAAGTGATCGAAAAGGTCTCCTCCACCCGGAATTGCTGATACCAGCCGGCTTCCTGACAACGAAGGAACTTGTTCATGGACTCGATCAGTGGTCCCATGCGTAGAGGAACGAGGGCCTGAACATCTGGAGAAGGCCACTGGCCGATCGTTTCCGCGTCCAGGTGGTCGTAGTGGCCGTGCGAGAGCAGGAGGTAGTCGACAAAATCGAGACGGTCAATCGGGATGGGCAGCGGCGCGAGACGTTCCTGCAGCGGCGGATGCGTGAGGCAGGGGTCGGTGATCAGCCAACGGCCCTCTATGCGGAGGAGAAACGAGGCATGACCCAGCCAGATCAGGCAATCGTTCTTGATGGACCGCGGGTCGTCGGGCGTCCGAACGGTCAACCGCCACGTATCGGCTTTCTTCTCGTCCCGCTGCGGGTTCTGCGACAGGAACCATTGGAACACGGTTCCAAAGGAACGGTCGGAGCGCACGAAATCCTCGTTGAGGAATCGGCCGTCGATCATCGGGTTGCCCGGATAGTCCGATCGAACGGTTTCCAGCGTTTCGTTGCGAAGGTACACGACGGGGCCCTTCGCCTCGTCGATGCCGGCGGGTATAGGTTTTCGAACAAGCAAATGGGCGCTCTCGAGTCCTACGACCTGCAAGAAAGTCCTGCGAGAGAGCGGCATGATCGTCCTTCCATCGCTATTTTTTGACTTCGTGGCCTCCGAACTGGTTTCGCATCATGGCCAGCATGCGGGCGCTGAAACTCTCCGGCTGGCGGGAGTGGAACCGTTCGAACAGGGATAGCGTTATGACGGGTGCGGGAACGTCCCGGTCGATCGCCTCGAGAATTGTCCACCGGCCTTCGCCGGAGTCGGCGACCCAGCCCTTGATACCCTCGAGCGTGGGATTGTTCTTCAGGCCCTCGGCCGTGAGCTCGAGCTGCCACGACCGTACGACGGACGCGTGCATCCAGAGGTCGGCGATCCTGGCCAGATCCAGCCCGTAGTCAGACGCTTTCATGATCTCGAAGCCTTCCGCGTACGCCTGCATCATGCCGTATTCGATTCCGTTGTGGACCATTTTGACGAAATGGCCGGAGCCGCTGGCGCCCATGTACGCGTAACCGTCCGTCGGGCCCAGGGTCTTGAAGATTGGGTCCAGATAGTCCACGACGTCTCTGTCTCCGCCGATCATCATGCAGTAACCGTTCTTGAGTCCCCAGACGCCGCCGCTCGTGCCCACGTCCACATAGTGGATGCCCTTCTTCTTGAGTTCGTCGTATCGGCGCTTATCGTCCTTATAGAACGTGTTGCCTCCGTCGATGAGGATGTCCCCTTTTGCAAGGAGAGGCGCGACCTTGCTGATCGTGTCTTCCGTCGGTTTGCCCGCGGGCACCATGATCCATACCGCCTTGCGGCCTTTGAGTTTTCCGACCATGTCGTCGATCGAAGTCGAAGGGGTCATGCCCTTCGCGGCGATTTGCTTGACGACATCGGCGCTGAGATCAAAGCCGACCACCTCGTGGTTGCCGTTGAGCAGACGCTGTACCATGAAACCGCCCATTTTGCCGAGACCGATGAAACCTAACTGCATAACTCCTCCTTTGGGTTTGAGTCAAACGTGTTCGTTCGGGTTCGGATACGTCGGTGCAGATGCACGGCACCGTCATTAACGCCGACGGAGGCGGCTCGGGCTCCGGGGGATCAGTCGGAGTCTGTTTCGTCTTCCTCGTCCCGGGGCAACACGAGGATGGCGGATTGCGGCACGATCAGGTACGCCTTGGAGTTGTATTCGATTTCTACCGCCGCCTTTCGGAGGAAGATCGCGTAATCGCCTTCGCGCGCCTGATTGGGCAGATACTTGGGCTCGTGCTTTCGGTCGGACATCCAGGGTTCGTCGCTGTTGGCGTTCCAGTCGGGCAGCGGATAGCCGGGGCCGGTCTTGACGACGATCCCGGTCTGCACTTTCTCCTTTTCGTCAACGCCTTGCGGAAGATACAGGTCGTGGTGCGTACGTTCCCTGGGTTCGTCCGGCAGAACCAGGACGCGGTCGCCGACCACGACAAGCGATTTTCTGCGGGTCCGGCTCATGACCCGGGCGGTTCCGTGGACGCATACTCCTCGACCGGAGGACACGTGCACAGGACGTTGCGGTCGCCGTAGGTGTCGTTCACGCGCCCGACGGATGGCCAGAACTTGTTGCGGCGAAGCCCCGGGACGGGGTACGCGGCCTTTTCACGAGCATAAGCGTGGTTCCATCCGTCGGCGACGACTTCCTCGGACGTGTGCGGTGCGTGTTTAAGCACGTTGTCTTCGCGGTCCGCGAGGCCCTGTTCGATCTCCTCGATTTCTTTCCGGATCGAAATCATCGCGTCGCAGAATCGATCCAATTCCTGGAGAGGTTCGCTCTCGGTGGGTTCCACCATCAGCGTGCCCGGGACCGGGAACGATACGGTCGGGGCGTGGAATCCGTAGTCCATGAGGCGTTTGGCGATGTCGGTCACGTCTACGCCGGCGCTGGCCTTGAACGGTCGCGTGTCGAGGATCATTTCATGTCCGACGCGTCCGTTCTTTCCGACGTACAGAGGACGGTAATGACCGTTCAACCGCTCTTTGATATAGTTCGCGTTCAGGATGGCGTACCGGGTTGCATCGGCCAGGCCGTCCGGTCCCATCAAACGGATGTACGCGTACGCGATCAGCAGAATGTCCGCGCTGCCCCACGGGGCCGCCGCCACGGCCGTAATGCCTTGCTCGCCGCCCACCGGCACGACGGGATGTTTCGGCAGATACGGAGCGAGATGCTTGGCCACGCAGATGGGTCCCATCCCGGGACCGCCGCCGCCGTGCGGTATGCAGAACGTCTTGTGCAGGTTGATGTGGCACACGTCGGCCCCGATGCTTGCGGGGTTGGTCAGACCGACCTGGGCATTCATGTTGGCGCCGTCCATGTACACCTGCCCGCCGTGGTCGTGCACAATACGGCAGATTTCCCGGATGCTCTCCTCGAATACGCCGTGCGTGGACGGATACGTGACCATCAGACACGCCAGCGTTTCCCGGTGCTGCTGCGCTTTTTCCTTCAGATCCTGCACGTCGATGTTACCTTCGTCGTCGCATCGTACGACCACGACCTGCATGCCGGCCATTACGGCGCTGGCCGGGTTGGTGCCGTGGGCGGACGACGGGATCAGTGCGACATGGCGCCCGGACTGGCCGATGCGTCTCAGGTACTCCCGGATGACCATGAGGCCCGTGTATTCGCCCTGGGCGCCCGCATTGGGTTGCAGCGACGTTGCCGCAAAACCCGTGATCTCGTTGAGATACGATTCCAACTCGGAAAAAAGCTGCGCATAACCCTCCGCCTGTTCGCGAGGAACGAACGGATGCAGGGACGCAAATTCCGGCCAGGTGATCGGGAACATCTCCACCGCGGCGTTCAGTTTCATGGTGCAGGAGCCAAGCGGGATCATTCCGTTGGCCAGCGAGAAATCCTTCAGCTCCAGGGACTTGATGTAGCGCAGCATGTCCGTTTCGGAATGGTAGCGGTTGAACACCGGATGCTGCAGGTACGGCCGCGTCCGAGCATGCGCGGCGGGGAAGTCCGACCCGTGCGGCGGCGGTGCGATCGACGGAGCCTTCAGGTTTTTCGCGCGGGCAAAAAGGCCGGCGAGGCGCTCCACATCCTGTACGGTCGTTGTTTCGTCGAGGGAAATGCCTACGGATTTCGGGTCGATGTACCGGAGGTTGATCTGTTCCTGCAGCGCCAGCGTGCGCAGGTTGCGGACGGTGAATTCATCGCACTCGATGCGCAGCGTGTCGAAGAACGACGAATTGCGCTGGACGTACCCGAGGGATTGCAGGGCCTCGTTCAGCGCTGCGGTTCGTTCATGAATGGTGGTCGCAATGCGTCGAATCCCGTCCGGTCCGTGATAGACGGCGTACAGGCCGGCCATATTGGCCAGCAGCACCTGCGATGTACAGATATTGCTGGTGGCCTTTTCACGGCGAATGTGCTGTTCACGCGTCTGCAGGGTCATACGCAGGGCGCGTTGGCCCCGGGCATCGATGGTCACTCCGATCAGCCGGCCCGGCAGCTTGCGCTTGAAGGAGTCGCGCACGGCAAAAAACGCTGCGTGCGGACCGCCGTACCCCATGGGTATGCCGAACCGCTGCGTCGATCCCACGACCGCGTCCGCTCCCCAGGCGCCGGGCGGTTCGAGGAGCGCCAGCGACATCAGGTCGGCGGCGACCGCGATCGAGACTCCCGCTGCGTGCGCACGATCGCAGAACGGCCCGTACGTATGAACGGTCCCGTCGCACGTGGGATACTGAAGCAGCGCGCCGAAGAAGCTCCGGTCCAGGGGAGCCGTCTGGAAATTGCCGACCAGGAGCTCGATCCCGAGCGACGACGCTCGCGTTCGGAGCACGTCGATCGTCTGCGGCAGACATTCGTGAGACACGAAGAATCGGTTCCGACCGGCTTCACCGGGCGTGTAGAACATGTGCATGGCTTCGGCAGTGGCCGTTCCCTCATCGAGCAGCGAGGCGTTGGCGATGTCCATGGCGGTAAGGTCCACCACCATCGTCTGATAGTTCAGCAGCGCTTCCAGACGGCCCTGCGATATCTCCGCCTGGTACGGCGTGTACGATGTATACCACGCCGGATTCTCCAGCACGTTCCGCTGGATGACGGCAGGCGTGAGTGTGCCGTAATAACCCATACCGATGTAGGTCTTGAACAACTTGTTTCGGCGCGCCATCCTGCGGAGTTCCTCGATCAAGTCGTGTTCGGACAGGGCCGGCGGCAGGCGGAGCGGCGTGCGAAGCCGTATGGATTCGGGGATGGTCTCCCGGATGAGGCTATCGAGGGAAGCAACTCCGACCGTGTCCAGCAAATGCGAGGTGTCTTCGGGACCGGGTCCGATGTGGCGGCGTGCAAAAGAGGAATTCGTGTTCATGTCCGTCCTGATTCTAGCGGTGAGAAGTATCGGAGACTTCGACTAAGTTGCGTTGTTGCAGCAAGCCGCTCACACGGGAATGCCCGTCGTAAGCTGGCCCGGGCCATGCTGCTTGACCTCGCCGAGGGCGGACTCGAGCGATTTCATCACGTCCGGCTCCGTACGAAGCCACGGGTGTCCCAGCCCCGTCACGGCAAGGCTTGCGGTGATGCGCAGTCCGCCTTCGAGCGATTCATCGTAAACCGAAAAAGAGTACTGGGCGATCTGCTCCTGCAGGATCTTCGCCTTGGTCATGGCCTGCAGTTCCGGTGTGTGTGTGAAAAGAACGACGAATCGTCCGCCGTCGTAACGCATCACGACGTCGGAACTGCGGACCCGGCCCACCAGCAGGCCGGCCACCTCTTTCAGCAGCACATCGCCCTGTGTCGTGTCGTGAAGTTCGTTAAAACGGGTGAAATGGTCAATATCCAAAAGCGCGACGGCCGATTCCTGTTTGTACCGCTGCACGGCGCTGAGCTCTTTCTTGAGGCGCTGGTGAAAGTATTTTCGGTTGTACAGCGACGTGACGGGGTCCGTGAGAGAGAGGGAGTCGAGGAACCGGTTTCGCTCGGCCAGCACGGAATTGACGCGTTTCAGTTCATCGTTCGACGAAGAAAGATCGTTCCTCAGCCGTTCCAGCTTGCCGATTTCAACGACCAGGTCGTCATAGAGAGATTTGTTGCGCAAGAACGCCTTCACCTTAATGGCGAGTTCCGCCGGCTCGTACGGCTGGACCAGGTAATCGTCGCCTCCTTTTTCGAAGCCCTGCACCTGCGCGGTGAAATCCTTGACGTTGGCTGTGACGAAGACGATGGGCACGTGCGGCGAGAGTTGACGCAGCATCGCACACACCTCGAAGCCGTCGATGCCCGGCATGCGAACGTCGAGGAGGACCAGGTCCGGAGCTTCCTGCCGGAACGCCGCGAGGGCCGACGGCCCGTCGTGCGCTTCCCGAAAATCGTAGTTGGGCTGGTGCAGAATCTTTCGCAGGGAATACCGGTTGTCTTCGTTGTCGTCTACGATGAGGATGTTGTACCGGTCCTTCATGCGTCAGGGACCGGGTTTGTCGGGCTGCTGTTCCAGAACGCGATGAATGTTCTCCAGCAGTTTTTCGCGGGAGAACATGCTCTTGAGGAAGATGTGGCAATTGCCCACGGACAGCCGCTGCTGGTCTTCCTGCGTGAGTACCTTGCCGGTCAATACCAGCACGGGGATGTACTGCGTGTTTTGGCTTGCCTGCAGGGCCCGCAGAACCTCAAAACCGTCCACCTGCGGCATCAACAGGTCCAGGATCACGAGATCGTATCCCTTGCGCTTCAGCAACTGAAGGGCCATCTCGCCGCTCGTGGCTACCTCGGATATGAAGTCGTCGCTTTCGAGGATCTCCTCGACGAGCTCCGCCTGCGACAGATCGTCGTCCACGATCAGGATCCTTTTCAGGCTGCGTTCTTCGCTGAGCTTGTGAACGTGCTTCAGCAGGGTTTCCTTGACCACAGGCTTGACGATGTAGTCCGACGCCCCCAGGCTGTAGCCGAGTTTCCGGTTGTCGATCATCGACACGATCACGACGGGAATGTTGCGGGTGGCGGGATCGCTCTTGAGGTTCTGGAGAACCTCCCAACCGTCCTTCTTGGGCATCATGATATCAAGCGTGATCACTTCCGGCTGCAGTTCCTGCGCCTTGCGGACGGCGGCTTCGCCGTCCCGGGCCTGGATCATCTGGAACTCGGCCTCTCCCAGGTATTTCTTCATGATGTACAGGGACTCTTCATCGTCGTCGACGACAAGGATCCGTTTCTTGTTTGGGTCCAGCACGGCCGGCTCCTGTTCGTCCGCCGTCTCGACGATCTTGTCCGTTCGCGATTCCGCAACCATGTGTTCGATCTCCTGGTCGGACAACATGGCCGACGACTGTCCGCGCCGCTTGGCCGGTAGAATGAAAGTGAAGCGCGAGCCTTTGTTGACCTCGCTCTCGATCCAGATGCGTCCGCCCAGAAGTTCCACAAGCTTCTTGGTGATGGCGAGACCCAGGCCGGTTCCGCCGTACTTCCTCGTGGCCGATCCGTCGATCTGGCGAAACGGATCGAAGATAGTCTCGAAGTGCGACGGGTCGATCCCGATGCCCGTGTCGACCACGGAATACTCGAGCACATCGTGGAACTTGGTGTGGTTAACCTCGAGGGTGACCTTTCCCTGCTGCGTGAACTTGATCGCGTTGGACAGGAGATTCAGGAGAATCTGCTTCAGTTTGTTCTCGTCGGTGCTGTGCAGGTCGATCTCCGGATCGGTCACGATCTCGAACGCGATGCTCGAATCCTTAAGAAGGGGTTGGATCGTGCTTCGGATGTTGTCGAGAAACTCGGGGACGGCGTATTCCGTGAAGATCAGGTCCATCCGTCCCGCTTCGATCTTGGACAGATCGAGGATGTCGTTGATGAGTCCGAGCAGGCTCTTGCCGCTCTTTTCGATGATCCGGATCTGTTTTTCCTGTTCCTCAGTCAGTTCTCCGTCCATGCGTGCCAGCAGGATGCTCGACAGCGCCAGGATGGAATTGAGCGGCGTGCGCAGTTCGTGGCTCATGTTCGATAGGAACTCCGACTTGAGGCGGTTGGCCTCGAGCACGCTCTTCTTCACCTCTTCAAGCTGCCGGTGAGCCTCGTCGATCTCGCGGTTTCTTTTTTCGAACTCGAATTTCTTCCGTTCGAGGTCGCGGAAGGCCTCGGCCAGCGTCCGTTCCCGTACCTGGGATTCCGTTTGTTCACGGATGAGCCAGATGCGGCCAGCGTCCTGCCCGTTCCTCCGGAAGGGAACGATCCGGCAGACTATCCCGGGCAGGTCGATCGAGGCGGACACGAGCACATCGGACTGGACTTCCCGCCGTTCACGAACGGCGCCGTCGTACAGGCGGTCGAGCGACGCCGGTTGCTGGAGCCTTCGGCGCAGCGCGTCGAGCAGGTCCGATTCGGAAAACGGGGAAGGATTCGTTCCTTCCGGTACGATCAGCCGCTCGCATCGCTCGTTGGTCCAGAGGCAGGATCCGTCGACGGCGACGACGGCGACCGCATCGGTTGAAAGCCGGAGCGTTTCGCGAAGGGCGTCCTCTGCTTGCCCGGAACGATCCGGCGCCGTTCGTTTCCGGTGTGCCGGCGATCGGCCGGGGGCGGCTGTGCGGGTGGTGGGTCGTTTCTTTCTTGGCATGTGGGTGTGTGTGAAAGCGTTTGGACGGATAGAGGGACGATATCCCTCCTCTATCAGTGTCCGATGGATGCCTGGTACTGAGCGGCTGTCAAAAGGCCTTCCCGGGCCGACGGGTCGGACACCCGGATCCGGACGATCCAGCCCTCGCCGTAGCAGTCGCTATTGATGATTTCCGGAGCGTCTTTGAGCTTTTCGTTGACCGCGCTGATTTCTCCGGTGAGGGGAGCGTACATGTCGCTTACCGTCTTGACCGCTTCGATGGAACCGAACGGTTCGCCGGCCTTGACCGCATGTCCGATGGATGGAAGTTCGATGAAGATGATGTCGCCCAGTTCCGATTGCGCGTAGTCCGTGATGCCGACGGAGGCCGTGTTGCCGTCAAACCGGATCCACTCGTGGGTCGCCTAGGCGCGGAGATAGGGCGCAGATCCTCTGGGAAATTCATGATTCGTCTCCTGATGCAGTTGCACGTGATGAAGCGGCCGGATCTCAACCGACCAATTGACTACTCCAGACATACAGTCGTTTCAGTTCTAGGATCTTCCGGTCGATCTTGGCGTCGGTCGGGTTTTTCAGTTTGAGCATGCGGCACACCTTGTACGCCGTTCCAAACTGGCCCCGCGAAGCGAATTTCTCGACCAGATCCAGGGAAATCTCGTTGGGGTTGATCTCCTCATCCTCGGCTTCCTCTTCCATGCCGTGCGGCAGGGTTTCTTCGTGCGTCCGGGCGGCCGGTTGTTCGGTGACCACCGGTTGCGGCTGAGGTTGCACGGACTCCGTGACGGTGGAAGCCGGTGCGGTCAGCGTGGCAGCGGTACGTTCTTGTTCGGACAGCGGACCGCTCAGATAATCCCGGTACGACAGGACCGGTTCCGCGGACGTGACGGCCGGCGTATCCGGCCAGAGGCCGTCTCCCCCGTGGAGGACCGCGAACGTCTCGAAATCGATGGCTTCCTCGCTGTCGTCCAGATAGGCCGCATACTGCTCGAGCGTCCATCCGGGCTCTTCACCGAACGTCGCCTCGGCGATCAGGCCGTCGTCATCGAGCGAGTCCACGTATTCCGCATACGAAAGGTCCCTGTCGCGCCGCTCGGGGCGGTCCTTGTCCAGAATCTCCGGGATTCCGATCTCCTCGACCGCCTCCGCCGCTTCCTCCTCGTCGGTGAAGATCGCCTCGAGCAGTTCTTCTTCGCTGGTGACGATGTCCAGGTAGTCTTTGTACGAAATCTCGATCTCGGACAGAACGGTTTCCTGTTCCTCCCGTGTGAAAACGGCCTCCTCGGTTACGGCGGATGTCTGGGCGGCTTCGAGGCCTGCGTCTTCGATGGACGGCTCTTTTTCGGCTGCGGGGGTTTTCTCCGCGGTCTCTCTGATTTTTTCAGCCGCCGATTTCTTCAGCGCCTCGATCTGTGCGTCCAGCACGCTGCGGTCCACGATGACCGCCTTGCCGTCGCGCTGAAGATCGGAACGCAGCTTGAACTGCTCAAAGGATAGTTCCTCGTCTGCATAGAAATAGAGTATGCCCTTGTCGTCCACGAAGGCCGGTGTGAGAATCTGGTCCTCGGGGCGTTCCTTTTTCGGCAGCGGCGCGACCTCTTCGGCGCGGACCGGCTCCGGTTGGAGGGACTCGACGAACGTGTCCTCGACCTGTTCGATTTCCTCGGTGAGCGATTTCTTGGCGTCCGCCGTGTTGGCAGCGGCGGCCTCCGATGCCGTAGGGGTTTCGGTCTCGGCCGGAGTTTCGACCGGCGGTGGAACGGCCGGTTTCACACGGCGGGGTTCCCGCGGCCGCACAAGTTCTTCTTCTTCCTCTTCGCCGGCCTGGCCGCCTTTCAGTTTCTGGTATTGGTCCTTGAGGTCGACGAGTGTCTGGATGATCTGGCGGTTGAGGGGATCGAGGCGCAGCGCCACACGGTAGTGCGACACGGCGGTTTTGATGTCGTCGCCCTCCAGGGCCATGTCGGCGAGCATCTTGCGTGCCGTCAGATGGGCCGGGTGACTGTGGAGGAAACCGTCCAGCACGGTCTGCGCCTTGGCCTTGTTGCCGCTCAGGTAGTACCCCCGTGCCAGCACGAGGTAGGCGGTGGCATAGTGCGGGAAATGCTGGAGCCCATCCTCGCAGATGCGAATCCCGTCTTCGTACTGGCCCATGCTGAGATAGGCGTCCGCCAGCTGGGCAAAGCGCATGCTCGTGGGCTGAATGGCCAGTTTCGTTTCGATCTGCTGGATTTGCGAGATCAGGTTGATCTCGGCCAGGATCTCTTTGTGGCCGACCGCCGGGGTCTGGGGTTTGTTCGATTGAGCCATGATTGCCTCTCAGCAAATGACGATCATCAATTCCGCGCTTCCAGTTCGTGCTTGAAGGTCAGAAACACGATCATCGAGAATCCGACCAGCGTCCAGAGATTGAAAAAGATCATGCCGATGAAATTCGACTTTTCCGTCATGTAATTGTGAATGCCGACGGCCGACGCCGACAGCGCATAGACGATCATCAGCATCTCCAGGAACACGATCTTGTCGATCCGGATGTCGCTCAACCCACGCGCCACGTTCCAACGCTCGCTGCGTTTGAGCACTCCCCACTTCGGCGTGCGCACGAACGCCGACTTGATGTTGAAGAAGCCCTCGAGCACCGCCTTCGAATTGCTGATCGAGAGGCCGATGCTGCCCATCATGAAGACGGGAAAGAGCAGCATGCGCTTCTTCCAGTTCGGGTTGATCGTCTTCTCGGAGTACAGGTAGAAAATGAACAGGCCGACGATCGTGAGGAAGAAGAAGGTCATCGTGTCGAGGATGATATTGAACCGGCCGTTTTCGTTGTGCAAAAAGAGCACGGCGGAGTTCAACAGGCACGACAGCAGCACGAACACGTACGAAAAATTGCCCGTGAGGTGAAAGAGCGCCTGGATCTTGGGCCATAAGGCCAGTTCCGATCGCAGGATCTTGGGGACCAGTTTCTTGGCCGTCTCGATGGATCCCTTGGTCCACCGGAACTGCTGGGACTTGAGCGCATTGATCTCCACCGGGAGCTCGCCGGGGGAAACGACGTGATTGAGGTAGACGAACTTCCACCCCTTGAGCTGGGCGCGGTAGGACAGGTCCAGGTCCTCGGTCAGCGTGTCGTCATGCCAGTTGCCCGCGTCGAGGATGCATGTTCGCCGCCACACGCCGCCGGTGCCGTTGAAGTTGATGAAAAATCCTGCCCGGCTGCGCGCGAGCTGCTGGATGACAAAGTGGCCGTTCAGGCCGATCGCCTGGGCCTGGGTCAGCAGCGAGTAGTCCTCGTTGAGGTGGCCCCATCGCGTCTGGACCATCCCGATCCGGGGCGCTTCGAAATACGGAATAGTCTCGCGCAGAAAATTGCGGTCCGGTACGAAGTCCGCGTCGAAGATGGCCAGAAAATCGCCGCGGGCGTCCGAAAGAGCCTCGCGCAGCGCGCCGGCTTTGTACCCCTTGCGGTTGACGCGGTGGTACCAACGCGCGCGGTACCCTTCCGCGGTGAGACGCTCGACCGCTGCGCGCGTGATGTCGAGCGTTCCATCCGTCGAATCGTCGAGCACCTGGATCTCGAGACGTTCCCTCGGCCAATCGAGATCGGCCGTGGCGCGAACGAGCCGCTCGGCGACGGCGGTCTCGTTGAAGATCGGCAGCTGCACGGTCACCATCGGCCATTCGGAGGGGGGACGCGAAAGAACTTCGCTTTTCCGGGTCGGCCGGTCCTTGCGATGCTTCAGGAAATAATAGATCATGATAAAATTGTGCATGCTGAACACGAACAACACAAGCATGCAGAACAGATACGCAAACAACAGACCTGTTCCGAGGTCAAAAGCTAAACCGTTCATGGGGGTTTTTTGTCGTTTCCTTTCGTTGAGAATTACCAGTTGGATACTACTTTATTCAGAACGTTCTGGGTGATCATCCGGATGGCCTCGTTGAGGCCGTCGGCGCGGCGAGTCGAACCGCTGAGCGAATAGCGGCCCCAGCCGGTAATCTCCTCTTCCCAGAGCACCTTCTTCTCCTTGAGGTTTTCGAATCGCACGGATGCCGTAACGGTCACCTTGTAGTCCGTCGTCGAGAAGTTGCTGCCGCTGCCTTCGAAGGTGAACGGCATATCCTCCAGGCGCGTGATCCTTCCGCTGAGGACGGCATCCGCCTGCCGCCGGTCGGTCACCTTCAAGTTGTTATCCTCGAGGATCGCCCGGGTCAGTTCATCGGTTATTTTTTCGCGGATGCCGGGTTCCGACGTCAGATTGTCGAAAACCGGAATGGCCACGTTCTTCAGGCCGCCTAAGTTAGCCCCCGTGAACGAGTACGAGCAGCCCGGCCACAGCAGGGCTCCGAGTGCGAGGCTCGCGGTCAGCGTCAGGGTTCGCATTACAGGTCCAGATGGTATTGTTTGATTTTTCGGTACAGCGTGCGTTCAGACAGCCCGAGGGACTTGGCTGCGAGGCTCCGCTTGCCGTCGAATTTTTTCAGCGCCCGGATGATCAGATCGCGTTCGGCTTCGTTGAGCGTCATCTCGCGGTCGTTGAGGCCGTCGTCCACGTTGTAGACTTCCGTCTCGACGACCTTGCCGCTGCGCACTTTGCCTTCGTACGCCTCGGACGGTGCGCGCACCTCGGCGCTGCGCAGCTTGGCGCCGCCGAACTGGGCGGCGAGAAAATGCTTGATGTCCGTCACGTCCTGCTTCAGCGAAAGCAGCGTCCGGTACAACAGCTCACGTTCGGCCTGCTCCGGAGAGACGTGGGTCGGTACCGGCAGGTGCCGGTCCAACCCGTCGTCGGTGTCCAGTTCGTCTACGTCCTTGAAGTTCAGGATGTTGTTCTGCACGTCTTCCTCTGTAACGGTCTCACTTCGTTTGAGCGTGATCACGCTTTCTACAAAGTTGCGCAATTCGCGTACGTTGCCGGGCCAGCGGTACTGTACGATGCGGTCCATCGCTTCCGGAGTGAATCCTTGGAAGGCGGCGTGTGTGTGTTGCGTAAAGTCCGACACGAATTTCTCGACCAGGACCGGGATGTCTTCCCGGCGGGAGCGCAGCGGAGGCAGCCGCAGCGTGATCGCCTTCAACCGGTAGTACAGATCCTTGCGGAATTCGCCGCGGCGCACCATCTGCTCGAGATGGCGATTGGTTGCGGCCAGCACGCGCACGTCCGCTTTCCGCGCGGAGGAACCGCCGACTTTGAGGAACTCGCCGGTTTCCAGTACGCGCAGCAGCTTGACCTGCGTGGAGAGCGGCATCTCGCCGATCTCGTCCAGAAATACCGTTCCGCCGTTGGCCGTTTCGAAGTATCCCTTGCGCTCGGACACGGCTCCCGTAAAGGCGCCGCGCTCGTGGCCGAACAACTCGCTTTCGAGAATGCCTTCCGCGATGGCCCCGCTGTTGACGATCACCAGCGGGCGATGTCGCCGCGGGCTCAGCTCATGGAGGGCCCGCGCCACGACGTCCTTGCCGGTGCCGCTCTCCCCAATGATCAGTACGGAGACTTCGGTCGGCGCCACCCGGCAGACATCGCGGACCACGTCCCGCATGGCCTCCGAAACTCCGTGAAGGCCCAGCGATTCGCCGATGGACGGCAGATTCGTTTCAATCTCGTCGCTGCTGCTGGCCAAAACAAAGCTTCGAACATTCTCGGCACTGATCGGTTGGTCGTTCATGACCGCTATTTTCGCATGATCTCGATGATCTCTTTGGCCGCGCGCTCGACCACATCGTTGACGACAACGTAGTCAAACCGGTCGGCTTTTGCCATCTCTTCCTGTACTCTCGCGAGGCGCAGCTGGAGGCTGTCTTCGTTCTCCGTACCGCGCGCCTGCAGACGCTTCTTGAGTTCCTCCATCGACGGCGGTTTGATGAAAATGAGAACGGACTGGTCCTTGTATTGGGTCTTGACGTTCAAGGCGCCCACTACGTCGATGTCCATAATCACATTCGAGCCCAGTTTCAAGTCCGGATCCACCGACATCTTCAGCGTACCGTAGTACGCGTTGAAATGATGGTTGTACTCGATGAAATCGTTGTGCTCGATGTGGTCCTTGAACTCCTCCTCGGAAATAAAATAATAGTCTTTCCCGTCCCGCTCGTTCTCCCGTTTCGGCCGCGTCGTGGCGGAAATCGAGAACACCAACGTCGGGTCGAGCCGGAGCAGTTCGTTCTTGATCACCGTCTTGCCGGTGCCCGACGGAGCGCTCAGAACAATCAACTTCCCTTCCTTGGATTTCATTCCCGCCATGAGCGTCTCACGGTTCTGTAAAGTGAACTCAAACGTAAATATAGATTTTACCGATATCCGCTTCAAGGATTTTTTCTTGAATTTCTGACAAAACGTCAGGGCGACTCGACAAATCGAAGAGCCTCGCGTTGCGCCGTAGATTCTTTAAACAATGCATCGATAACAATTCACTAATCCTCGGCTAACGTCCGTCCATTATAATCCGGTATCGGATTGGATCGGTGGCTTCTCCAACCTAACATCGAGGTAAGTTCAACATGAATCATAAGTTACTGGGCAGCATAAGCGTGTGGCTGGCGATGGTCGTATGGCCGTCGGCGGCAATCGCGCAGGAGCCCGGCAGAATCGCCGGAAGGCTTCTCGACGCCGAAACAGGCGAGCCTCTGATTGGGGCCAACATAATAATAGTAGGCACGACGATGGGTGCCTCCAGCGCCATCGACGGCTCGTTTCTGATTCCAAAGGTGGCCCCCGGGGTTTATGCGGTCGTCGTCAGCTACATTAGCTACCAGGAGACGCGCATCAGCGGCGTCCAGGTCCTCCCCGGACAGACCGCCCACGTGGACGCCGCGATCAAGCCGGAATCGATCGTCGGAGAAGAGGTGGTCGTCGAAGCGCGCATGAT
Organism: Bacteroidota bacterium; assembly: GCA_037445875.1. Lineage (GTDB taxonomy): Bacteria > CLD3 > CLD3 > SB21 > SB21 > JBBIJR01. The sequence goes on along the minus strand of JBBIJR010000020.1, from coordinate 16,580 downwards.
CCAGAACAATGAAGCGACGCTCCTGAAGAACCGCCAGATGGCCGTTGCGTTCAGCGACGCGATCAGTTCCGAGGCCATCTCCAAATCGGGCAGCGGGGACGCGGCGGCCGCCATGACCAGGGTGACCGGCGCTTCGGTGGTCGGCGGACGGTACGTCTATATCCGCGGCCTCGGCGACCGCTATTCGAACACCCAGCTGAACGGCGTTGAATTGCCCAGCGCGGACCCTGACAAAAAAGCGGTGCACCTCGATCTGTTCCCGTCCGGACTGCTGGACAACATCACCACCATCAAGACCTTCACGCCGGATAAACCGGGGACCTTCAGCGGCGGCATCGTCGACGTGAATACAAAAACCTATCCCGACAAGTTCACCGTCCGGCTGAGTTCCTCGGCGTCCGTGAACAGCCAGTCCACATTCAACGGTGGCTTCCTCAAGTATTCCGGTGGGTCGACGGACTGGCTCGGGATGGACGACGGTTCGCGCAGCATTCCCGGTCCGCTCAAGGACCCCGAGGTGAGCATTCCCTCCCCGCAGGCGGCGAGGAACGATCAGGAAAAGGCGTACCGCCTGGACGCGTTCAGCAGGAGCTTTCGAAATTCCATGACACCGCACACGGGATCGGCGCCGCTGAATCAAAATTTCTCGCTGACCGTCGGCAATCAAACCGAACTCATGGGCCGCCCGCTCGGCTTCTCCGGCACGTTCAGTTACGGGAGGAACTTTTCGTACTACGACAACGGCCGTGTGGGAAAATGGCAGCTCAACGGGAGCGTCGACGAGTCCGATGCGTTGGAGAACCGGCAGTGGCTCACGGACACACGAGGCATGGACGAAGTGCTGTGGGGCGGCCTGCTGATGCTGTCGTTCAAACCGCATCCGCACCACGAAGTGACTGCCAACTATTACTACTCGCAGAGCGGCCAGTCCGTGGCGCGCTATCTGAACGGGGCCTGGCACGACGAGCTCGGCAACGACGACGCGGTCTATGAAACGCGCAGCCTGCTGTACTCGGAGCGAAACCTCCGCTCGTTCCAGTTCCACGGAGACCACTATCTGAAAACGGTGCTGAACTCGACCCTGAACTGGAACCTGGCCTTTTCCGGCACGAACCAGAACGATCCGGACCTTCGGTTCTTCAGCGACGATTACTTCTACGACGCGGAAAACGACCGGACGGTCTACAACATCAGCTCCAACCTCTACGAGCGGCCGTCGCGTTACTTCCGCGACCTGGAGGAGACGAACCTCAACCTCCAGCTCGACTGGTCCGTCCCGTTCAGGACGTCGAACGGCCGGTCCGGAAAGATCAAACTGGGCACGGCGGTGTTGAGCGGCGACCGGACGTTCCGCGAGCGCCGCTTCGAGTACCAATGGTCCGCGCTCGGCGCCTACACGGGCGATCCCGAGGTGTTCTTTGGGGAGAGCCTCGGCATCGTGGACAGCACCAACAACCGGTATCTGTTTGGGTCCTATATAAAGGACGTTTCCAAGCGGACGAACAACTACGATGCGTCTCAGGATGTGGCGGCCGGATACGCGATGATCGAGTGGCCGTTGACGCGGCGGCTGAGGCTGATAGGCGGCGCTCGGCTGGAACAGGCTGCGCTCGAGGTCGTCAGTCAGGACACCGCACAGGCGAAGGGTCTTCTTGACAACATGGACCTGTTGCCGTCGGTCAATCTCGTCTATCAGGTGCTCGACAACATGAACGTTCGCGCCGCCTACGGCCGCACGCTGGCACGGCCGACGTTCCGGGAACTGGCTCCGTTCGGCTCGTTCGAGTTCATCGGCGATTACCAGTTCGTGGGTAATCCGAACCTCCAGAGGACCGTCATCGACAACTGGGACCTGCGGTGGGAATGGTTCATGAATCCCGGCGAGATCCTGGCCGTCAGCGGCTTTTATAAGCACTTCCGTAATCCGATCGAGCGAACGTACGACATCGGCAATCGCTACTACGGCGTGCAGAACGTCGGCCGGGGAGAAGTGATCGGGGCCGAGCTCGAATTTCGCCGCCGGCTGGGCGTGGTGGCATCGTTCCTCGAGAATTTCCAGGTCGGCGCCAACGTGACCCTGGTCCGCTCCGCCGTGGACATTCCCGACTCGGAGTATGTCAACAATATCCTGCCGTTCGATCCTAACGCGGAGGACACGCGGCCGCTCAGCGGGCAGTCCCCCTACCTGATCAATCTCGACGTGAGTTACGACCATCCGAAATCGAAGACGTCGATCGGTCTCTCCTACAACCGGTTCGGCAGGCGGTTGTCCGAAGTGACGACGGGCGCCCTGCCCGACGTGTTCGAGCAGCCGAGGAGCGAGGTAGGTGTTACCGTGACGCAGCCTCTGTGGAGGCGCTTCGAACTGAAGGCGGCCGTCAAGAACCTGCTGAACGACAAAGTCCGGAAGGTGATTCGCTTCAAAGGTGAGGACTACATTTTCCATGAATACTCTACCGGACGCACGTTCTCGCTGGGCCTGAGTTACCGCATCTAGCGCGACCGCAGCGGATTTAACGCATCGGATACATGCCGGTTGCAGGCAGGAAACAAAAGCGCACTAAACTGAGCTGGCAAAGTCAAACTTTCGGAACAATCCCAAAAAAGAGGAGTAGCTGAAATGAAAAGAAGCGCTATGGTTGTGTTACTTGCCTTCCTGATGTCCTCGATGCTGTGGGCGCAGACCACGGACACCGGCAAACCGCGAAAGGTGATCACCGACGCCTCGATCGGAGGGTCGAACTACACCTTCTACCGCGACACGGTGTACGTTCTGGACGGCTATGTGTATTATGAAGCGCCGGGTACGCTGACCATCCAATCGGGAACGGTCATCAAGGGCGTGCAGGATCCGAGCAACGGCATCGACCTCGGCAGTTGTCTGGTCATCTGCAAGAGCGCGTACATCCATGCCGAGGGCACGCCGACGCAGCCGATTGTGTTCACCTCCGAGTATGACAGCGTGGCCTTGCCCGACAACGGGCCGGACCCCGGCGTTGACTACACGCTCGACCAGGGTCTCTGGGGCGGGGTGATCCTCTGCGGCAAGGCGACACTCAACATCGCGGCGACGGCCATTATTGAGGGCCTGCCGCCCGGGGATGCCCGCGGGGAGTACGGCGGAGCGGACGACAACGACAGTTCCGGCGTGTTCCGGTACGTCTCGATCCGATACTCCGGCGTGCTCGTCGAGGCCAACAAGGAACTCCAATCGTTGACGATGGGATGTGTGGGCAGCCGCACCGTGGTGGAGTACGTCGAGTCGTTCAACAGCGCCGACGACGGGTTCGAGTTCTTCGGCGGCACGTGTAACACGCGGTACCTGGCGTCCGTGTTTGCCGACGACGATGCGTTCGACTACGACCACGGTTTCCGCGGGAATCATCAGTTCTGGTTTGCGCTGCAGGCGCGGAACAAAGGCGACAACATCGGCGAATTCGACAGCGGCGACGTCGGCGCCCTCACCAATCCGCCCCTGTCCAATCCGGCGATGTACAACGTGACGTTCATCGGACGCGGGGACACGGCCACGGCGGGCGGCAACGCGGTGCGGTACAAGGAATTTGCCGGCGGCCGCATCTTCAACAGCATTTTCGCGGATTTCCAGGGCACCAACAACTTCAACATCGACTCCGGCTCCGGCGCCACGTGCTACAACCGCCTCATCGACAGCGTCGATCAACTGGTCCATCAGAACAATCTCTGGTACAAAGGCGCTGGCTATACCGCGTTCAATCAGTTCGTCTCGAAGAACTTCCAGTACACCTACCTCTCCAACGGCGGCCACGCGAACACGATCGCCGATCCGCAGTTCACCAACCTGACGCGTGTGGCGGGCGGGGGAGGCGATTTCCGTCCGTTGGCGGGCAGTCCGGCTTATACCCTGCCGCGCAAGGCCCTGCCGGCGGACCCCTGGTGGACGCAGGCCGATTACTACGGCGCCTTCGGCCCTAGCAACAACTGGATCGGCGGGTGGACGGCCCTGTCCGAACTCGGCGTCGTCGTGGACGTGAAGGACAACGCCGTCAAGGTTGGCGGCACGCCGTCGGATTTCGTGCTCAGGCAGAATTTCCCGAATCCTTTCAATCCGAACACGACCATCCGTTTCGATGTGCGCAGCGACGCCAGGGTAAAGCTGACGGTGTACAATGTCCTGGGCCAGAAAGTGGCCGTGCTGGTGGACGGGTTCAAAGCAGCGGGTGCGTATGAAGTGCAGTGGAATGCGGCGGACGTCGCATCGGGCGTGTACTTCTATCGACTCGAGTCCGGCGATTTCAAGCGGACGCGCAAGATGCTGCTCATCAAATAAGGCGGGATTAGGAAAGAATCTCCTTTGTTAGGTAGGGAGATGGCTGTGCGTCGAATGCGTGCAGCTGCCACAAAGCGCAGGTAGTCACGGACCTGCGCTTTTTTTTATCTCGGGCGGAAGAAACATGGAACACGGATGAACACGAATTGAACGGATGTACACGGATTCAGACATGGGTATCATCCGTGCGAATCTGTTTGATCCGTGTAAATCCGTGTGCCGTTTTCGAATACGATAGAACACGGATACACACGGATTAGACGGATTACCACGGATTGTTCACCCTTGGTATTATCCGTGCGAATCCGTTTGATCCGTGTAAATCCGTGTGCCGTTTTCGAATACGATAGAACACGGATACA
>JBBIJR010000020.1:0-11809 GCA_037445875.1 Bacteroidota bacterium | reverse complement strand
CACGGATTGAACGAACGTACACGGATTCAAACATGGTTATTATCCGTGCTAACCCGTTCCATTCGTGCAAATCCGTGTGCGGTCTTCGGAGACGCAAGCAGCCTGGCTGGCCGATGGCTTTGGTCGTTCCCATGATTCAACCGTGCCGTGGACTTCACGGAAGAATGGGTGCGGCCGCGGACGTGCGACGCTCGCAAGCCGAGCATATTGCTCCGGACTGCGCGTTCGGAGTTTTTCAAGCAAGTGATGCCACTCAAACAGCATCTGGCCTCGGGTGACGGCGATCCGAACTCGTGTTCTTGAACCGTTGATCTTACCGGCTGCAAAGCGGTACTTGCGCCGGGCGGCCTCGTCGTGGATACCCCTCAAGTACTCGGCTATCGCGGCGATGGGAGAACGATGATCCCGGAACCTGCGAAGTTGAGGGTGATGACGGTATCCGTTCGTCCTTCCCTGCAGCACGGCCTGCGCAAGAAGGGACTCGCGCCACAGGGCGACGAGGCCTTGTGCGTCAAGGTACTTCGGATGAATACTCCAGAGCCGCATCTTTGCAGATCACTTCACCCTTTGAAAACTCTCGACAAGAACCACCGTCTCCCACCGATCGGAAATCTTTGCCGCACCTACTCGAATCACATACAGGTCCACTTCATCTCCTGCTCTCATCCCCCGCGCGAACTCTTCCCGTGACTCCTTCCGGACAGCCAGCCAGTACTCCACTCCGTCCTCGCTGAAAAGAACTTCCGTAACGTAAGGCCCGGTGTAGCCCTCGGGGAAGCCCGCATAGAGCCGCGCCCACTGGCGAAGGACCTCCTTCTTTATTTCCGGCAGTGTTCTCGCACGGTCTGAATAGGTCACGCGGGCTCGCGATGGAAGGGTCATGGCGTGCACGATCATCGTTTCTTCCTTGTTACCAAGACTCGATGCATCCGGTCCTGTGGCGGCGAGTTCCTTCAAGGTGCGGGGTTTGTAATCATCCGCCGTTCGCGGCCTTTTCGGACCGGCCCGGGAAGAGTCCTGGCCGTAGGCCGGGTTGCCGCTGAGCAGGAGCGACAACAGCAGGGCAACATGCAGCGATATGCCTTTCATGTATTCTCCATACGTTTGGGTATGCGTGATGTCCTGAGACCCTGCTTCAGCCGCCCTGCTCGACTTTCCGTCAAAAGCATAACAAGGCAACTACTCATGAGGGCATGAAACTGTTTACACCTGCTCGAACCTCTCCCCGACCCTCCCCGTGTGCGGGTCAGGATTCACATAATCGAGATGACCATTTTCGCGCAAGGGGAGAGCAGGGAGGGGTTGGGACCTCGTGACATGCTATGTCCATCATGAAGCGATTACTAAGCCGTCGACAAGTACGACTGCAAGTTATGCACCCATCCCTTCCACAATTTCACGCTCCCCGGTTGGGATCCGCTTGAGCTGCTGAGAATTCTGATGACTACTCTTTGTGAAGATAAGGACGCTTTCGCAGACGGCCTTTCAAAGTACTCATCGAACCGATCATCCGCCACACGAAACTTTCAATGATGCCGTGGTCAGGACGCACTGTGCCCTCGTTGAGTCCTACGTTGTTTCAGCCAGAGCAGTCCGACGATGATACCCATCAAGACGACGGTCCGTATCGCGCTGGCTTCCGGAGCGTTGCGAGGTCTCATTCGACTCGAGATCCTTAAACTCCCGCACCCCACAGGAAATGGTCACAGCTCTGGAGAGGCCCGACTTCAGAAATACTCCAGCAGGCTCAAGAAGCCTGTAAGCAGCAGCGCCAGGGTGGCCGGCAGAAACAAAAAAAAAACCGATTAGGTTCCCTGTCAGTCCGAGGATGAGGGCAAGACTGAACCCACGTTTGCGTCGGACAGCGCTCAGTGCTGCAATGATCCCAATCAGCGCTAAGATTTCACCGAAGACCGACAACGCAGCGTAACCGGTGTTGATAAGCCTCGAGCCGTCCACCCGGGCGACGTTGTCCGACAACAACGCGGCGAGACTAACCAGCGTGAAGACCGCCATGAGAACAAGCACCCCAAGGCTCGTCCATATACTTAGCTTAGCAGAAGGGTCAGACTGTAACAACCCTCGAAGTCTCATAAGCAGAACTCAACGCAGGAGTGACACCCATCTGACGACTCGCTCCCACCGGCTCCATCCGCCGCCGGCGACGATGGATGCGCGGAGACGGGGATCGCGGTGTCCTGAGATATTAACTTCATTCCAATCCATGCCCTCGATCCTGAAACCAATGGCCTTTCTGCAACGCTATGGCTCATTGCAGACGACTCAGGATATCTTCCCACACTTTGATTTCTTTATCCCAGCCGTACTTCGTCGTGTTATAGAGTTCCTGCAGCACATCCTCTTCATGAGCATAGGGTGAAAGGCTCTCGGCATAATTGTGATCCTGCCTCGCATGGTAGAACTTGCCATCATGCTCATTAAAGTAAATTCTGGTTACGCCCTCGTGATCCGATGACGTGAAAACGCGACCCAATTGGAGAGACTCGATGATGGTTTTTCGAATACGCTGGATGTTGGAATGGTCCTCGCTGAGCAGGTAACGCTCGTAGGCGGCTGCATCCAGCCGTTTAGCCAAAGGCGACCCTTTGTCTATGGCCAACTGATACGGCGTTTGGCCCTTCGCATTTGGATGATACGGATCGGCGCGGTACTGCAGCAGCAGTTCGACCATTTCGGGACGTTCCCGTTCCACGGCGCGGTGAAGCGCTGTGTCGCCAGACGAATTCGCGGCATTGGCATCTATACCGGCCTTGATCAAAATCTCCGCCGCTTCCCTGCTGCCGAATCCTACCGCGTACATCAGCGCATGCTGACCCTGATGGTCCAGAGCGTGAATATCCGCTCCTCGCGAGAGCAGCAGCTGGAGCCCGTCCACACGATGAGGTTTTTCTGCAACGAGGTGCAGCGCCGTTTGCCCGTTGCTGTCACGAGCATGGATCTCCGCGCCGTGTTCGATCATTTTTTGAATCAATGCTGCCGAAGCATGTTTTACAAAATGCAGCCACGGGGTATGTTGAGAATGGGGGTAGTTCTCATTGAGACGTGCGCCGGCATCGATGAAGAAGGAAACAATCTCTTCGTTAGCGCTCGAGGCTACCATGAGCGGCGTTGCGCCGGATCGATCACGATGATTCACATCCGCACCCAATGCAACCAGGCGCTTCAATAGATTTAAGTCGGTCTGAGATTTCGAACACGCTTCGATCAATGTGTCGTTGAGCTGTTCAGGAGTAAAATGTTCGTACTCCACCGGCCGATCCTTCTCGACGAACAACTGTTTCAATTGAGCAGCAGCCCCGGCAAAGTTTTGCTTTTCGCCTTCCGTCGGATGATCCATGTCTTTGCTGAGGATGTTGAGAAAAATGGAACGAAATTCCGGGATCTCTTCCTTGAAACCATGACATTTCAGAAGTTGGTTGCAGGCATGATAGCGGATCAGATACCGATCGTGCTCCACCTGTCTGTACAGTTCGTCTATTTCATCTTGCGTGGACATGATTGCGTCTTTTTATTCGAGTCTGATGCACGGCAGCTAACTCGTCGAAGGGCGGTGTGTCGGGAACGTCCCTATCCGCATCTACGGTGCGGAGTCGCGCGATCGAATCGGCGTGGCGTATCTCGTGAAAGGCCGCGGTAACTCAACTACACGCGCACGATGGAGAGGGGGAATCACTTGCGTAGAATCCTCTCCATCGGCCTGCCCCTGGCCAACTCGTCCACCAGCTTGTCCATGCAGCGGATCTTCCGCATCAGCGGGTTTTCGATTTCTTCGATGCGTACGCCGCAGATGAGGCCGGTGATCTTGCCGGCGTTGGGATGGAAAGATGGGGCCTCGCGAAAAAACGTCTCGAAGTCCTTCTTCTCCTTGATCTGTTTCGCGAGCGCCTGGGGGCTGTAACCCGTCAGCCAGCAGATGACTTCGTCGACTTCCTGCTTCGCGCGCCCATTCTTCTCCGCCTTCTGGACGTAGTGCGGGTACACGTTGGCGAAAGCCATCTTGAAGATGCGGTGTGTATCCATGGGTTCCTCTGAGCGAAAACGGCTAAACCGTGCGCCTGGCTCCGGTTAGGCGGCTTTTTCTAGTCCTCTGCATGCCCGCCGGGCCTCCTCGGCTGTCCGTTAGTGGATCACTCAAGCGTCCTCTCGTTCCACCTCCGAATGTTGACTCTGGCCAGCAGCCACAGGGCGAAGGACCGGGGTCATCACACTTCGGTTGGTTCGTACAGGGTCTTGACTCGACCAAGTTTTGCCTTCGAAACGGTCAAAGCCAAATCATAACTTTGTTGCATGTTGAGCCAATACTCCGGGCTGGTTTTGAAGGCTTTGGCCAATCGTAAGGCCATTTCTACACTTACGCCGGATCGACCATTGACCAACTCCGAAAACGCCTTGCGGGTAACGCCTAATGCTGCGGCCGCTTCGGTAACCGTCAGATTCAAAGGCGCCAGATAGAGGTCCTTTAGCACTTCACCGGGATGAGCAGGGTGTTTCATTCTCATCATTGGTCCTTTCATCAATGATAGTCTAAGTAATCAATATCGTATGCGTCGTGTTCAACAAATCTAAAAATGATTCTCCAGTTACCGCTCACTGAAACGGACCAGTATCCCGCCAAATCACCCTTCAAAGCGTGTAAGTCTGAGCCGGGAAATCCCATATCCGCGGCTTGTGTCGCCGCATCCAGAGCCGTCAGGATCAATCTAAGGCGTTTTCGGTGCCGAGCATCGATTTTGGAAGCATCACCATCTTCATAGAACCTGCGAAGGCCCTTGTGCTTGATGGAGCGGATCATGCTCCAATATACATCTGTAACCTGTCACGTGTCAAGTGTATTGTTGTATGATCCGGGGTCTGCCGAACGCTTCCGTTCAGCGGCGGCGCGCAGCGCCGTCCGCTGCATGCTGTTGTTCGGCGTCATTGTTGGCCGTACCCGACTACTCTGGTGCCTCCTCCTTGCGCGGCACGCTGTACCTGAGTTCTGCGAACCCAGACCCGATGGCACGCGCGGAAGTCAACGACAGCAGTGGAAAGACGATGCGGCGTGGAAGCAGTGGTTTGCCAGCTCCCAGGGTTACTGACCCTACTTGGACGATAACTTCGTCCAGCAGCCCAGCGTCATAGAACTGGCCGACCAAATCACCCCCGCCAACAAGCCAGATGTTGTGCTCTCCCGCTGCCCGGATCATCTGATCGTGAACCGGACGCACGTCACCGCGTACGAAGTGCAGGTTCGCTCCCGTTACGCTTTGGAGGGACCGGGTCGAAAACACCCAGGTTGGTTGAGAGTAAGGCCACGGAGCACCTGACTCGGTGACCGGTCTGATGACGTGCCGAACCATCCACTCGTAGGTAGACGAGCCCATTGCGAGTGCGCCCACCTCCTTGATGAAATCCGGATAGCCGGTGTCGTTGATGTCACCAAGCTGGAAGAGCCACTCCAGTGAATGGTCCTCGGTCGCGATGAAGCCGTCGAGACTACAGGCGGTGTAGTACCGGGTCTTCATATACAACAAGTCCTCACGGCTGGTCTGATGACGCCGAACGCTCAGCATCAGCGGCGGCGCGCAGCGGACCGTCCGCTGCAACCGGTTGTTATGCAGAGCCGTTTCATCAGTAAGTCCACTCCTCATGCGCGAGCGGCGTGCGGTTCAGCTCATCACGATGAACACGCCACGCAGGGAGCAACGTATCCATCCACTCCAGAAATCGGTCGTTGTGATGCCGCTCGTACAGATGCACCAACTCGTGGACCAGAACGTACTCCAGGCACGCCACGGGTTTCTTGATCAACTCGAGGTTCATCCAGATTCGCCCGGCGTCGGCGTTGCAGCTTCCCCAGCGTGTCTTCATCTTCTTGATCCGCACCGCGGCCACCGTCTTTCCAATCCTGGGCTCCCATTTGGCGAGCAGCGGCGGGAGTAGCGCTCTCAGCTGGCGACGGTACCAGCGCTGCAACACAGCATCCCGTTGAGCATGGTCGAATCCGGGAGGAACGCGCAGTTCCATCGACGACTTGCCAACGAGCCGCACCTCCGAAGCACCATCGCATTCCTTCACAGCGAGCAAGTAGCGGCGTCCCTGAAAGTAGTGGCTCTCGCCCGTCACGAGCTCTCGCTGCGACTGCCGGACCTGCCCGGCGAAGCCCTTCTGCTTGCGCCGGATCCACCCCAGGCGCGAGACCACCGCCAGCCGCACCGCCTCGTCGTCGAGACGCAGGGGGGCTGCTACCCGGACCCGGCCCGCGGGCGGGTAGACCCCTACGTGAAGGTGCTTGATCTCCTTGCGCACCACCTCGACGGCGATGCCGGCGATCTGGATCTCCTGGCGGTCAGTACTCACGCTGCGCCTTCACGATTTCGAAGATCCGTTCGACCACAACGTCGTCCGCTCCAAGCGCGGCCTGGATGGCATTGCGGACCTCGCGTTCCTTGAACCGATTGCCGCGCCAGTCCGCCTTCTTCACGGCACGGATGGCGCGGTCCAGCGCGAGCGCGGCCTTCTCCCGGGCGGACAACGGCTGGGCGTCCCCATAGGGGGCCTCCGGTTCCCCGACTGCGAACGCCAGTGCCCCATCGAGGTTGTCGTACAGCGCACGGAGCGCTCCCGTGTTGATGGCGGCGGGGTAGCTGGACTGGCTCTCCGGCTTGCTCACCCGGCGCGACAGCTCGACGATCTTCTTCAGATACGCCTGGTAGTCGACGGCTTCCTGCCGCCGCTGCTCAATCAGGGCGTCCAGCAGCTCCGACATCTTCTCGTAGTACTTCGGGTTGACGGCCATCTCGTCGATGATGAGCCGGCGGACGTTGTTCTCGATCGTCTCGGCCATCGCCTCCCGGTTCTTGCGGATACCGTCGGGCAGCGTTTCCACCGCCGCCTCGCCGCGCTCGACGATCAGCTCCACCAGCGTCAGGTCGTCGAAGGTCGAGACCTTCTCGCTCTCCTCGGCGCGGATGTAGGTGTCGAGCAGGTGGCGCATGGCCGGCTCGAACATCTTCATGTCCACGTAGTCGCCGCTGGCGAGCTTCACCTCCTGCCGGACATTCTCGTAGCGGTCCACCTCGCTCTTGATCACCTCTACGTCAGTGTCGGTGTAGCCCGCCTCCCGCATCTCGTTTGCCAGGTTAGCGAAGGCCCGCAGGTAGGCGGCGGCCAGCTTGTACAGCGCCACGCGTTTCGGTTCGTTCTCTTTGAGCTGTTCGGCATTGCCGCTCTCCAAAGCGCAGAAGTAGCGCAAGTAGGCGGCCGTATCGCGCGGCGGCTCCACCGGCTCGCACAGCGCGTTTACCGCTTCGCGCGCTTCCTCCAGTCGCTCCCGCCCCTGTTGCAGCCGGTCCTTTAACAGGCCCGCAATGTCTTCTTTGTCGTACCCTCCGAAGGCCTCGCCTGTGTAATCCTTGATTGACTGTGCCAGCGAGCGGAACAGGTCCTTGTAGTCGATGATGTAGCCGTACTCCTTGTCCTCGCCGTCGAGCCGGTTCACGCGGCAGATGGCCTGGAACAGCCCGTGGTCCTGCATGTTCTTGTCGATGTAGAGGTAGGTGGCAGGCGGCGCGTCGAAGCCGGTGAGCAGCTTGTCCACGACGATCAGCAGCTTCATCTGCCCGGGCTGCTCGATGAAGCGCTTCTTCACCTGCTGCTCGAACTGCTCCACCTTGGACATCGCCGTCTCTTCCGGCTCGTTGAAGTGGGTGGCGAGCATCTTCCGGTAGATCTCGTACTGCCGCAGCCGCTCGGTCAGCCCCTCACCGCTCTCCTCGCCCTTGATGTCGGCCGGCTGCGGCCGGTAGGAGGTGACGATGGCGCACTTCCCGGCCAGGTCCGTCCGCTGGAACATCTCGAAGAAGCGGCAGGCCGAGTAGATGCTGCCGGAGACGAGCAGCGCGTTGCCGTGCCCGCTTTTCAGCCGGTCGCGGGTGGCCATGTCCATCAGGATGTCGGCGACGATTTTCTCCAGCCGGTCGCGCGCGGAGAGCACCTTCTGCATCGTGCCCCAGCGCTGCTTGAGCTGAGCGCGGGCCACGTCGGTGAGCCCCTTGGTCTTCAGCTCGAACCACTGGTCCACCTTGGCCGGCGAGGTGATGCTCTGGTCGATGTCGCGCGCCTCGTAGCGCAGGTCGAGCACCACGCCGTCGCGCACCGCCTCGTCGTACTTGTAGGTGTGGATGTAGGGGCCGAAGGTCTCGATCGAGCGGCGCTTGTCGCTCTTCAAGAGCGGCGTGCCGGTGAACCCGATCAGCATCGCGCCGGGCAGCAGCGCCTTCATCGCATGGTGCAGCTTGCCCGACTGGGTGCGGTGGCATTCGTCCACGAAGACGAAGATCTCGCCCTTGGCGCGGAAGCCCTTCGGCAGGTGGCCCTGGATGTCCGCGAGGAAGGCGTCGATGTCGCCCTCCTCCGAGGCGCCGAACTTGTGGATGAGCGAGCCGATCAGCCATTCCTCGCTCGCGTTCAGCACCCGCACCAGGTCCGCGCCGCTCTTCGTGCGGTGGATGCTCTCGCTCACGCCCTTGAACACCTTCTCGATCTGCTCGTCGAGCTCAGTGCGGTCGGTGAGGATCAGCACCCGCGCGTCCTTCACGTGCTCGCGGATCCACTTGGCGAGCCAGACCATGATCAGGCTCTTGCCGCTGCCCTGGGTGTGCCAGAGGATGCCGCCCTCGCGCGAGCGCACCCGCTTCTCAGCCGCACGCACGCCGAAGTACTGGTTGTGGCGGCAGGTCTTCTTGATGCCGGCGTCGAAGACCATGAAGTCGTGGACGATCTCCAGCAGCCGCGCCTTGCCGCAGAGCTGGCCCATCTCGCGCAGCAGCGGGTTGTCGCCGGCCGCCGCCAGCACCTCGGCGGGCGCTTCCGCTTCCTTCCAGCGCAGCCAGTACTTCTCCGGCGTCTCGATCACGCCGTAGCGCAGCCCCTCGGTGTCGTTGCCCGCCATGACGAGTTGCACCGTGGTGTAGAAGGGGCGGATGAACTCCTTCTTCTGGCTGTCCAGGCTTTGCCGGATGCCCTCGCTCACGGAGACGATGGAGCGCTTCAGCTCCAGCACGCCAAGGGCGATGCCGTTCACGTAGAGCACGAGGTCGGGCCGCTTGGTATGGACGCCGTACACCGTCACCTCCTCGGCGACGGCGAAGTCGTTGTTTTCGGGGTGCTCCCAGTCCACCAGCCAGACCGTGACGGTCTGCTCGCCGACTTCGCGCTTGACCTTCACGCCGTAGCGCAGCAGGCCGTAGACCTCGCGGTTGGCGTCGTAGAGCGTCTTGCTGCCGCCCAGGGCCGCGGCCTTGTTCAGCTCGAAGAGCGCGCGGCCGATGAGCTTGTCGTCGTGCCCCTGCCGCCGGAGCCAGGCGGTGAGCCGGTCCTCCTCGATGTTGCTGTTGCCCTCCCGGTCCTTCCAGTGGCCGAGGTAGGCGTAGCCAAGCGCGTCGCGCAGAAAGGCGATCACCCGCTGCTGGGTCTGGATCTCGCGCTGGCCGACGCCCGTCATCAGTCAGCTTCCCGCTTTGAGTTCGTCTCGTACAGCGTTTCCGTGATGGCGCCCCGGAAAAGCTCTTCGTTCAGGAACTGCAACAGCTTCTTCGCTGCCACCCTTTCGGCCGGAACGACGATCGCTCCCTTTGATACGCGAACCTCCACGTCGTATCCCTTGGAGCGAGCTTGGATCTGTTTCGCGGAATAGTTTTCAAGGACACCCGAATCCCTGAGCATTGCGAAGCGCTTTCGGAACCACTGGTTGGAATCCACTGCCAAGGCATCTGCATCTTCCGCCGCGAGCAACTTGTGGCCGAGAATCTCGCGAATCTGCTGTTCCGATGCCTCTTCGTAGAATTCGGCCAGCGGCAAGAATGTGTTGACAGTCCGAAAGCTGTGAAACAGTAGCCTCTGATCGGCCGGGTGGTAGACGGCGCTCAGCTTGGTGTCGAGGGTCAGACCCGGTCGCTCCGTCGTCTCGTACGTGTTGTTCTGAAGAAACAGGAAACGGCCCGGCCGGATGACGTGGGACCGGCTGAAGTTCTGGAAAAGAACGACCTCAGCTCCATCATCATCACGGGCAAAGGCCACGAGTCCCCTTGTGGCGTCGAGCAAGGCGTCGTCGTTGGTGATCGCATCAAGATCGCCGGCGGATTGGCTGTCCTCCTTGCTCAACCAATCCGGTGGCTGGTAGTCGCTCAAACGGAAGCGCTCATGCGCTTCCGGTGTGTAGCCGGCGTTGAACTCGATCTCGTCAACGTTGTTTACGAATGCCTTGTACTGGGTCCACCAGGCTTCGGCAAGCTGGGCCTGCAGGGCCTGATGCAGCGGTATTCGCAGGAGGCGAGTGTGTCCGGCTTGTCTGACGATCGCCGCGAGCTGGAAGTTCTCAAGCATCAGCACCTCCCGTGTGCAGATAGATGCCATGGGCAAGGCGCACCGTCTTCACGTCACGGCCCGGCCGCCTGAGCTCGTCCTTGCTGACAAGTAAATGCGAAACGCCGTCGGCGTTCTTGACGGCATAAAAGTGATAACCGAGCAATCCCATCACCGGGTTGAAATGAAATGCACCCGCGTGTGCGATGACGAGGAAGATGATCGCCAGCACGTAGGCTCCCGTCAGCCAGTCTCCGGCGAACCCCATCTTCTCGGTGGACAGGAACGGCAGCAGGTAGGTGACCAGGAATGCGAGCACCTCCTTGTCGTTGCGCTCGAACTCCTTGATGTGGAATTGGTGGTGCTGAGCGTTCTTCGCGGCATACCGCAGCAGTGCCCAGCACAGGAACACCAGCAGAATGGCCACCGCCAGCCAGGCGCCCCAGCGCGTCGCCGGCTCGCCTCGGGCGAACTGGTTCACGGCCACAGCTCCAAGGAGCGGTGACAACGAGGTCGAGACGAGCAGGAACCTGGCGAAAGTGTTCAGCATGCCGGCGCCGCCTCCGGCTTCACCAGCCGCACGCGGCCGGTGAGGAGTTGCTGCATCAAGCCCTGCTTGATGGCGCGGGTCTTGTCGCGACGGGCTTCGAGGGCAGCGATCTCGGCGTCCATGTCGGAAAGGACGGTGGCGATTGCGGCTTGCTCGTTGTCATCCGGCAAGGAGACCTCCACTGCCCGAACATCGGTGGAGTTCACCGAGTCGAAGGTCGACCCCTTTGAGTGCCTGGCCCATGACGGCTCGAGGTAGACCAGGTAGTGGAACAGGAAGTCGTTCGGGAACCTGATGGCGCAAACACCACGACCCAGGCAGACGTCAAACGTTGCCCGGGACACTTCCCCAACCGGCGCACGCACCGACAGCAGGATGTCTCCACGCCGGCCTCGCTTAGTGATCTGTGTCGTGAAGATCCGCCGAATCGTGCGACGGTTGGCAATGTCGGCATTGCCTTGAATCAGCGGGAGCCCGGTTCCGTTCGTGTTGTAGAACGCCGAACTCGGAGACTGGCCCATCTCGATGTCCGCGACTTCCCCCAACCGCTTCGTCTCCCACTCCCCGCTGAAGCCCGGCAGGCGGGTCTTGCCGGTGAGGAGTTGCTGCATGGCGGCCTGCTTGATGGCCCGCTTCTTGGCGATCAGCGCCTCCAGCGCCTCGAGCAACCCATCCACATCCGACAACGCCTCGGCGATGGCGCGTTGTTCGGCGGGGCTGGGGACGATCATAGGTAGCTTGACTAGATCCCGCGTGTAGATCGCGGCGACGCTGGTCGTTCCGGTCGCTAAGCCACGTAGGCGCTCGATCGAGGCCGAAGCGTTCAGTGCGTAGTTCGCGTACGCGGTTGAGACGACTTGCTCCGGATCGAACTCAAACCTCATCAGATTGGAG
>JBBIJR010000019.1:38291-49659 GCA_037445875.1 Bacteroidota bacterium | reverse complement strand
CAGATAACCAGACTTCAGGTGTCCCCCATGCTCTGTGCCGATCAGGATTTCCAAGAGACGTCTGCCCGCATTTTCAAGAACTCCAGCGACGCCCTGCAGACCGAAGTGGAAGACGCCATCAAGGATTTTCAGCTCGATATCGAGGCGGTCGGGCCGGCAGAGGAAGAGCAATCGAGGGAGGCGTTGGTGGAGGCAGCCCAGGATACCCCCATTATCCGCCTTTCGAATCTGATCATCGGGGCCGCCGTAAAAGAGGGCGCGAGCGATATCCACATTGAGCCTGAAGAAAAAAAATTGATGGTCCGTTTTCGGATCGACGGAATGATGAAAGAATCCTTCACGCTGGACAAGGGCCTGCAATCGGCGATCCTATCACGATTCAAGATCATGTCGGGCCTTGACATCGCTGAAAAGAGGCTCCCGCAAGACGGCCGGTTTCAGACTCGCATCGGCGGCAAGAACGTCGACTTCCGGATTTCTTCATTTCCAACCATCAACGGGGAGAACATCGTCCTGCGGATCCTGGATAAGAGTTCCGTGACGATCTCGTTTAAGGACATAGGATTCGACAAGAACACGCTGATATTTTTCGACGAACTGATCCACCGTCCCAACGGTATCATTCTCGTCACGGGTCCGACGGGGAGCGGCAAGACGACCACGCTGTATTCGGCGCTGAGCAGCATCAACTCCGTCGACAAGAACATCATTACGGTTGAAGACCCCATCGAGTACCGGCTGGACCTCATCCGCCAGTGTCAAATCAATCCCAAGATCGGTCTCACCTTTGCCGCCGGATTGCGCTCGATTCTGCGCCAGGACCCCGACGTGATCATGGTCGGCGAAATTCGGGACAAAGAAACCGCACACATCGCGATTGAATCCGCCCTGACGGGACACCTGGTCTTCTCCACGCTTCATACCAACGATGCCCCCAGCGCCATCAACCGACTGACCGACATGGGCATTGAACCTTTCCTGACCGCCTCCGCCCTTTCGGGCGTGCTGGCCCAGCGGCTGGTCCGGCGTCTCTGCCCGAAATGCAAAGAACCCGCCGAACCCAGTGAGGCCGCTCTGCGCATGCTGAACCTCCGTACCGGCCCGCGAAATCCCATCTTCCAACCGCGCGGTTGTCCGTACTGCGATCGGCGCGGCTACAAGGGACGCCTGGCCATATACGAACTTCTCCTTGTCAACGATGAAATCCGGGCTTTGACGATCGACCGCGCATCGGCGTCCCGGGTGAGGACCGCGGCAATTGAGAACGGCATGCGCACGCTTCGACAGGACGGAATTGCCAAAGTACTCCAGGGCCTGACGACACTCGAGGAAGTCATCCGGGTAACAACGGATTAGGAGAGGCCATGGCCCAGTTTATGTATCGCGCGATCAATAATTCCGGCCAGGTTGTCGTCGACACGCTGGAGGCGCCGAACATTGGGTTCGTTACGGAGCACCTGGATCGGCTGAACTACCTGCCCCTGCAGATCTCCGAACGGAGAGCAGGGCTTTTCGGCCCTGCCCCACCCTCCACCCGTGTCGATGCCAAGGAACTCATTGTTTTCACCAAACAGTTTGCAACGCTGTTCAAGGCCGGCGTGCCCCTCGTCTCGTGCCTTCAGGCTCTCGAGGAGCAGGCGAACTCCGAGGCCATGAAAACCATCATCCGGGACGTCATCGCAGGCGTCGAGGGTGGAAAAGCGCTGCACGAAGCGATGAAATCGCACAAGAAGGTGTTCTCCACTCTGTACGTGGATATGATTCGTGTGGGTGAGATCGGGGGTATGCTGGATGAGGTGCTCATCCGCCTCGTCGGATTCCTCAGTCACGAACTGGAAATCAAAACATCGATCAAGAAGGCAACGCGCTATCCTCTCATCGTCGTGGGCGGGATAGTGGTCGCATTTGTCGTGCTGATTCTCCTCGTTGTGCCCAAGTTCGTGGACATCTTCAAGAAGATGAAAGTCGACCTTCCGCTGCCCACGCAGATTCTGATTGGAATCAACACAGCTATCACGGAGTACTGGTTCATCGTGATCCCTCTGGCCGTCGCGTTGGCGATCGGTGCCCGCTATTTTCTCAAGACTCCGTACGGAATCCGGTTCTGGGACGGCAAGAAAATGAAACTCCCAATCTTCGGTCCTCTGTACGTCAAGACATCGATTTCCCGCGTATCCAAGACCTTCGAGACCCTCAACCGGAGCGGGCTGCCGATACTCCAGATCCTCAACATCATTGCGGAAACCGTCGGAAATGTCATCATCGCCGACGAGATTTATCGTGTCCTGAACGGCGTGAAGGAAGGCCAGGGACTCGCGCAGCCCCTCCGCCGCAGCGAGATATTTCCGCCCATCGTCGTTCAGATGATAGCCATCGGGGAGAAATCAGGTGCATTAGACAGCATGATGGCCAATATTTCGGAATACTACGACGAGGAAGTCGACTACACGATCAAGAACCTCACGACCCTCATCGAGCCCTTGATCACCGTGCTGCTGGGCGCCGTAATCCTTTTCATTGCGCTGGCGATCTTCATGCCCATGTGGGACATGCTCGGGCATATGGGAGGAAAATAGATGACACGAATACACGCCATCAGCCGGAAACTGCGAAGGTGCCAGGGAGGCTACACGGTGATCGAGGTCATCGTGACGATGTTGTTTGTCGGACTGGCTCTGCCATCCATCATTCTGCTGTTCACGCAAAGCATGAGCGGAAGCGCGGAATTCCATACCGACGCCCAGGCCCTGCGAATGGCCGAACGGAAGATCGAGGAGATTCTGGCGGACCGGCTCTCCCCCACCCGCGGATACAACTGGGTGACCGCGCCGGGCCGGTATCCCGCCGAGAGCCTGGCGGACGGCTTCACAAGGACCACAGCGATCACCACTACTGGAAAGGTTCTGAACGGAGTGGCCTATGTCGAGGTCGTCGTCACGGTCTCTCATGCCCTTATTACACCTGTCCAGATCGAAACCTGGATCACGAGGTACTGATGGCCGACGACGACTCCATTCGCGGCGACCTCCGCTGCGGCCCTCGGCCGGTTCCCTTCCGGGAATCGGGATATACCGCCGTGGAACTGGTCATCACCATCGCGATGCTGAGCGTTGTGTCTATGGGCGTCTACATCGTTTTCATCCAGTCCGCCGACATCTACAGCGAAGTGGCAGGGCGATCCGTTGCCATCCAACGCATGGACCAACTGACCGACTTTCTTGAGCGCGAGATCAAAAACGTTCGGGACCGGAACAGTATTCTGATCGCGACGTCATCGCAATTCAAGTTCGTCAACACGTCGGGTGCTACGATTGATCTGACTTACGGCAATCAACAAATGAACAAGAACAACACCGCATTTGCTGTTGGTATCTCCGGGTTCTTGCTTTCTTACTCCAAATGGGACGGATCCGCGTGGACCGGCCCCCCTACGTCTTCCATCGCGCGCGTAAATTACCAGGCCAGTTTTGAGTTTGGACAGACATCTTCGACCTTCCAGGGAGCAATAGTTCTCCGGAACTGCCGATAGCTATGGAGATTATCCATAGCTCCGGTCTTTTTTCCCTTTTCCCATTGTTGACCTCTCGTTCCCACTTCTCCTAACACTCATAAATACAAAATAATATATATCAAAGAGAGTCGGCTATTTCCGGTATGCGGCTTGCATTCGATACCCGTCGGGCAAAGAGATTCAAAACCAATACACGAGAGTTCCCATGTCCCGACTGCTTCCAATCCTGAAAGACCAGCAGGGTTCGACGTTGACGACCACAGTGCTGCTTGTGGCGGTCCTGACCGTCCTAGGCGTCACGATGGCGCAACTGATCGATACCCAAAGCAGCCTGGTGACGGTAGACGTCACGCAAGTCAGGTCGTTCTACTCAGGACAGGCAGGGCTTGAATACGGGATCCGGCGGGCGTTTCAGTCGGCCAACTGGCATTGGACCGAATCGAATCTCCCGATTGCAGGCAGCAGCGTGACGGTGTTCGCGGAAGACAGCACCCTGCTGCCGTCGTTGCACGATACGCTCCAGGTCACAGCGGTCGCAACCAATGGGCAGAACGGTACCAAACAGCGATTCCGCACACGGCTTTTTGATATCAGTCAGTTCGCCATTTATGTGTCCGGCGACGTGAACGACGTCACTGTGCGTGACTCTGCGGGCAACATTAATCCCGGTCTCGCCTACGAATTCGCGACCAACATGCCGGAGATGGACACCGATCTGCTAAAAACGATCGCCATCCAGCAGGGGCATTATTTCAGCGGCAGTTTGTCCCTTTCGAATGGTTCCGTGTATCCCTCCGGCCAGGATACCGGCTTCTACCACGTCAACGCCTCAGGGGTCAGGACCGACACGCCCAACGTGGTGTATATCGAGGGCGACCTCGAGGTCAAGAACAGTGCGACTATCTCCGGTATCATCGTTGTCAACGGCGACGTCGCGCTCAAGAACAGTCAGAAGCTCCAGGGGGTTCTTTACCTGCCGGATCCTGTCTCGGTCGTGGAGCAATCCGATGTCGATCTGCACAACAAGGAGACCGTGTACGGCGCCATATACGGCGGCGCCAACGTTGAAGGTCTCGGCAACGAAACAAAAATCAACGTGTATTACCGTCGTTCCTATATCGTGAACTTTTTCAGCCGTTTTTCCGGCACCGGCACCCCCTACGTCACTTACTGGCGCCAGTGGCATCAATACTATTGATCGGCTAAGACCATGAAGAACTCCTCAGGCTCACCCAGTCTTTTCACAGGCACCAAGGTTCACACACGCCTGACTTCCGCTCCTGCGATCGACATCCGACACGAGACCGCTTCTCACCATTGGCTCTACACCGACCTCGCGCTGGTCAAGAACCACGCTCTGGAAGCGGGTTACACAACACGCAAATTATCTTCCATGAACCTTGCGGGCACCGTTTGTCCTCCGCCCGCGACTGCTCCACCCTCCGTCTCCGACCGCGGTGAGGTGCACCAAAGCAGATTCGTAGGCGTCGAAGACATACGCAACCGCCTGCATGAGGAGATGGGATATACGCTGAGCACGATTGCTCAGGAAAACCGGATGCTGCGCCAGGAGAACCGGTCGCTCAAACAGCGGCTCACTCGTGCCCGGAACCACAACGAACTACTGCTCAAACTTAATGAAACGATCAACGGTTTTCTCTCCATTACGGACAAGAAGGAACTCATCCAGGCCATCACCCGCTCGGTGTGCGACGATTTGGACTTCGACAGCGCTATTCTATGGTTTGCTGACAAGAACGAACAGAAAATGGTGCCGATATCCTGGGCCAACGTCTCGTACTCCATGTTGAGCCAGCTGGATATCTCCACCGAGCGTCAACCGTATCCCCGGATACTCCAGGAAGGCAAGACCCTGTGCATTGTTGACGACATCCGCGAGCAGCTCGAAGAGGCCAATCAACTGCTTCAACATTTCCACAGTCTCCGATCGGTTCTTGAATGCGAGGTGATATTTCTGCTGCCCGTATCCACGGTCGACCATATCGAGGAATCTCCGGACGGTCCGCGCGCACAGGTCGAGACCTCGGCTCTTCTGATGGTGGGCCGTCAGAACCGCTCCCACC
Organism: Bacteroidota bacterium; assembly: GCA_037445875.1. Taxonomy (GTDB): domain Bacteria; phylum CLD3; class CLD3; order SB21; family SB21; genus JBBIJR01. The sequence continues at coordinate 44,064 of JBBIJR010000019.1, read as the reverse complement.
TCCGCGAATGCAAGAACCTTCTTCAACAGTACGCCGTGTCCGCGGGCCGCTCCCTGTGCAACGTGAACCTGTACGACTTTCTTCAGGAGAATTACCGTTCCTACCGACAGCAGGCCGTGACCGACGGATTGACCGGTCTTTACAACCGGCGCTTTTTCAATCAGGAGTTGGACCGCGAAATCCAGCGTTCGTATCGGCACCTTCTCAAAATGTCCCTTGTGTTGATGGACGTAGACCATTTCAAGAAATACAACGACTCCAACGGTCATCAGGCCGGCGATGCCGTCCTGCGAAAAGTGGCCGATGTGTTGCGTTCACAGACGCGCGTTTGTGACATGGAGTGCCGTTACGGAGGGGAAGAATTTGCCATCATCCTGCCGGAAACGAGCAAGCGTCAGGCCCGCGTCCTTGCCGAGAAGATCCGAAAAGAGATTGAGCAGACTCATTTCGAATTTCAGGACAACCAACCGGGAGGACGTGTTACTATCAGCGTGGGCGTCTCCACGTTCCCCGACGACGCCGTGCACGTCAACGAGCTCATCGAGAAGGCCGACCAGGCCCTCTACCGGGCCAAGGAAGGCGGCCGTAACTCCGTAGTACTGGCGGAATCCTGAGGCCCACCATGCACCTCTGGCCAACCACCACCATCGACGTGACTCAGCGGAATCCGTTCTCCATCAGTCCGGATCCCCACCTCTTCTATTTCTCCCGGCAGCACGTGGAGTGCCTCCAGCTGCTGGAGTCCGCGCTCCGTCAACGATCCGGCATGAACGTTATTCTGGGGCATGTCGGTACCGGCAAGACCACCGTCGGGCGCATCCTCGTCCGCCTTTTCCAGGACCGCAGTCAGTACATCTTCCGGATGATCCTCGATCCGCAATTCGAGAGCGAGCTGGAGTTCCTGGAGCATCTGGCCCAATTGTTCGAAATCAAGAGCACGGCGCAGACCGTACTCGAATACAAAGAGGCGCTGCAGAGCTTCCTCTACTTCAAGGGCATTAACGAAAAAAAGATCCCGGTCCTCATCCTTGACGAAGGACAAAAACTGAGCGAGCCCATGATGGAAGTGCTGCGGGTGCTGCTGAACTATGAAACTAACGCGTTCAAACTGATCCAGGTAGTCATCCTGGCCCAGATCGAGTTTGCGGAGAAGATTCGCCGTGCCCCCAATTTCATGGACCGCATTGCTTCTTCCTATGTCTTGCAGCCCCTGAGCAAGGACGAATTGGTCCACATGATCGACCATCGGCTTCGCAAATCGGAATGCGGCACGGCCGAGGATCTCTTCACCAGGGACGCTCTGGAGTTTATCTACGACTACAGCCAGGGTTTTCCCCGCAAGGCTATCAACTTGTGCTATCACGCTTATCTGATAAAAACGATGGAACCGGTTCTGCGGATCACGGACGATATGCTGGCTGACAGCGTTCGCCGCAAAGAGGTATTATATGTCTAAACTCAGTGATAACGACCACACGCCTCCGTCGAGCGTTCTGCTCATGGACGTCATCACCGATGAATCGCGCATCGGCATCGCGCCCGTGTCCGAACCGGACAACGGTCATTCCGACTCCTCGGGACAAGACTTCGAACACCGGATCGTCGCGCCCGGCAGCGAAACGGACGCCGTTTTTCAGTCCTTGCTTCATTTCCGCGGCGCAGAAGACAACTCTTTGATGGATGACAGGCCCGTCCGAACCGGAACCCTATCCCTGCTTCAACGGCTTCGCGCGAAAACGTATGTCGGCTTGGAAATTGCCTCCCGCTCCATTCGCGCCTCCCAATTGCGGGTAAGAGGCCCGTCGGTTGAAGTGATGCACCTGTTGGAGGAACCACTTCCCGACGGGAAGGAACACGACACCATGGTTCGTGGGGAGTATGTGAAAGCCATCGGCCGCCGTCTCAATCTCCGTGATTCGGAAGTAATCCTTGTCATTGGGGGCACGGACGTCAATCTGCGATTGCTTAAAATGCCTAAGGTTTCCAAGAAGGAAATCCGTGACGCCTTGCTATGGAAGAACAAGAAGGAACTTCACTTCTTCAACGACGCTCCCACCGTTCTCCACTACGTGATTCTTGACGACGGCCAGAGCCACGCCTCGGAATTCCATGTTCTGGTGATCGCCGTCAAAGAAGAGGTGGTCAAGGAGTATCTCGGTGTCCTCGATTACGGACGCGTGCGGCCCGCCAAAATGGTCATCAAAGCGGTTGCTCAGTGGAACGCGTATCGACGGCTGCCCGTTGCGGGCGCAAACAGCCTCCTCATCGACATCGGTTACAACAGTACCCATCTGTGCTTCTTCAGGCAGGATACTCTTCAGTTCGCGCGCGAAATCCCCATCGGCGGAAACCAATTCACTGCCGCGTTGACCCAGACCATATTTTTCGATAGTCGATCGTTCTCCCTCAGTTGGACCGAAGCGGAGGCCATCAAGCGGGACATGGGACTCCTGATGGAACCCGTCGCCGGAAACACATCGCATGGGATTCCCTTGTCCGAAATCAGCGTTATGATGCGCCCGGTTGCCGAGCGATTGGCTGCTGAAATCAGCATGTCCATCGCACACTACAAGGAAAACTTTCGCGATGTTTCGTTCGACCGTGTGTATGTCACCGGTAACTCGGCGCGCCTGAAGCAGCTTCGCGCTTTCCTTGGCTCTCACCTTGGCCACGAACTGGAAGGCATTTCCCTGGCGCCCGCGCTGATGCTCGGTCCACAACCGGTTGATCATGAACCGCCAAACCTCACGAGCCACTTCAACACCATCGGGGCCGCCCTTTCCGCCGGTGCGGAATACAATTTTCTGCCCGAGGTCGTAATCAAGGACAACCGGTTTCGTCGCGCCGTTTCGTGGCTTCTGAACATCGGCTTATCTCTGCTGCTTTGCCTCGCCACCGGAACCATGCTCATGCTGTTGTCCTTGCGGAGCGCCCGTACGGTTCGTACCGAACTGGAGCGCTCGCTGCAGCAGGTAAAAGCACAATCGCAGGAATACTCCCGTCTGGTCGATGTCAAGCAACGGCTCGCCGCCGCCGAGCAGCGGCTTGCGCTGGAACTGCCTGCGGATTCCACGGTCAGTCGGATTCTGCTGTTGTTGAGCAACGTGACGCCGGAAGAGATCGCGTTGACGGAACTTCGATGGGGCGATTCCTACAATGCCACCGAGTTGAACCGTCAACAGACGGACCTGAAGATGAGAAAAAACGGAGCGGTCACGGACGTCCAACCCGCCCCGGAGGCGCTCTGGATCAATGGCCTGGTATACCAGGATGTGTTCTTTGCTGATATCTACCTGCTCAATTTCATCCATGCGCTGGAAAGCTCCCGTTTCTTCCGTGAGGTGCATCTTCGGCAGAAACGAAGGGAGGAGGGCGATGAGACGCTGTACTTCGAACTTCAGTGCGTGAGGTGACCATGACCGCACAATCCAAATTCTGGATTTTGGCCGCTTGCTTCTTCTCCGCTCTGGTTGTTTGGACGTGGTTTGGTCTTCTCAGCGTGCGTACGGCGGCCCGGCAGACTGACGACGACATCCACAAGATCGAGCGTTCTATAGAACGGTCTTTTGCCGAAATCAGGATGATTCCCGACGTGCAGCGAGACCGTCAGCGCGTCGAATGGCGAGTCCGCAATCTCAGAAATCGTGTTCTAGCCATTGACAGTATCTCGCCGGCCATGACCCAACTCAACGAATTGGCGCAGCAGTTTCAAATGCGGCTTCGAACTATCGATTTCTCGACCGATACCTTGCTTTCCTTGTCCCGCCTTTATGCCGGTTCCAGCGAAAGCTTTGAACTACCGCTCCTGCTGGAGATCGAAGGACGTTATCTCGATTTCGGCCTCTTCGTCGAAGGTCTCCCGAAACTTCCGTTTGCCATCGTAGTGACGGATTTTCGCATGCAGGCCTCAGGGCGGAAAAACACGCTTATTATTGAAGCGCGTGCGAAGGTCCGGATCCGGGCCCCTAACGCAATCACGGAGCTATAAGCCATGGCACAATTGGCAATTTCCAAAACTCAGAAGCGCCTCTTCATCGTTCTGGCCGTCGTCGGGGCGTACGCGATGTACGAAGTCCTAACCTCCGGTTCGAGAGGGCCCAGGAAGCAGGCGGCAGTCTCAGTTCCCATTACTGTGGATAACAAAACGTCGAACGCGACGTCCGCGGAGCTGATGGCACCTGGCGGCAGGACCGTGGCATCTCCGGTTTCGTACACCACCTGGAAGCGGGATCCTTTTGGAAGGGTCATCCGTCTGCTACGACCACCTGTGGATCTTTCGAAGATCGTAGAGGTCGCAAGCGCGCCACAGACGGACCGGTTCAGCGTGTCCGCCATCTCCAGCAACGGAACCAGGAGCTTTGCGATCATAAACAACCAGATCGTCGGAGTCGGCGATCGCGTGGACGGATATACAATTGTCGAAATTCAAGATCTCCGCGTCGTCATGCAAAAAGACAACTTCCGTTTTACGTTACTATTGCCGGAGGGCGACTGAATGTTGCTGTCCATCCGCCGGCTGGAGGGCCTTTTTATGGAAACCCTGAGATTCATGACCATTCTGTATTACCTCATTATGGGCGGGATCTTTTGTGTTCGATCCGCGGCGTTCGCCCAGGACTCGTCCGGTGCCGCTCCGAAGCTGAGTATGACGTTCAAGGACGCAGATATACTGAACGTGTTGCGAATGCTGTCCAAGCAGAATAATCTTAATCTCATCGCCAGCAACGACGTCAAGGGCAAGGTCACCGTTCACTTTTCGGACGTGACCATCGATGAGGCGCTCGAAACTATTCTGAAGGCCAACGGGTACGACTATTACGTCGAAAGGAATATCATCTTCGTCAAGCCCATGGAGACCGAACGGTCTGCCCACATCGTCACCCGCGTCTATGAACTGAACTATGTAGATGCAAACGATCTCAAAGAAACGCTGACCCCCATACTAACGAAGAAGGGCAAGATGGAGGCTCTCAGCCGCGTCAAGAACGGTGTCTCGGACGAGAAGCGAAGCAGCGTCCTCGTCGTCAGCGATGTCGCAGACCGCGTGAGGGCGATCGATTCCGTTGTTCAGCGTGTCGACACCCAGACCCAGCAGATCATGATCGAGGTTCGCATGTATGAGACGTCCCTCGGTGACGATCAGAAACTTGGTGTCGGCCTGCCTACGAGTGTGGGGGGAAGAACGATTGACGCCAGGAACCCCGACGATCCGGGCACCAAGACCGATTATACGTTGATTGCGCCGCTGGAGGACAAGCTCCAAAACCTGATCATGGGCAAGTTGAGCGTGGATCGCCTGATGTTTTCACTCAATTTCCTCAAAACCGAGACCAACTCGAAACTTCTGTCCAATCCCAAGATCCTAACAATGGACAATCAAAAGGCGGAAATCTCCGTGGGAACGATCATACCCGTGCAGACGATCAGCCGCAGCGTGAACGGCGACATCATCAGCTTTACAGATAAGAACGTCGACGTCAAACTCAAAGTGACCCCCCGGGTCAATCCGGATTCGATGTTGACCTTGTTGATCGAACCTACCATTGAAGACGTCATCGGATACGTCGGGCCGGAGGACAACCGCCAGCCGGTTATCTCGAAACGGTTTGCCCGCACCCAGGTCATGGTCAAGAATCACGAGTCCGTCGTGGTCGGCGGCCTGTTAAAGGAAACAGAAGTGGAAACGAAAGACAAAGTATGGCTGCTGGGCGATATACCGCTGCTGGGAAAGTTGTTTACCAACAAATCCCTCGAAAAGAAAAAGACGGACTTG
>JBBIJR010000019.1:24459-38281 GCA_037445875.1 Bacteroidota bacterium | reverse complement strand
GGGTCAGACCCCTTAGTGAGGGAAAAGACTCCCGACATCATGGAGCCCTGATTGTGAAGCCGGTAGACGCGTATCTTCGGGAAGCGTTCGACAAGGGAGCCTCCGACGTTCATCTCACCGCGGATCACTTCCCCATGATGCGCCTTCATGGGGATCTGGTGCCCATGGAGAGCCAGAGTCTCGCTGCCGAGGAACTTTCGTCGGCCCTGATCGCTCTGCTCCACCCCGAACAGCGAGATACGTTCCTGAGACGCCACGAGATGGATTTTGCTTACGAAGTTCCTGAGCTTTCGCGCTTTCGAGTGAATCTGTTTCAACAGAATCGCGGCATAGGCGCGGCCTTCCGGACCATTCCCATGCGCATTTTCACGCTCGAGGATCTTGGCATGCCGCAGGGGGTCTATGACATGGCCGGCATGAAAAAAGGCCTCGTCGTGGTAACCGGTCCGACCGGTTCCGGCAAATCCACAACGCTGGCGGCCATGATCGATCTGATCAACTCGACCCGACACGATCATATTCTCACCATAGAGGATCCGATCGAGTACACCCATTTGAGCAAGAGCTGCCTGGTCAACCAGCGTGAATTGCAGACGCATACCGAATCCTTTTCCAACGCCCTTCGCAGCGCCCTGCGCGAGGATCCCGACGTGATACTGGTCGGAGAGATGCGAGATCTGGAAACGATTGCACTGGCCATTACGGCCGCCGAAACCGGTCACCTCGTATTCGCCACTCTTCACACCAAGAGTGCGGCGGAAACCGTGGACCGCATTATTGACGTTTTCCCCAGCGATCAACAGCAGCAGATTCGCACCATGCTTTCCAATACTCTGCAAGGCGTCATTGCCCAACGCCTCCTCAAGCGCGTGGACGGCAAGGGTCGCGTGGCGGTCAGTGAAATCCTGCTTGCGACGCCGGCCGTGCGAAACCTCATACGCGAGAACAAGACGCACCAGATCTACTCGGTAATTCAGACCGGAGGACAACAACATATGCAGACCATGGACCAATCGCTTATGCAGCACTACAGCCGGGGGCTTATCGCACTGGAAGAGGCCCGGCGCGAGGCCCATGATCCAACTCTCTTTCGCTAAAACGAATTCCCGTTTGGAAAAAGGACAAGGACAAGCGTATATTAGAACCATGAATTCATGACCATCTCTTCACCCTCAAATGTTGGTTTTCCCGTGATGCCGGAACAGGAATCCGTTAGAATTACGCTAATCGATGATGAAGTCGGTATGCGCTATATTTTTGCCCAACACCTTCGCTCGGAAAGCCGCATTATTTCTGAGTTCAGCTGCGGAGAAGATTTTTTCGAGCATCTGGCCCGCTTGCAGGCCCAGGACCATCCGCATATCCTCCTCCTCGACCTGAACATTCCGGACAAGATGGACGGTCTCCAGATCCTCCAGAAGGCGAAAACGATGCTACCCGCCTGCGAGATCGTGATGCTGACTGCACACGGCGACACCCGCAACGTCGTGGAGGCCATGCGCCTCGGGGCCTTCGATTATCTCGTCAAACCCTGCTCTGCCGATGAACTCATCATGACGGTGGAACGGGCGCTCGAACATCGCAACCTCGTCGTCGAAGTTCACCATTTGCGGTCAAGACTGGAACAACGTGTTTCTCTCGAACAGATCATGGGAACGAGCCCGGAGATCAAAGCCGTTCACGCAAATGTGGAGCGTGTGGCCAATACGAACTTCAGCGTCCTGATCCAGGGCGAAAGCGGAACCGGCAAGGAAGTCATCGCTCGTGCCATTCACGACATGAGCGGACGCCGTAACCATGAGTTCGTGGCCGTCGATTGCGGCGCTATCCCCTCGACCCTGATCGAGAGCGAACTGTTTGGTTACGAGAAAGGAGCGTTCACCGGTGCCGATCGTCGGAAGGAAGGCCTATTCGAATCGGCCCGGAACGGGACGCTGTTTCTGGACGAGATCGCGAACATCCCGCTGGAAACACAGGGAAAGCTGTTGCGTGCCTTGCAGGAGAAGAAGATCATGCATCTCGGCGGAAAGCAGCCCATCGAGATCGATATTCGCGTCATCTGTGCGACCAATCTTCCGCTGGACGAAGCTACGAAGTCCGGCAAATTCCGCCTTGACCTGTTCTATCGATTGAACGAGTTCACGATCTATCTACCTCCTCTCCACAAACGCCGTGACGATATTGTGTTCCTGACCAACCGGTTCATCCGCGAAGCCAACTCGGAACTCGGCAAGGAAGTGGGCGGAATCTCGAAGCTTGCACTCGAAGTCCTGCTGAACTACCAGTGGCCTGGAAACGTTAGGGAACTCAAGAACGTGATCCGACGGGCCGTCCTGATGGCGGACAAGCAGATCACCGAACAGCACCTGTTTTTCGACTATCGGAACACGGGGACTCCTTCGTCGGGCGTCAGCGGCCTACCGATGAGTACGCTCAAGGAGGTGCGCAAACACGCTGAAAAGGAAGCCATCGAACGTGCCCTACAGGCGTGTGACGGGAACAAGAGCGAAGTATCGCGTCTGCTCGACGTCGATTACAAGACCCTGCTTTCAAAAATCAAGGAATTCAACCTCGGGTAACAAAGCCGTGAAGTCATTTCGTCTTTATTTGAATAGACCCGACGCCGTTGAAGAAGAAACGTGTGCCGTCGAGCAATTCACGCGGGAATTGCGTGTGCTGCGGAATATGGGCGACATCCTCAACGTCACGCTCCGTTTTATCGCGCAAACCACGTCCACCCGTCTCGTTCTGGGTATTCTGGATGGGAGGGATGCACGGCCCCTGCCGTGGAACGATCGGCCGGTTCTGGCGCTACGATCGAACGCCGAAAACGAGAGTGTTGCCCATCGTGTCATGCGCTCCGCCATCGAGGAATGGTCTCGGATCCGTGGCGTAACGATGGCCCTGAACGACGAGTGGAGCGTACAGCTCGACGGCCTCCTGGAACGCACCGAATCCACGGAACAGTCTCCGTCCGTCTATTATGCCACGCTCCCCATCCTCGTAAAAGGCCGGCCGGTCGGACTGGTGCTCGCGGACGTCCGAGCGGACCGAGAAACCGGTTTGGCGCTCCTTCATCTCCTGGTGGAGCACATGGCCGGCCATCTCTCCAGGATCAAGGGCCCGTTTGAAAACCGCCAGAACCGCCTTGCTACCATTATGGAGTTCCTTTCCGAGGGCGTGCTCCTGGTGGATCGGGACCTGCGGGTTCTTCAGAGCAACGCGGCCGCTCGTCGGATTCTCCAAGACGTAATACGGCAAGACGACTCGAACATGCTGACGCATATCGGCGGATGCTCGCTCCGGGAATGGATAGAGCGTTTTTCCCTCGAAGGACAGCTGGAATCTTCCATGGAAGTTGCCGTCGCAGCGAACATTTTTCTCGTTCGCATGGCGGTCATCCTGGAGGGTGATGATTCCATCGGCGGCTACCTCGTGACCGTTCAGGACGTTACGGCAGAGCGGACGCGCCAGGACCAGTTTTTCCGGGACCATCGCTTCGTAGCCATCGGTAAGCTCGCCTCGGGGGTTGCCCATGAAATCAACAACCCCCTGACCGGCATCGTCGGTTTCTCGCAGTACCTGCTCAAGAAGGATCTGTCAGCCGATGTTCGTGAATGCGTCACAGACATCCACGCCTCGGCACTTCGCACGCGCGACATTGTAGCGTACTTACGTAATTTCGCCAGACCCGCCAGTGGTCCTTCCCTGCTCAGCCTCCAAGACATAATAAGACAGACGGAGATTTTCTTCCACAAGCCACTGAGCGATCACAACCTAACGGTTTCTCTTGAACTCGACGAGTCCGTTTCCCAACTTTGGTATAATCGAAACGAGCTCCAGGATATCGTGTTTAATCTGCTCGAATACGCCGTCGATTCTCATCCGCCTTCCGACGGGCCCGGCCGAATTCGCATCAAGACCCAAACCGACCGTTCCGGCGCGGTCCTCCAAATGGAAATCACTCCGAGGCCTCTGAATGCGTCCGATCCACAGACGCTCAGTTGCCTGAACCCCAACGTTGCCCTGGTGCGACAGCTTGTCCATCGTAACGGTGGAACCGTCCAGATGTTCATCGACGACTCCGCCCTCGCGCTGCATTGCTCATTCCCTGTCGATCTTTGATGCAGCATGATCCGTCCCAAGCCATGAGCACAACGTTACATGCTGCGCCCGGTTACGTGCCCAATATTCGAAGCGTGTTGATTGTGGATGACGACGCGGGCCCCCGAAAGATTTTGACGCGGATCATGGAAGATCTGGGCTACACGGTGGTTGCCCTTGCTTCCCCCGAATCCATTGAGGAGGAATTCACCCGCCGGGATTTCCAGTTGATCCTCCTCGACATCCGGCTACCCGGTCAGAGCGGCCTGGACGTGCTCAAGCAGCTACGCACCTTCCACCCCTTGTCCATGGTCATTATGGTTACGGCCGTTTTCGAAACGGAGACGGCCGTCGAAGCAATGAAAATCGGTGCCGTCGACTACATTTCCAAGCCCTTCGAAATCGATGCCATCATTATCGCCGTACAGCGTGCAAACGAGATTTACAACCTCCGTATGGAAAACCAATTATACAAGGCGAGTCTGGAGTCCGCCGTCCAGCAGCGCACAAGGCAACTGCTGGAGCTCGCCGACGAATTGTCACGGAAGAACGAAGAGGTTTCCAGGACGAACCAGGACCTGCTACTGGCCAATCAAAAACTCGAAGCATTCCTGAACCACGCCATGGTGGTGGACAAAGTCTCGACCATCGGCTTGTTGTCGAGCATGCTGCTTCACGGCATCGCCAACCCTCTTGGCGTTATCCAGGGCATCGCCGAAGTGCTGCAGCGCAAGTATGCGGACAACCCTACGACCGTCAAGGAGCTCGAAATGATGCAATCGTATCTTCATCAGATTCTCGAGCTGGTGAGCCAGATTCGGTCGTATTCGAAGACGGAGATCATCCAGTTTGCGCCCACCGACCTTACGGAGGTCGTAGCCAATGCGGCGGCACTTTTCCGGTCGACGGCCGGAAAGACGGGTGTGCAGATCGCCACGCGGTTCTCAGAAAAGCCGCTGTGTGTGATGGGTAATGCATCGCAGCTACAACAGGTTTTCGTCAATCTGATTCAGAATGCCTTATATGCCATGGAGAGAGGCGGAACCGTGACCGTTTACGACACACGACCCGACGCTACAAAGGTTTCGGTCATTGTGGAAGATACGGGTCGCGGTATTGCGCCTCAACATATGGACAAGATATTCAAGATGTTTTTCACGACGAGGCCGGACGGCAAAGGAACGGGTTTGGGACTCTTCATCTGTAAAGAAATCGTCGAGAAACATGGGGGGGATATCCGTGTGGAGAACGCTTCACCCGTCGGTACACGCGTGATTCTCTCTTTTCCGATTCAGCTGGATGAAAGCTAGGAAGGCCGCGGCTCCAGCTGGATGCGAATGCTGGCTAATAGATCCGCCACGTCGTACGGCTTCTGCAAAAAGTGAAATCCGTTCTTCTTGATGAAATCGAGATCTTTGGTCACGTGGGTGTATCCGCTCGTGAACAGGAATTTGATATCCGGCCTGATGTGCACAGCCGCCTCGTATACCTCCCGGCCGCCCATTCGCGGCATGACGAGATCCGTGAAAACCAGATCGATCGGTTGTTCGCTGTTCTTCATGATCCCGACGGCTTCTTCGCCGTTGGAAGCCGTCAGGATCATGTATCCATGGTCCATCAGGATCTTGGCCGTGATGTCCCGGATCTGATTGTTGTCCTCCACCACCAGGATCGTCTCGTGTCCCCCCGCGGTGGTAACCAGCGATCGTTCGCTCGCGACGCTCTCCGGATGCTCCCGCGCTGCGACGGGAATGTATACGTAGAACCGTGATCCGGATCCCACCTGGCTTTCGACATGGATAAAACCCTGGTGGGCGCGGGCAATCCCGTATACGACCGCCAAGCCCATTCCGGAACCTTTTCCCACGTCTTTCGTGGTGAAGAATGGATCGAAGATCCGGCTGAGAATATCCTGCGGGATGCCGATTCCGGTATCGGATACCTCAATGCAGGCGTATTCGCCGCTACGAGCCCACGGCCGCTCACGACAAAACGACTCGTCAAAGGCGGCCAGCTTCGTGGACACGGTGATCGCGCCTCCTTTGGACATGGCGTCGCGCGCGTTTACGCACAGATTCAAGAGAATCTGCTCAATCTGCGATCGGTCGCAGCGCACCATGACACCGCACTGCGTCTTCACCTCCAGGGCGATATCTTCTTCGATGATTCTGCGCAGCGTTCCCGTAAATTCCTGCACGATTCGATCGACCTCGTACGACTTCATTTCCAACACTTGCTTCCGCCCGAAGGCAAGGATTTGACCGGTCAGGGCAATGGCGCGCTTTACCGTTGACTTGATCTCGTTGAGGGCGTCGATCGCCGGGTGGCCCTGATATAACGAGAGTTCGGCCAGAAAGAGATTCGTGTTGATGACGGTCAAGAGGTTATTGAAGTCGTGCGCAATCCCCCCCGCCAATATGCCTAACGCCTCCATCTTCTGCGCCTGGCGAAGCTGCTCCTCGATCTGCCGCTTGTCCGTGATGTCGAGGAGCGACCCCTGGATCTGCACCAGATGACCCGCTGCATCGAAGACACCCACATCGTTTTCTACGACAAAGACCGGACGGCCGTCGCGACGGATATAAACCGTTTCGTACTGTTCCAGTTCCCTTTTTTCTCGGAGACTCTCGAGGAAGCGTTTGCGGTCGTGAGCGTTTGGATAGACATCTTCCGCCCGCATGCGGAGGGCCTCCTCGACGTTGCGACAGCCGAACAGACGTGCAAAGCTGTCGTTGCAGGCGAGTATGGTCCCATCGGGACTGGAAATGAAATTGGCCGTAAGGGCATTCTCAAAAAGTCCCCGGAACCGCTCCTCCGACTGGCGCAAAGCCTCCTCCGCCTCTTTCGCCCGGGTAATCTCACGTCGAGTTCCCCATACCCGGATCAGGCGTCCATCCTCGACGATACCGAGCGGACTGTTAAGGAAATGGCGGCATCTGCCGGAGGGATCGCAATAGACGGTTTCGTAATCGATCAAACGATAGCCGGCCTTGATCCAATCTCTTAGGTACTGGTCGTTCTCCGAGCGGCAGGGCAGAAACTCTTCCAAGCGCATGCCGACCAGTTCTTGTTCGTCGGACCGCCCCTCCAGAGCCGCCATGACATGGTTCGCTTCCGCCACCGATGCGTGGCGATACAGGAGACGCAACTGCTCCTCGACCGGAGCCTGGACGGGAATCGGCCGGTCTAACTCGAGACGGTAGATCCCTTCGGACGACTGCTGCAGAAATGTGCGGTAGCGTTCCTCGCTCTTCCGTAGATCGTCTTCCGCGATATAGCGCCAGCTGATGTCCAGCAGCGTTCCGTGAACGGCCGGCCGCCCCTGGTAGAGCGTCCGGTTTCCATAGACCTCCACGTGAAACCGGTCGCCATTTTTCCGGAGGCCGACAAACTCGTATTGGAGGGCCTCCGTTTCTCCGGATACGCGCCTCCGAATGTTCTCCCGGACCGTATCACGAGATTCAGGAGCCACAAGGTCAAATACGGACTTACCGATGAGATCTTCTCTCGCGTATCCAAAGAGATCGGCGAGACGTGGATTCACGAACCGAAATACACCGTCCTGAATAAGGTAGACCCCCATCAGCGAACGTTCCACCAGGCTGGAGTAGTGCTCCGATATCTGCGGAAGAAGGGAGCGAATAGCCATATACGTGCCGACCAGCAGAAGCACCAGACCCGCGGTCTGACCCACCAGCCCGGTCCACCAGCCAAGGATCGGCAAGACTTTCATCTGGAATTCGTCGGAAAACAGTGTGCTGTGGAAGACCGTCCCCACGGCGAGGTTGACCAGAATCAGGCCGAATCCGACCGTAACATAGGGTATGCCGCGAACCCTGCTCGTCGGCAGCCTGCGAACGAGAACGACAAAGCCGGTGGAAACACAAAGGAGAAGGACCAGTCGAACCAGTACGAGCCACTCCATGCGTCATTCTCCGCCGCTGTCCAGCATCGCCCGTATCTTCTGAGCAAGTTCATCAGGATCGTACGGCTTGGGAATGATCTCGACACGGTGTTCCCGCGCAAACCTCATGAGATCCTCATCGTCTGTGTACCCGCTGGTGAAAAGGAACTTGACGTCGCGGGCATGCAGAGCGATTTCCTCGTAGACCTGGCGGCCCGTTCGTTTGGGCATAACCATGTCCAACATCACCAGCCGGATTCGTTCGCGGTGCTGTCGAAACTGCTGAAGCGCCTGATCTCCGTCGCCGGCCAGCAGTATCTCGTACCCGTAGTCGGAAAGGATCGTCTTGAGCATCTTCTTAAGCAGGTCTGTATCTTCGGCGATGAGGATCGTCTCGTGCCCCTTCAGCTGAGCATCCCTCGGGACGGGAGACGCCTGGTTCATCGGGGACGTTATGGGAAGATGAATGGAAAAAACCGTTCCCTTTTGGGGTTCGCTGGTCACATCGATGAAACCCTGGTGCTGACGTATGATTCCGTAGGATACCGCCAGACCAAGGCCCAGCCGAGATTCATCACTGCTCGTCGAAAGGACGGGCTCAAAGACGCGTGCCAGGTCTGCCGAGGCTATCCCAACGCCCGTATCTCTGACGGAAACGGTAGCGTACTCCGTCGGCCGCTCTGTTATCAACGGCGCCTCGCCCCTCTCAAAGTCCGAATGCGTCATGATCTCCCTGCTCGCCGAAACCGTGATCGTACCTCCCCTGGGCATGGCATCCCGCGCATTCGTCAGGAGGTTCACCATGGCCTGCTCTACTTGTCCCGAATCCACACGGACCGGTATCGGTTCCGGACTCAGTTCCATGCGCAGGTCGATCGTTTCCCCCAGCAGAGGCTTTGCAAACCGGACGGTGTTTTCCACAAGAATGTTCAGGTCACAGTCCTGCAGATGGAACATCTGATTGCGGCTGAACGCAAGGATTTGCTTCGTAAGCAGTGCGGCCTTCTTTGCCGTCTTGTGGATCTCGATCAGGCTGTCCAGAACGGGAGATTCTTCCTTGATCTGTTGTTGAGCGTGCTTGGCATATCCGATGATCACGGTCAGGAGGCTGTTGAACTCATGAGCAATACCGCCCGCAAAACGGCCGAGCGATTCGAGTTTCTGAAACTGTCTCATTCGCTCGTCATTCTCCTTCATCTGGCTCTCGATCTTCGACTTATACAGCGTCATCTCAATTGCGCTGAGCAGGTCCTTCCCCTTATAGGGCTTTAATACGTAGGCGAACGGCTCAGTGATTTTCGCGCGCTCGATGATCTCATCTTCAGCGTGCGCAGAAAGGTAGATGACGGGAATCCCGAACCGGGCGCGTATCTCGGCGGCCGTGGCAATTCCGTCCCTGTCCCCCTTGATGACAATGTCCATCAGTACGATGTCCGGACGAGCCACGTTCACTGAGGACAGGGCATCGTCAAAGGACTCCGCCAGTCCAGTGACCTCATAACCCCATTGCTCGAGGGTCTTGCGGGTGAGCATGGCGGAAATGCCGTCGTCGTCCACAATCAGGATCTTCGCTCTGGACATAATTCACCTCGGGTGTTGACGTGGTCCGCGCATCCACCTTGACGCACGGTCCTGCAGCATCACGACATTGGAATCTAATCATTAGATGGACAGACCACAAGTACCTTGTTCCTACACGACCCTTATATTCCCGTTGCTCTTGGACGCCGATGCCAGTATCTTACTGGCTAACGCAACGCTTTCCATCGCCCATCACGCATGCTCTTCGTTCCGTTCAGGTTCCTGCAATCGTTCCTAGAGGTTCTCCCCCGGGCATATCGTCTGCGGCTCCCTTTCGTTGTCATGCTGCTGGCCGGCGGGAGTGTGATGGAAGCCGTCGGCGTCGCTTCCGTCATACCATTGCTTGGAACCCTGCTGACGGATGCAGACCCGAGACTCCGTGAGTACCTCGCGGATCTTGGTATGGATCACCACGCTCTTCCGTTCCTTGCATCTTTGTTCCTTCTGATCGTGTTCGCTCTGAAGAACATCATGAGCATAGCGATGACAAGGTACCAACTGCGCTTTGTCTATTCCGTTTCTGCGGCGCTTTCTAAGGAGATGTTTGAGGCTTACTTCTCCGGTTCGTACCTGGATGCTGCGGCGAAGGCCCGGTCCGTCGGAGTTCGCGACGTCCTCTATGCTCCGATCGACTACGCCGTATACGTTTTGATGAACGGCATGATCATTGTTTCGGAATCGCTCATCCTGGTTGCAATCCTGGTTGTGCTGTTGCTCTTTCGTCCCGCGACGACGGCCGTCCTCGTCACCTTGATCCTCCCCGTTGCTTGGGCGGTTTATGCTCTCCGGCGGCGTCGACTGACATCCATTTCCTCGAAGATCCAATCCGATGTCCCGGGCAGCCTTGAGGCCATCTACGATGGCACCAAGGCATACGTGGACGCTGTGCTTTACGAGCGGTCATGGTTTTTTGTTGATCGTTTCTCCCTTCGTCAAGCGGAGTTGAACGCTCTGTACGCGGAGGCCGGCTGGCTCCAGGCCATACCCTCCCGGATGTTTGAAGTCTTGGGTCTCGCGACGATCGCCGGATTGGCCCTTTGGGCCTGGAGTGAGGGCGTGGCATCTTCTTATTGGGCTACGACGCTCGGACTATATACCGTCGCCTCGTACCGCATACTCCCGGGTATCGTCCGGACGTTGAATGCGCTTTTCAGTCTTCGATCGCGGGCTTACTCCGTTGAGTTAATCCATGGACGGCTTAAGGCCCATCGGGGCGTTCAATCGTTCTCCGGCCCGCTTCCACGATTCGATACGAGCATTCGCCTGGAGAACGTGACGTTTTCTTACCCGCACATGCCAAAACCGCTGATTGAAGAGCTCACGATGAAACTGTTCAGGGGTGAGTTGGTGGGACTCTACGGCGACTCGGCCTCCGGAAAGACGACCCTTTTGTACTTGCTTTCCGGCCTCCTCAGTCCAGCCGCCGGCCGGGTCCTCATTGACGACACGCTACTGGACAACAACACAAGACGATGGTGGTTCCGTGAAGTCTCGATCGTTCCGCAAGAACCCGTTATCATCGACGCGTCCCTCATCAACAACATAAGCCTTGGGCGGTCGTTGCGGTCCGATCGCTTATGGGCCGAGGAGGCTGCCCTTTCGGTGGGTCTGGGTGACTTGATCCACAGCCATCCCTTGCGGATGGATCAGGATGTCACATCCTCGCAGCTGTCCGGTGGCCAGAAACAACGCGTCGCGCTGGCGCGCGCCCTGTTCTTTAAGCGCAACCTGCTACTGCTCGACGAGTGCACCGGTCAACTGGACGAGGAGTCCGAAGGTCACATACTCGACGTGCTGGAAGGGATAAACCGAAACGGAGTGACTATCGTGCTGGTGTCCCACCGCCTTTCCACGTTCCGGAAATGCCATCGGGTCTTCCATCTCCAGGCTGCGCGTATTGCGGCTACCTTAACCTACGCGGAACTGACGGGCTTTGCGGCCGGCAGGCGTTGATCCTACAGCGGCGCCGTCAATTCGACGGGGCCCCGGTGTCCACGTCGAATGGCGGTCAGGTAGGGGTTGGATCCGCGAACGATCCGCCAAAGGGCATGCAGACTCGCCTGGGCCTTCGCCCTTTCCCCTCTCATTCGTTGTTGCGCCCACGATCCCAACACGGACCAGGCAAGGGTCATCTGCCGAACTATGCGTCCTTTTTTCGGGCCGCTCTGAAAGTAGTGCAAGGCCATTATTCGTCTGAAGTAAGCCAGGTTTTCCGAAGGGCGGTTGGATGGTTCCCGATGGTGCCGTACGACGGCATCGCGTACAAGGTGGATCCCTTCGCTCGCCGGAAAACTCAGCGCAACGCCGTAGTTGTCCCCCACCCCGGAAGGATCCAGGATTTCGTCAAACGGATCGGCTCCGAGCCAGCTTCGCCGCACCACGGCGGCCCCAAGGCCATACGACCGAACGCGAATAACGGTTCCTGAGAAATCAGTCAACAGCGGCCATCCCGCGGCCGTGAGCCCGTTTCCCTTTGTAAGAAGTCTCCGACGAATGGGCCCCAAACCATCGGAATCGGAACAGGCAAACACCGGATGAAAGAAGACCGTTGCCCACACCATCGCGGCCGTCGACGGCGCCCGCGGAATTGACACCCACTGGCCACCAGGGGTCCGTTCACTGATGAGACCCGTTGCCGCACCGCACAATCGGTGGTCCGCAAAGTGCCGGAGGATTCTGGTCAGGTAGTCACCTGCTGGTTCCACATCATCATCGCAGAACCAGATCAGGGGGGTACCAGCCATACGTATGCCCAGATTGCGCTGCACGCATACGGAACGGACGTTTGCGCGCACGTAGCGAAGAGAGATAGGGTATGCTAGCCGACGCCATTCGGTCGAGTCACCCGAGTTACGGCCGGCATCCACGATAACAATCTCATCCGGAGGCGTGTGTTGGGCGGATAGCGCGCGCAACAGCCGAGCCAAGCTCGTTGGACGGTTATAGGTCGGCACAACGACGGTAACCCCCGTATCAGCCCGAGTACTCACGGATCAACCTTTCGTACACCGACCGATACGCGTCCCTGGTCCAATCCATATTGAACCGTGACGCGTACGCATAAGCCGTGATGGCCCTGGACCGGCGTCTGTCCACATTATTCGCGAGCTCGAGGATTCGGGCGGCCAGTTCCCCGGCGTCCCCCGGTTCAAACGTTGTCACTGCGCTTCGATCGAGGTCGTAAGCCAGGCCCACACGGGAGGCCACGATGGGTAGAGAATGGGCTGCCGCTTCATTGATGACGATGGCCTGTCCTTCGTGAAGGGAAGCGTGAACATAAAAGTCCGCCCACTCATAGTGCGATGCAACCTGATCGTGGCTAACGGCCCCGACCCACTCGACATCCCCGGCGACGCCGAGTTCCGCAGCTTCCCTGTGGACGCGACCGTTCATTTGATCGGGGCCCACCAACCGGAGGCGGACCGGGAGTTGGGACTTTAGTCTGACGATTGCAGCCAGTAGCGTTGCAATGTTCTTCACTTCGTTGATCTGTCCTACAAACAAGAGTCTGAGCGGCGTATGCAAATCACGGCGCTCTTCCCACGGTTTCCGAAACCACGTTCCGAACGGGATGACCGGTACGGAGTACGGGCTGTCCGTAAATCGGGCCAGCTGATCGCTTTGAAATCGCGTAAGAACGACCAGTGCGCCGCACTGCTGACACGCCCACTCCGTAGGCACCCGGGTCCTTCGCCGCAGCCTGTTTCCGTAACCGATGCCGGGCAGATCGGCGGTTTCTCCCCCCATCAAGGTGACCACGCTGGGGATCTCGAAGACCCGCCCAAGGAGGACGCCCAATGCACCCGGTGGGAAGCCCCAGAGTGTATGGACAAGATCGAAACGTTCTTCACGGAGGACCCGCCAAAGGCCTCCCACGATGGAAGGTAAGCGCGGAACCAGTTTGTCCCGGACGCTGCCACGCGCTGATCGGATGAGGATCCGATGGCCCCCCGCGAAGGCTTCCACTCGAGACACCTTGACAAGGGAGAACACCCACACGGAATAATAAGGAGAGATAGCCTCTATGAACTTCGTGAGGACGGGTATGTCGAGCTGAGGATCGCTGTTCCCGATCCCGCCCGGTACGATGAGCAGGATCTTTCTTTTCATGAAGACCGTTTTACCATTGCAAGCGATTTTTCGAAAACCTGGTCCACGGTCACCCGAGTCAGACATCGGATATCACCCCACCGGCAGTCCGCTGCCATGCACCACCCGCACTCGAGATCACCG
>JBBIJR010000019.1:10060-24430 GCA_037445875.1 Bacteroidota bacterium | reverse complement strand
GAGGCGAAGACCAATCCGCTCTCGTCGAGCCGAACAACGCAATCGTTGGTACGCCGGAGGTCCAGGCCATGTGCATCAAGCCGCTGTCTTCGCTCAGAACAAGGATGGCATGCTGTACGATAAAGAATGCCTGGTCGACCGTCGTTTGGCCTACCAGATTCATCGTGGAAGGCTGGAGCGATTGAGCAATCGAGCTGAAACGGCCAGTTGAGTCGGTAACACCGAGCATCACAAACCGAATCCGAGGATCAAGAGCGAGCCATCGTCGGGCAAACTCGACGTATCGGCTTGTGGGCCAGTGGCGGCTTGGAAAACTTCCTCCCGGATTCAACACAATGAACGGACCGGCATCCAATCCGGCTCGCAGCCTTACCTCATCGTAAGCGGGATTCGGAGGCAATCGTACCTCTTCCCATCCGTCCAGCGCGAACGTCCCTCCGCGGTTGATCGTCCGTCGCGTTCGTTCCCCGGCCGTCAGGGCGGAAAAACGGTCGAATTCCACCCAGTGTTCCGCTCCCACCAATCTCCGGATCAACCGGCTGATCCTATTGTTCTGGAGGTCGAGAACCATCCCATAACCCTGCCATCGGAGGTAAAGACCCAGGAACAACCCAAACAGCCACTGGGCCCATTCGATTCGGCCTCCCCGGACACAGAACACACGGTTGAACACGGCGCTGGCACTCGGTACCGCTCGCGTTTCCTTTCGTGTCACAAAATCAAGGACAATTCCCCCGTACAGCGAACGCAACCGTTTGAGATAGGCTATAGTGATGATCACATCACCCATCGCTTGAAGTCGAATGGCACAAACCTTTTCGGGAAGAGCCATCTATCAGATTTTTCTAAAGGAGATTAGGAAGTGATCTCCCCAGCCGCCAAACCAGCGATCGGTAGCGCACTCGATTCTCTCGATCCATCGAAAGAATCCAGGCCACCGCTCAACTAGATGGATCTGTTCGCACGTGGGCAGAAAAAGATTCACGCTTCGAACTTCGATAATGTCAAATAGGCCCTTCGACGCTAGTCGTAGCTTGCCGACTGTTGGATACCAGACGGGTATGAGGAACGATCCGATCCTTCCCGGGGCCGGCTGATGGAACCGCCGAATGGCTTTACGAAACCGACCGTGCAACCCGTGCCACAAGAGATCCCATGGACAGTATTTTCCCATGAGCATAAGGACCACGATACCGCCATCGTTGACCCAGTCATGCAGCCGGCGAAAGAAATCGGGCCAGTGCTCAACTACGTTGATTCCGGCAAAATTGGAGAACACGCGGTCGAACCGCTGGTTCGGTTCCGGAAGATGGGTGACATCAAGCTCAAACGACTCAACGGTTGCGAGCTCGGCAAGAAAGCGCCTCTGCGCGACGCCGAGCATCTTCGATGAGCCGTCCGTGGCGGTTACCCTGAGCCCCCTTCGGTGAAGCCAAAGTGCATCGATCCCCGTTCCGCAATTGAGCTCCAGGACGGTGCAGCCGGGTGGAAAGAAGGGCTCCATCAAACTCCAAACACGGCGTCGCAGAAGCGAACCCAGTTTCGTATCGGAAAAGCGTTCGTCGTAAGTTTCCGCCGCCTCGTCGAAGGCAGCCGGGTTGGGAGTCATGGAAATCATCGGGGATTCGACCATCAGTGGCTGGCCGCAAGGGTTTTTTGGCGGCGCATGATCCAGGCCAGCCGTGTCCGGTGAAAGACCATCCGCATTGAGTGCAGAAGACCGTACGCCGCACTCGATATTCGTTTGGTGCGCAACGCACGATATAGCCTAAACTCCGCGTGAACGAACCGATGAAGGATTCTGTAGAATCGACGTGGATACGTTCCCGTGAACAAGAGATCAAGATCGTCCGAATCCGTCCAGTTCGCTTTCTTCACAATTTGCGACACCACCCGCTCATGGAACTTGGTGCCCGGAAGCGGATAGGAAACTGAAACACCGATGTCCGATGGATGGCAATCGCGAATCATCTTCCGTGTTAGGCGAATATCGTCCCATGTTTCGCCCGTGTAACCAAACTGAATGAAGTGGCACACCTCCATTCCGGCCGCCCTCGCCGTACGGGTGGCTTCGTAGATTTGCTCAACGCGAACGCCCTTTTCCATTGCATTCAGGATGCGCTGGCTACCGGATTCCGCTCCGATCCAGACCGTTTCGCAACCGGTTTCACGAAGGAGACGGATCGTATCGCCTCGCAACAGAAGGTCGGCACGCGTCAAGCATTTGTACGGAACTTTTACTCTTCTCCGCGAGCACGCCTCCACAAACCCCTCCAGCCATCCCGGTTTGAGGCCGAAAATATCATCGGTGATCCACAGATGATCCACGGCATATCGCTCTCTCATCTGCTCGATCTCGTCAGCGACGGAATTCGGCGATCGTGAATGGTACACCTGGCCGTAAATCGGCTTCGCGCACCAGTTGCAATGAAAGGGACAGCCTCGCGTCGTCGAGATGTTTAGAGAGAAGTACCCGTGCCGACTGCGCCATATAGACCGGTATGCTTCCAAATTGACCAAGCTGAAATCCGGGTTGGGCAGCGCGTCGAGGTTCGTCATGATCTCTCTGCGGCCTGAATCCATCACTTGACCGTCTTCCAGATACCGGAGGCCCGCTACATCCGAGCGCCGAAGCTTGAACGACCCATCCTGAAGGAGGTCCATGACTGCACGCGCCGTGTGTTCCGCTTCTCCAACGATCACCGCATCCGCGCCGGCCTCGAGGTAGACCGCGCTGTGGTCCGTCGCGTCGGAGCTGTAGACGAAAATCGGCAATGCCCTGGATTTGACGTGACGGATCATCCCGCACGCCGCGTCCCTCATATTGGAGAGGCACATCTTGGTTAGGTAATTGAACTCATCGTCGTACAGCAGCACGCAATCCGGCACCCATCCGGCCATCGTCGCGTGGAATTCCGCCGGATCGCGAGCCAACATGCCGTCGAAGACGCGCACCTCGTGGCCCGCCTGTTTCAGCACCGCAGCCGCATAGAGCGTTCCCAGCGGCGGGTACGGCATCGCCCGCTTCAGTTCCTTCGGGTCCAGAACACGAAAATACGATTGGGCAAGGAGGATTCTCATGCGGACTTCCTTTTGCGCTGCGTCTCCCTGTACTCGGCTAGGGCCTGCTCAAACGCCGCAAGTACGCGAGGCCGGTGATCGTTTGTATGCAGCTTAATCATATGCGGTGTCAACAAGAGCGAGCCGGGGCTTGCTCTTCGTATGCGCCCCCTCCACAACAGCCGATATCCCGCATACAGCAGGTAATTGGCGGGTGCCCATATCCACCCCATGGAGGCCCGGTGGACCGGCGGTTCAGAAGCAATCGACACGTTGGGAAAAAATTCGCGAATCCAGGAGTTCTTGGTCATCAGCCGTTCGTACATTCCGTTGTCACTCACGGGAACGAGAGAAACAAGCTGATGGGCCGTGAAAAAATCCTGCATCCCCTCAAAACCCATGCTGCTTTCGTCGACCAGAAAGTTGATGCAGACGGTGCGCCGCAGTCGAAACAAGAGGGAAAGCAAATGAATCACAAAATACACCACGTAGACTGCATGCGTTCGTGTGACAACAAAAAGATCGATGTCGTCGGTTTCGATGCTCTTGCGGTGAGCAGACGCCCCACTCAAGGCCAGCAGGGAAATCGCCGGCATCCGCTTCAGAACCGATAGAATCCGGTTCCAAAGCGTCTCATTCACTCCACGGCCGTTGGCATACGAAAACAACGGTTTCACGTTATGATTGAGGACCAGTTGCTCGCCCTGCTGCCCAACGGTACCCTCACGAACCAGGCGGTCCACCGCCGTCCTCAGATCGGCGTTCGATGCGGGAACATCGTGCAATACCCGATGCAGGTCGTCGGGAGGGATCCCTGCATCGAACAGCCTCGCGTAGAGCAGCGTTTTTTCGACCGCCTGAAGCAGCGATTCGGCCTGTATCAATTCGGTAGAGCGTCTTCTGGTCGGCGCCAGCCTTTCCAGGATGTTTTCCAGTTGCTGCCGCATCCTCGATTCCGAGTAAGGAATTGCATAGCGGATCCGGCGTCGCTCAGCCGCCAGCCTGGCCAACTGCTCAAAACCACCGGCTATCGCCGAAGGACTCGACGGATCTACCTTTACTCCTTCCCGCCGAACCAGTTCCTCCATCGCCGTACCGGCCGAACACATGATCGGAAGATTATAATGCATGGCCTCCAGAACCGGAAATCCGAAACCCTCCACGTAACTTGTGTGGACGAGTCCCGAAGCGTGCACATACCAGGCTTGCAGTTCCTCGTCACCGACCCGCCCCAACCATCGAACATCCGGATGATCGGAGTAAAGCCGGATCAACCGACGAATCTCACCACTCCGGATCCAGACGTCGCCCACAATGCAGAGACTGAAGTTTCTACCGGAAGATGCATTCCATTCTTCGAATCCCTCCAGGAGCAGCCGGAGATTCTTGCGCGGCTCGATATGGCCCACATAAAGGAAATACGGACGCTCGTTCGGACGCACATGGGGTATCGCGCCGCCCGGTTTCAGTCGGGCATACGCCTGGAGCAGGAAGACGCGATCTTCAGGTACACGGAGAAACTGCAGGATCTGATGTTTCGAGAATTCACTCAACGTGATGACCAGTGGCCGGTGGCTCAGCGTATGCCTGAGCTGCCGGGTGTAGTACCACGCGAATTTCCTAGAATAAAACTGAGGGTGGGAAAGAAACGACAGGTCGTGGATCACTACGGCGGCGGGCCTGCCAAAGCCCCGCGGCATGAGATAGTTCGGAAAGATCCCGCAATCCACACCCGCCGCCTGCATGGCCGACCCGAGGCGGAATGTCCGAAACCAGTGCCGGCGAAACGATCCGTAGTGATTGGATGGCTTCCGGTGATCATCGGAAGAGAAGGGAGTAAAGGTCTCAACGGAGTGCGTCGTCTGGCCCAGCTGCTCGAGAAGGCACTCAATATATCGGCTTGTTCCGGTCGGTTTTGGTGTTAAAGCGGATATCTCAACACCAATGCGCATATGGGACCGCGTACCTGCCTGATCGTGAACTGATAAAGATAGGGATAATCAGTTATTTAACATAAACACCGTGCAGATGCAATTGAAAAGTTATGGTTGCTCAGGCAGAAAGATGGTCATGTCGGGTCCGAAATCTATGTCGTCGATGTGACCCACGATGGTATCCACAAGTACATGCATGTGCAGATGCGTACCGTGGTGGGTCCAGATGCCCTCATGATGACGCGAGTGGAATCCCACAATTTTCACGCTTTGGCCTACCGTGTACCCCGACAGCGTCGATCCAGCGAGTGTGTGGCTTCCGGACCCTCCGACAATGTGCCAGCGCAGCGTATCCACGATGCCTTCGAGCAGGAAGGGAAACGGCTCATCGACATCGATACTTGCATGCCGCGCAGCTGCTTCTATCATATCGTCCGGCGCATATAGCCCGTGGCTCAGTTCCGCCGAGATCCAACGATCAACGTTCGCCGTAACGAGCAGGGCGGCCCAAGGTCTCGATGCCGTGTCCATAAAAGGCCCGCGAGAGTCGAAGTGTCCCACATGCAAGCGACCATCCATAATCACAATCTCCCCGGCCAATTGCTCCTCCGCTCCAACGGCGTAGGTTCCCCGAACCGACACGGTGTCCAGCCGGACCACCGGACGAAGATCTCCTCGCATGATTGCTTCCATGGACCCGTACGAATGCACGTCGCTGCGCCGTTTGTTCGTGCATGTTCCGACGGCGACCACCACAAGCAGCACAGGAACCAGGGAAAACCGCATATCTCAACCTCTCAGTGCAGCTACAAACGGCGCACCGCCATGGCTTGAGGTCCTCTCACGCTGAAAGTCCTCCAGGAATTTGCACATTCAGGGTTCGATGAAATCGCCGTCCCTGACTTCGCCGCCGATTATCTCGGCGCGAGCATGCTTGTCGTCCGGGACCTCGACCACCCGAACCTGGCCCATAACCTTTCGGACGACGTGCGTAGATCCCGAGCCGTGTGTATGTCCCGCGTGCCCTCCGTGTGCTGTTTCCGAAGACGCGTGTACGACCTCGGATCGAATTACGGCATAAACTCTGCCCACCTCAAAACGCTGTCCTCCCTTCGCCACCAGTACTACCTCTCGGGACACCAAGCTCGGCCGCCTGACCGATATGACGGACGAGCCGCAGCCCATTAGGATCATCATACCGGTTGCGATTGCGAAGCGTGTGAGGACAGTCATCGTACGCACCTCCTCCTGCTATTTGCGACTGAATCACCAGACGGACGTTTCGATCTCGATGCAGCCTCGTCAATTGTGATGAGCCTCATGTCCGTAGATGGGACCTCCCGTTGTGAAATACCTCACCATGTCTCCATGCATCATTCCAGCCGCCTCTCCCATCATTCCGTGATCCTCGCCTGAAATCATACCCTCCCCATGGTTCATGCCTATGGCGGTCATCATGTCTTTTCCCATGTGTATGGCGTACACGGTATTGGGCCCCATCATGGAGTCCGGATCAAATACGCACCGCGTCGAATCGGAATTCCATGTAAAAAGACCACCCATGCCTTGCGTTTTCATACGTCCAAGCATCCTCTCATAGATCTGCAGGGAGTCCTGATGATTCATGTTGCCTGCGCCTGCGACCTCTGCCAGCATAGAGTCCATCACCACCAGCATCGTCGTGTTCGGAAGGAGATGAAAACCGTTTTCCACCGCATAGCCGGTAACCGGGCGATTGAAACTTAAGACGATGTCGGAGTCCGTTCTGACATTTTCGGAACCGTTGGCCGGGTCCGTTACAATCCTCGCGGTCAAAGCTTCGTCTTCACATGTAGCGAGGAGGGTGACCATTGCCAGAGCAAGAGCTGTCATCCCTTTCATTACAACCTCCAATCTTTTGTGCATCTTCGTAATTCGATCTTTCATTGCCGCACGGCAGTCGTTTGCCTCGGCGTAAACAACGCGCCCCGGATCCTTGGGGTCGCCAACGACTCCAGCGAACCGCCATGCCGGCACGGCCTAATATGCGTATCTCCCGGCCATCATAACAGCCATCATCAGAACCATCAGCCCTCCCCCGATCATCCACCATGCCGGTGAGGCCCTCGTTCCCGATCTCCCATGACGAATCTCAACGTCGGCTGCTGCCTCCAGCCTCTGGTCCCCGTAGATGATCGTAGCGGTGATGGATACCGGGCCGTGGACCGGCGGTGTGATGGTCACCCGGTGCTTCCCGGGAACAGATACCACGCTGGAGTCGAGAACGGTACGTTCCCCGCCTTCCATCGCATATCCAGTGACGAGGGTTGCCGACAACGGCCCATCGGCATCGTCTTTCGGATGAAATTGAACGTCGATTTCAGACCGTTGTTCCATGACGATCGGTGGAACGGTGAGTTTCAGAACCACACGAGAGTTCTGCGTTACGACGGCCACGCCGCGATTCCCCGAGTCGCCGTGAGCATGATCTCCAGTCATGTGCATGCCCATCATACATCCGTTCATAGGCATCGCCGGCATCAACACGGCGATCAACATAACCAGCGATCGACACCCTCCCTTGCACTTTTCCTTCAAGGTGTTATCGACTGCAGGGAGAGCATTACCTATTTGCAGCATTCGTCCAACTCCTTGTAGGCATTGGGATCTCGCTTAACGTCGTTCGCATCGTAACCCGCCTTTGATATGGCCATTTCGAGGTCCGATAGCTTCAGCATCTTATCGTCATACTTCACCAGAGCGATCTTCTGTTTTTTGTCGACGGCAACGTCCTTCACTCCCGAAAGGCTCGATACGGCCTTGGATACCGTCTTGGCGCAGTTACTGCACCGGATCGTTGGAACACTTATGGTAACCTCCACCAACTGTGCGAGCGTGGTGTCCATTTGTATCTCCTTCTGATCCTGGGCGAAGACGGAGGCGGCCGTCAGCACCAACAGTCCTGCGCCTAACAACCCGATCTGTATAACTCGCATAGAGTAACTCCTTTCTTGAATGACGTGGGATTCAACGGAACCTGTTCAGCTTTCTATAACTGAGTCTCAATAGAAATTCTTGGCCGCTCTGGCTGCCATGTCTCTGATGAGTTCGATCAACAGTTCCCCGTCCGTCCGATACGACGTAGGAGCGTCTTTTTCGATATAGTAGAGTGTGGTGGCATAGCTGCCCTCGACGTGTGAACCCCACACCACTGTCAGGGAATCGCAGTCGATGAGCCTCAAGGTCAGGCTCCCCTTCGCAAGACGAGCGCTGTACGTTGAAGTGTAACGGATATCGCCGATGGACGTGTAGAGGTTACCGGTCAGCAGGTAGCGGCAACGGACCCCCCTCTGGAGGTCGTGAATGGCATGGGGGTCGGGAAGACCCGAAACCGTGAGATTGGAGTTTAGCAGATAGTTCTTCACCATGCTACCCGGGACAATCGTAAGATGCGGCGCATGTTCCAGCAGGTTCACGACAAGCTCGTCGGATAACTGGCTCCCGAGATTCGACCATACGCTTTCCGTCTCGAAGGGCATCACGGCAATGGGCTCACCCGCTTGGACCAGGGCGTTCGGACGCTTCGACGTACCACGTTCAACGATGTGCACAGGTGAACACGAATGGACTACGAGGCATAAAACAAGCCCCATGAATACTTCCTTCATAACATCCCCTTTCTCCTTTTCCTGCTCGGGCATCGGTCGAGGTCCGTTTCTGGAAGGTCAGCCCGGCCATTTGCCTCTCTGGACACCTAACTTCATAAGTCTATCCTGAATCTCTCGCAGGCAGAAGTCCTCACAGGCATCAACGGGCCGATGAAAGTCCTTCCGGTGAACCACATCAATGATCAGGCTTACCTCCGCTCGACCCCTGTGAAGCGACGAATAGCCGATCGAACCATCCTGCACACGCAAACGATAGGCACTGTCTCTTCGCTCCGTTGGCAACGCCGACAGGGCGAGGCGCCGAAGAGCGTTCTGAACTACCGCACATTCCGGGCATCCGGGAATGGGCGTCCGTTGCGGATGATAGTGGATGCCCGATAGTTCAATCTCGTAACCGACTTGCTCTCGTCTCCCGGCTTGGTCGATATCATACTTCGGACGGACCTCCAGGCACACTTGATGATGTACAACGAGTTCCTTCAGGAGCTTGTCCCCATCGGCAGTACCGGAGATTTTCTCCGGCGGCGATGTTGCAGTATCCATGACCGATCTCCATCGTGGTTCATTGACGCATGAGCCTCCTCACGCAGTCAGCAATTCGTACGGTTCCGTACACATCTCGCCATCTATGATTCCATCGGTAAGCCGAATACACCGCGGAATATACTTGAGAATGTCGCGGTTGTGCGTGACCATGATCAACGTCTGTCCATCACGATTCAACTCCCGTAACAGGTTCATGATTCCCTGACTCGTGACGGAATCGAGGTTACCGGTTGGTTCGTCCGCCAGAATGATGGGTGGGCTGTTTATGAGGGCCCTTGCGATAGCGACTCGTTGCTGCTCGCCTCCACTGAGTTCGTCCGGTAAGCGCCGGGACTTTGACAGCAACCCTACTCTATCCAGTATCGATGCGCACATGGCCGCTTGTTCCTTTTCAGAGCGTCTCGACACAGCCAAAGGCAGCAGCACATTTTCCTGTACGGTCAGGTACGGGAGAAGATGAAACGATTGAAAGATAAAGCCCAGGTATTCACGGCGAAAGTCGGCAAGTCGCTCCGAGGAAAGCCCGTAGACGTCGATCCCGTCCACTTCTACACTTCCTTCGTGGGATGGCACATCCCCCCAAGGATGGATATCAATGTGCTCTTTCCACAGCCGGACGGGCCAGTGATTGCCACAAAGTCTCCTTGGTGTACGCCGAAAGACACACCATTCAACGCCTTGACCGGTTCACCACGTGCTCGGTAGACCTTGCGGAGATTGTCGACCCGTATGAACTCATCCAGCGTATCCATATTCGTACCTCCTTTACAGCGATCGGAGAGCAACGCTGGGATCGAGACGGGACGCTTTGATCGCCGGATGAATGCCTGCCGCAATCCCCAGCACCAGCGCCAGCACGGGTCCCAGAAGCATCACGTCACCACCCATCGGCGGTGACGATTGCGGTCCCATGAAAACCAGGGGCAAGACGGCCGCTGCGGCTCCGTAACCTGTCAGACCGCCTATGGAACCCGCGGCAAGGCATGTGAGAACAAGTTCCGTCAGTATCACCCTGCAGACATGCGCTTGCCGATATCCGATGGCCCGGAGAACGCCGATCTCTCGCCTCCGTTCGTTTACCAATGCGGTCATATTGGTGAAGACAATCAGCCCCCCGACAACCAGAATAATCTGCGAGAAACCCAGAGAGAACATCTCAAATCGATGCATCGCTTCCATCTTAGACTCGATCGTCTGTTTAATGGCCGTGACTCTGGATCCGGGGATCTTCTCGGAAACCTGCCGAACAATCTCTTCGATCGGACAATCGTAACAGAGGGCCGCTATTTCAATTACACTCACCTCACCGGTTCTTTCGAAGAGCGTCTGCGCCCGTCTCAGATCTATGAAAACCATACCGTCGTCGGCAGCGCCTGTCGCTTCGAGTATGCCAGCAATGCGAAACGCCTCATCGTTCAGCAACACGGACCCACCGACACGTAGACCAAGGACCTCCGCTGCCTCGGATCCGGCCAGCAGGGAACGTTCGTCATCAGGAACTGCACCCACAATCCTCCACCACTTCTTCAGCCGCACTTCCTCGTTGAAGTCCACTCCACATACCGGCAGGCTTTTTCCCGACACGATGGCGGGATGAATCAGTTTTGGCGAGACGAGTTTGACGTTGTCCGCATTGCGAATCGACCGGATCCCAGTGGCATCGCTGTCATGGAGGCGGGCAATTTCATAGGAAATGGTCGGAAGCGCAAGGCCTCCCCGGGAAAGGGCTACGTCGTCTCTGCGCGGTGTCACAAGCACGTTAGCTCCATACTCATCCATCTTCTCGGCAATGTCTTTGTTTAGGACACGCGATACGATCACGGTTGTGACGACTGTGGCAACGGCAATTACCAGTCCGGCCACAGTAAGCGCCGTTTTTCCTTTCCTTCTTCTCAGACCTTTGATCGACAGGTGGTGCAGTTTCATATGCGCCGTCTCCATTGTCTGACGAGGGATTCATCAATGAGTACCTGGCCGTCTTCTACGACGCTCGGAATGGCATCCGGAGGATAAGCCCCGCATGAGCCGCTCAAGGACTCCAGGTTGTCCAACTTCCACGATGACCCGCATGCATCACAGACCAGCTGGCCGCGGTCGATGTGGAAGCGTCTCGAGTCGCACGGTTCGCACATGCTAACGGCAGTAACCACCCGGCCTTCCGAGGAAAGATAGGCCAGCAATGGAACTTGCTTACCTGCCACCCGGTACTCGAATGCAACCAGTTTCCTGTCTTTCAGTACAGATACCGGGATCGAAATGCGTCCGTCCTGAACCGTGGCGCTTATGTCTTTCATCGCTATCCGAGCTGCCCCGTAGCTCAATTCCGCCGAAACAATCGGCTGGTCGCTGATGACGGAATGGCCAGACCGCGGCCACCATGCATAGAGTACCGCAACCGTCAGAATGGCGGCTGTACTCCATAACAGCGGTCTACTCCGCCGGGACTGTTTTCCTGCAAACTGGGCTCTCTTCGAAGACCACCGGCGTCCGAACCGATCTTCTGACGGGACGACGTGACCGCATTGGGTGCAAAATGCGGCCCGCGGTTTCAATGAATGGCCGCATTCAGTGCAGAATCTTGCCATGACTGTTCTCCCGCATACTATGCTGTTCTCGTTCAATGCGTCAAAGGGATCGCGCACAGGCTCACAGCTTCAGGCCGCCGTACACCCGCTCCACCTCCTTCACAATCTCCTCTGCCGTGCGATTTCCCTCGGCGATCCTCTGTTGAATGAACGCTTTCACTTCTTTTGCTCCACGGGGGTGCCCGCAATCGCAGTCTTTAAGTTCATCCCAACCGCATTGACCGCACGGGCATCTGAACTCGGCGATGATTCTGTCTAGGTCGCCAGGTACGGCGTGTGTTCCTCCGATGGAAAAGCTGTCCGTGGCCGTTCGAATGACGCTACGCTCTTTCGTGCCCGGAAGGGTCGCCGATGTCCGGTTTCTGCCGGCGCCCGTACCCTTGAGCAGATCTGTTTTGAGACCGCCATAAGTAGCGCCGATCAATCGGACAATCTCTGAATCGTTGCGACCCTCTCGCACGTGATCGCGGATATCCTGGCGCGCTCGCGCCGCGTGCTCGCATGTGCACCGATCCAGGGATTCTTCGGCACAGTTTCCGCACGAACAAACAAAGTTGGAGGCGATGTCCACCACGCGTTTTCCGATAGCGGCGTCGCTCGCGCTTAACGGAGTCTGTCCATTCCCCGTTTCGCTTTCATCCTTAAGGAACCAGACCATGACACCGGTCAACAGAAGAACGCCAGCCGCCAGGATAACTCGAGACAGCAGTCTGAACATCTTCGTCTCACGCTGCCGGACATGCGTGGGTGACGCAGTTCGAGGTTTGGTCCCCGCTTGTCTGTTGCCGGCATGAATCTTAACGAGGGACTCGCCGCAGCAATAACAGAACCGGGCATTGTCCTCGTTCATTTCACCACAGATCTTGCAAAGCATAATAACCTCCTATAGCCATCCGTTCGTTCCGTCCTATCAACATTACCGGACAGACCTTTCGAGCGATTCTTGACCCATCGCCAGCAAGCGGCGCTGAGTTCCTCCATCATCAGTGACGATGGCCGCTGTGGGAGGAATCTGAGTCTTTCACCTCTGATCCCTGGCCCTGCTCCGAAGGTCCAATTCTTACCTCTTCCTGCTCAGGATTGTCACCGGTCATCCAACCCTGCACACCGTGCCCGTGACGGAAAACAAGCTCAGCACCTTTGTCGGCGCCGTAGACCAACAGCAGGGCCGCGATGGCCAACGGCAGAATAAGCCAACGCCGGAGCGCGGACGAGTTCCGCCATTTAGAAACAAGTACGATTCCTGCGGCCAGCAGGGCGGCGATGGTCATCCAGATCATGATGTCCCGGTGAAGATGCACCAATTCGTGATCCGGCGTATCATGGCCCTGCCTGTCGGTGTCTCGAAGACCTGACAGAACGGCAGCCACCGAGGAGACCAGACCGAGATAGACCAACCACTCCGAGCACCGCCCGTAAGAATCCGTCCTGCGAACCATAAAAAGTGACTCCATGGCAAGTCCCGCTAGGATGAAAGCGATCGGGAAGTGCACGAACATAGGATGAATGATATCAACGTGTCCAAGTGTCCCGAACATAAGTGTCACTCCTTCTTCTCGTTCATAACATTAAAGCGCCCGTATCACTGCTGGCGCTCGGACGACTTTTCGCCTTCCGCCTGACGCACCATGTCCATCCCGCACTTAGGGCACTTCGCGGGAACAACACTGTCTTCTTCCGGGTGCATCGGACACACGTATACGTGAGCGCTCGATTGAACGCTGTCGATTCTTCCTTCTGTCGTGTCCGCATGCCCGGCTTGCTGACGCTCTCCATCGTGGTTCGACTTCTTACCGCACCCGACTGCCAGCAGCACGATCAGAACAGCTGCCGCAACGCTAATTTCGGCTCTCATGCTTCACCTCCCTTCCAACGCCTGATTGTCTTTTATCCAGAAGATCATTCCCCGAGTTTCTCAGGAAGCTCTCCGGTGCACTATCAAACAGATGCTTACAGGATGGCGAGCAGAACCAATAGACTTGACCACCGTACTCGCTCCCGACGACCGCATCCCTCACACTGAACTTCATGCCGCACACGACGTCCCTAACCACGTGAGCCTCCATATCCTTCGCTCCTTTATTGAAGTTCCAGTCGACAGTGCACCGGTTTTGCACCCGGATCGGTTGAAAGTGACTCATGGAAGTCACTGACCTCCACATAATACGGGTGCCGGTTTCCGACGCAGCCCCGCCGAAAGATGATTTCGCGAACCTTCTCAACAACGTCGTCCTCGCACAGAACTTGAAGTCGCGACACTCTTGACAACGGTTTGAAGTACTCCGTTACCATGATCTCCTCCACCGCAATCTGCTGCAATTCGTCGGCAATCCAATGAACCCGCAGCGTGTCGATATAGGACGCTACCCTTTTCATAACTTCGCCTCCATTTCTCGCCGCGTCCGTCGATACGGACGTTCCACTGTTTGCATATTCAACCGCGCCCATGTTGGCTCGAATTCATCGACGTACATGGCATGAATCATCGCCATCAATTCTCCAGCATCCGTCCTTCGAGAAGAGCCTCTCGCCGCATCACACGGCCCTTCCATAAGAAGTAGATCGCAGGATAGACGGCCAATTCCATGATCACCGATG
>JBBIJR010000019.1:6682-10037 GCA_037445875.1 Bacteroidota bacterium | reverse complement strand
CGACCATGGGGGCGGCGATTCTTTTCATTACATCCGCGCCGGTCCCGTGACTCCACAGGATCGGAATCAGTCCGGCGATGATCACCGAGGCGGTCATGATCTTGGGTCTCACACGCTTCACCGCACCGTGGTCAATGGCATCCTTGAGGTCCTGGAGACCCCTCATCACACCCTTCTTCCTTGCCGCATCGAACGCCTGATCGAGATACAGCAACATCACGACCCCGGTTTCGGCATCCAGACCCGCCAGCGCTATAATGCCGACCCAAACGGCAATGCTCATGTTATAGTCAAGCAGATACAGAAACCATACCGCTCCCACGAGTGAAAAGGGAACCGCCAGGAAAACAATTCCTGTTTTGATGACCGAGCGGGCGTTCAGGAAGATGATCACAAAGATGATGAAGATCGTCATGGGGATAACGATCATGAGCTTCTTTTCGGTACGTTCAAGATATTCGAATTCTCCGCTCCAGATCAGATTGTAGCCCGGGGGTAGTTTGACCTCCTGGATTACGATCTTCTGGGCGTTCTTCACGTACGTCCCAACGTCGATATTCTTGATGTCTACGTACACCCATGCGTTCGGCCTGGTATCTTCCGTCCGAATGACCATCGGGCCTTTGCGCGGTGTTATCGTGGCAATCTGGGACAGCGGCACCTGGAGCCCGACGGGTGTCGGAACCAGGACGCCCTTGAGCGCTTCGATGTTGTCCCGGAGTTCCCGGCTGTAGCGGAGATTCACCGGATACCGTTCCAGTCCCTCTACCGTAGTCGTCAGGCTCATTCCTCCGATGGCGGTCTGGATGACCATCTGAACATCGCCCACCGTCAGCCCGTATCGAGCAGCTTCCCGCCGGTTGATGTCGACGTCCAGGTAGTTGCCGCCTACGGCCCTTTCCGCAAAAGCGGAAAGGGTTCCCGGAACCGTACGCACGACCTTCTCCAGCCGTCGGCCGATCTGCTGCAACGTATCTAGATTGGGTCCCGAGATTTTGATCCCGACGGGTGTCTTGATGCCCGTACTGAGCATATCCGTCCGCGTCTTTATGGGCATCGTCCATGCGTTTGTCAGACCGGGTATCTGGATCGCCCGATCGAGTTCCTCTACCAACTTCTCGACGGTCATGCCGGGTCGCCACTCCTCCTCCGGCCGTAGCATGATGGTTGTTTCGATCATATCCAGACCGGCTGGGTCCGTAGCCGTTTCTGCCCTGCCGATTTTTCCGAGCACGTGGTGCACCTCAGGGAACTGGCGAATGATCTTGTCTGTTTGCTGCACCAGTTCTTTGGATTTCGTAATAGAAATTCCGGGCAGGGTGGTCGGCATATAGAGCAAATCACCTTCGTACAACGGAGGCATAAATTCCGAGCCCAGCTTTTGAAAAGGAATGATCGTCACCAGCACAATGATACCGGCGGCCACCAGCACTATCCAGTGGAAACGAACGACCCAATTGACCAGCGGGTGATAGATTCGAATAAGGAACCGGTTGAGCGGATTGCGTTCTTCCGGCAGAATCTTGCCCCGTACAAAATACCCCATCAGAATGGGTACGATGGTAATTCCCAGCAACGCGGCCGCGCCCATTGAGTAGGTTTTGGTGTAGGCCAGCGGATGAAACAGCCGGCCCGCCTGTTCTTCCAGGGCAAAGACCGGTATGAACGATACCGTGATGACGAGAAGGGAATAGAACAGGGCCGGTCCCACCTCTTTCGAAGCGGTCAGAATGACCTCCCAATGGTCCTTTCGCTGTTCCGCGGGCTTCTCATGCTCATGCTCGATGTGCTTATGGGCGTTTTCGATCATAATGATCGCGGCATCGACCATCGCGCCAATGGCAATCGCTATGCCTCCCAGCGACATGATGTTGGCGTTGATGCCCTGGTAGCGCATGACGATGAACGAAATAAGAATGGCCGTTGGCAGAGTGAAGATGGCCACCATGGCGCTCCGTGCGTGGAGGAGGAATACAATGCACACGAGAGCCACGATCAGTATCTCTTCGATAAGTTTTTCCTTGAGGGTATCAATGGCCCGGACAATTAACCCCGAACGATCGTAGGCCGTTTTGATGGCGACGTCTTCCGGTAGTCCGGCTTTCAGGATCTCCAGTTTCTTCTTCACGGCCTCAATGACCTTGAGCGCATTCTCTCCATAGCGCATCACGATGATCCCGCCCACAATCTCCCCTTCTCCATTCGACTCCGCAAGTCCGCGCCGCATGAGGGGTCCCACTGTAATGTCGGCGATGTCCTTTAAGTAGACGGCTGCGCCCGTCTTCTCGTTCGCCATCAGCGGGATGTTCTCAATATCCTCCGTGGACTTAATGTAGCCCAGCCCTCGAACCATGAATTCCATTTCCCCCATCTCAATCACCTCGCCACCCACATCGTTGTTGCTCTTTCGGATGGCCATTTCGACCATGGTCAAGGGTACGTTAAAGGCCCGCATTCGTACCGGATCCACAGTGATCTGGTACTCCTTGACGAACCCTCCTATACTGGCAACCTCCGCAACGCCTTCGACGCTGGTAAGTTCGTACTTCAGGTACCAGTCCTGTATCGATCGCAGCTCCTGGAGAGACCGACTGTCGGATTCAAGTGTGTACTCGTACACCCAACCTACTCCGGTTGCGTCCGGTCCCAAAGTCGGCACGACGTTTGCCGGCAGACGCTTCTGCGCATAGTTGAGGTACTCCAATACCCGGCTTCTCGCCCAGTAGATGTCGGTACCATCTTCGAAGATGACGTAAACCAACGAATATCCGAAGAACGAGTATCCTCGTACCACCCTCGAACCCGGCACAGAAACCATGGCGGTTGTCAGAGGATACGTCACCTGATCTTCAACGATTCGGGGCGACTGTCCCTGATACTCGGTGTAGATGATCACCTGCACGTCGCTCAAATCGGGAATCGCATCAACCGCCGTGTTCAACAGGGCGTAGGAGCCCCAGCCGATTGCAAACACCGTCAGCAGGATCACCATGAATTTGTTGCGGATGGATAGCTCTATGATCTTTTCAAGCATAATTGAATCTCCGGGTTGTAACGCCTATTCCTTTGGTACCAGATGCATACCGCATTTTGGGCAATCTCCCGGCTTGTCGCTTACAACCTCGGGATGCATGGGACATGTGTAGAGCGTTTTTTCGGATCCCGACTTCATTGTCATCGTGGAATCCATGACGTGCGTCCCGGATCCATGGCCTTCTTCATGAAGCGACATGCTCTTCGTCGAATCACCGGCAGCCGGCCCCGACATTTGGGCAATCGCGGCTTTCAGATTACTCTCAGAGTCTATCAGGAACTGAGCCGAAAGCACAATGTGCTCACCGTCATGCAGTCCCTC
>JBBIJR010000019.1:0-6672 GCA_037445875.1 Bacteroidota bacterium | reverse complement strand
AGAACCTGTATATACCCATCAGCGCTCACGCCGAGTTTGACTTCACGAGGATCAAAGTAACCTCCCCCCTTGGACACTATGACCACGTTGCGATAGCCGCTGCGAATGACGGCCTGGTCGGGGACGGCCACGGACTCCACGCGCACCGGAGACTTGATCGTCACATTCACAAACATCTCCGGTTTGAGCTCCAGCGATGCCGTATTCCGGGCTTCCACTCGAACCTTGACCGTTCGAGTTTCCATGCTGAGCACGGGATGGATGAAGGAGACTCGGCCGGAGAACGTCTTGCCGGGCAGGTAAGATACTTCCACATCAGCTTCTTGACCTGCTTGTATCCATGGTATATCGTCTTGATAGACCTCCGCTTGAATCCACACCGTCGAAAGGTCTACGATCCTGAAGAGTTCCATGCCGGGCATGATGTTCTGCCCTTTGAATGCCATCTTTTCCATCACGATGCCATCATACGGAGAGTAGATGGTCATCGTCTTCTTTAGTTCTCCCCGCTCCTCAAGCGCTCGGATGTCGCTTTCCGGGATATCCCAGTACATGAGTTTTCGTCTGGAACTTGCAAGCAGATCGTTGGCGCTGTTTTGAATATCACCAAAATTGCTCGCCTTCATTTGACGTTGGTACTCTAGCGCCTGCAGATACTCCTGCTGCGCATTCAAAAGCTCCGGACTGTACACCTCGAAGAGTGGTTCTCCTCGTTTCACCCGGCGTCCCGTATAATCAACATGCAATTGCTCAATCCAGCCCATGATCTTCGTGTTGACTGTGAAGACCTTCGTCTCATCGTATTCGATCTTCCCCACCGTTCGGACGGAACGAGTGAGTGACCGAGAATGCACCGCCTCCGTGCGCACACCGATGTTCTGGATTACAATCGGGTCGATCTTAATGCCTTCACCCCCACTACCCTCGTACACCGGGACGAGATCCATGCCACAGTCGGGGGCTTTGCCGGGTTTGTCCGACGTGTACCAAGGATGCATCGGATCGTGATAATACAGAATCTTCTTGCCGCCGTCGGACGACTCCTCATCGGCATAAACCGGTACGAAATCCATACCGTCCGGGGCTTTTTTCGGCACGGGTGAGGTACTCTGCGGGTTCATGGGATCGCGATAATACAACACCTTCCGATCCTTGCCCTCGCCATTCGGAGCATTTCGGAATACCCACCAGGCGGCCCCGAACCCTATCGTCAGATTGATCAGGGACCATAGGATAAGCTTCTTCATAATCTCACCTCGTCTTCAATTCATGGTTGATGCGGTCAACGCTAAGACCCACGGCCTGCTCGATCATGGCCATGCTCTTCTCGTGATTCATGATCGCCATGTGGTACTCCAGTTTGGCCATCAGCACCGTTCGATAGGCATCGAGGAGCATCAAGAACTCCGTCTTGCCGGATTGGTATTCCGTAATGATTAGATTCAGCGCGTGGAGGGCCTGAGGAATGATGGTCGTTCGGTACAGCTCGTAGTGATGATAGCTCGTTTCTAGCATGGTAAGCGAAGTCCAGACATCCTGGAGGACCATGTTTTGCATGTCCTTCAACTCGGATTCAACCTTCATTTTCCTCAGCCGGTTTTCTGCCACCTTGCCGTTGTATCTTCCCCTGGACCACCACGACACGGGAACCGTGACACCGACCATGACGGACCAGAAGTCCTTGCCGGTGTTTGTCATGTTCTTGTATTGTCCCTCTACCATGATGTCCGGATACCGTTCTTTCTTCGAGGCCTGGATCTCCGCTTCATACATACGGACACCGAATGCCATACCCTGCAGCTCCGGACGATGGGTAACAGCGAGCTTCGAAACGGAGTCGAAGTCCCAGTCGGTTTTTGTCGGATACAAATCGGCGATCGGTCCCAGCGGTCGCCTTGTTTCGCGGTCCAGAAGTGCATTGATCATTGCCTCTGCTTCGATTTTTTCCTTTCTGAGTTCTTCTTCTTCGTTCACCAAACTGGACCACTCGGTCTGCGCCCGAACGATGTCGGATTGACGTACCATGCCGACTTCAAATTGCCGGACCGCTGCATCTATGAACTGTTTCATCAACACCTGATTCTCACGATTGATTTGGATCTTCCGCTGGATGAAATATAGTTCTGCATAGGCAATTCGAATGTCGCGCAGAAGTCGATTGGCAAACGCATCGGTCTCTCTTTCCATCATGCTCGTGGCATTTCGTGCCGCCGATCCCATCGCTTTCAACTTGCCGGGCCATGGAAACATCTGCCGTACGAAATAGTCCGTCTCCATGTTGTCCTTCACCAGGACGGGAAAGGAACTCACAGGAATCTGGAAGAACTCGACCCCGACTTCAGGCGCCTCGAGGGCGCTTACCTGCTCTATCGTCGTGCGGGTAGCATCGGTTTGGTGGCGGTATGCAGCCAGCTTAGGGTTCCGCTCGATAGCTTCCTGGACCAGAGCGTTCAAATCGAGTGTGTCCATGGATCCACCGTTCTGAGCACGGAGTATCGTCCCGATCAGGAGGAGGGGGATAGAGTACATCAGTCTCCTCATGGAATATTCCTTTTGGTTTGTTGGATATGGCCAGACAAAACCCCGTGTGCGACTCCTGTCACAAGCCCAACACAGGCCACAGGGCACGGCATCAACACAAGGTCCGATCTGCTGTGCGAAAACTCGCCTCGCGAGAACGCAACTACTGGTCGAAAACGATTACGTGGAAATTCAAACACTGGTTTCTCCGGTTACACGAATGACCGTCTCCCTCGCATTCATACAAATGCGAGGAATCAGAATACAGAAACCGGAGTGGAATCAGATCAGGAACTGTTGGAGCACACTTATCCTGTCGCGGTTTGACAGGACAAAGTGGTCCGAGGGGGAATACGAGGGATACGTGGAATGACCTTGGGCGTCCAGAACAACCGCAGGGGCACAGAGTGCCAGCAACCCCACTATCGAGAGCTCATCGCTGATGGTCTTCGCCGGAGTGATCCGATCCAGGGGCGGCTGCGGCAGGGCACTCATGGAGGGACAGCAACACGAACTAGACGCGCTGACAGACAGGCCCGGCATTTGGGTCTCGCGGGATTGACTCCCGGCTGACGCCCCGGCACAGCACTTACTGGCGTCTCTCTGCGGTGTACAGATGCCGGACGAGATTGACCCGCCCACAGACCACAGCATGCTCGCGGTCACTAACCAAGCTGTCGTATGTCTCAAGAAAACAACCATCTCAGATACATTGAAATATCGCTTACTTACGGCTCTAACGCAAGAAAAGGAAAAAATGTTCCATTTTCAATGATTTTTGTCACTTTTCTCGGCTTTTTTCGTCAGCTCGACGGCTTGCTCAAAATGATCCGCGAGGCCGAGTTGATAGCACACGACACCATAGAAAGACCGGACGACCTCGTTGTCCGACGTTTGGCTCCACCATCGATCGAGAATCAGTTTACTGTCTTCATACAACTCGTATCGAAGCATAAGGTTGACCTGCAGCAACTCCAGACTCATGGCAGGGACCTCAGCCCCGAGCAGTTGCCTCAGCTTTGAAAGCTCAGTTTCATACTCGGTTCGCCTGTCGCTGTCAAGCCGCGCAAACCAAGCTGCCGGCGTGACGTCGCCCAGGGGTTGGCCAACTGCGTGAACGAACCAGTAGTATTGCTCCCCGTCAACCAGATCACCCAGACCCGACGCCTGCATTTCCTGTCCGGCAACTATGTCCCTGTAGAAGAAATCGGAACTGTAGCTTCGAACCGTTATTTCGTATGAGGCTTCCGTGTCTGATCCCTTCCAGATCAGACGGCTTGGAAACTCCAGCAGATTCGAATTACGAGGAAACAGCAGCTCCGCTCCTGCCGCGGTGCCTGATCGCTGAACGTCTCGGTGCCCATTCCGCAGCGCCACGAATCTCGTGATCACTTCGTCAAGATTACTCAGCCTCATCACATCCACCGCCTTGCCAGCCAGGGGTTCGACCCTTATGGCCCCGTTCACGGACTGGGTTCGACCGTTGTCCCAAAGGATCGTGACCCTGCCATCCGTGTGTACTGAATCCCCAGGGTGCAACACGCACAGGGGAGTCAGCGGTTGGGCTCGATGTCCCGTCCAGAGTGTCGAAACCCCCGTCATTTGAATAACCACACCTACGGCATGAGAGTCCTGGGAGGCCGCTAAACGGGAAAGTAATGACAACAGAATGGTCATTCGAAAAAAGATTCGCCAAGGATGCATAAGTCACCCCATTACGATGATTGGATACAATGCGCTGTTAATCAACAGAAAGAACCAGCAGCGTCACGTCGTCGGATTGTTCTGCACCATTGACGTATCGCTCAACGTCCTTGTGAATCAATCGCTTCAGTTCGGACGGGGCTTTATTTCCGTGCTCCATGACGAGTTGTTCAAGGCGCTGGTCCCCGTAGAATTCGTCCTCCGGGTTGGCTGCTTCCGTTACTCCATCCGTGAACATCACCAACGTGTCTCCTTTTTCCAGGGTCTGTTCGACGCAGGAATAGCCCTCGAACTCAATCATGCCTAGCGGAATCCCTCCCCCTTCAACCTTGATCAGTTGGCGGCCCCGGCGCAGCAGAGGCGGATTGTGCCCTGCATTGACGGAACGTAATGCACGCGTGGAGGGATTGTAGACAGCAATGAAAAAGGTTATGAACTTGTCCGACGTCGAGTTCTTCAGAATCGTCTTGTTGAGCTTGGCAACCAGCCGGGCCAGGTCAAACGTACCTTCCAGATACGCTCTCAGAGAGGCCTGGAGGATCGACACCAGCAGGGCGCCGGAAACGCTCTTTCCGGAGACATCGGCAATCACAAGAGCAATCTCGCCTCCGGGCAAATGAATGACATCGTAGTAGTCTCCCCCCACCTGCCTGGAAGGAATGTTCATTCCGTCAATACGGCACCCGTCGACCTGCTCAATGGTTTTCGGAAGGATCATTTGCTGAATCGCCGCCGCAACCTCCAACTCCTTTTCCATCCGTTGTTTTTCCAGCGCCTCCTCGTGAAGTCGGGCGTTCTCGATAGCAATGCAGGCATCGACGGAGAGTGTATCGAGGAACTTCACGTCATCAAGGCTAAAATACCCTTCCTTCTTGTTGAAGATCTGGAAGACGCCGATCATCCGCCCGTTACGGTCCTTCATCGGTGTGCACAGCACCGTTCGTGTCCGGTAGCCGGTTCGTTTGTCGAACTCAGGATTAAATCGAGAGTCTTTGTACGCGTCCTTCAGCATGAGACGCTTGCCCGTCTGGCCCACGTATCCCGCTATGCCTTGGCCCAGCGGAAGCCTGATTTCCACGATATTCTCCCCCTGAAGGACCTTGGACCAAAGTTCCCCTTTCTGGTGATCGATCAGATACACGGTTCCCCGGTCCGCGTCCAGGTTCTTGACGGCCGTATCGAGAATAATACCGAGCACGCGATCGAGGTCCAGTGTGGAATTGAGCAGTTTGCCAACCTCAACGATGGCCATGAGACGCAGCGCTTCGTCCGTGACCGCCTTCAGCTTTCGAGCGAGATCCAAAGCCTATGCTCCACCAATGACTTGATATGGGCTTGATCAAGAAGACAGGCAGAAAGGAAGTTAGACAATCAAATGATAAAACAAAGCAATTAATTCACATACGAGTCAGAAGGTTCTCGGTGGGAAACCGGTCACGCAAACTTGATCTCGATCGAGCACAACCTCAAACTCGGACATCGATTCATTCACCCGCGAACGATACGTTTCGTACCTGGAGGATAGGAAATGTACTCTCTGATTGGCGGTGCTTCTCCACAACCGCTCCACGCGCTGCGTATCGTCGTATACTCCGTCCACGAGCAAATCCAATTCATGCAGCAGATCCGCACTGGACCGGTCTTTCTGCTGCAATTCCGCCAGTGTATACCCTGAGAAGGCCATGATACCCATGTCCTCGTGCCGAAACAGACGGGCCGCCTCGGCAAGCGCCTCCGCCTGTTCAAACGGTTCCCCTCCGCTGAATGTGATTCCTTCGACATCGGCAAATCGATGGGTCGTGAGTCTGACCTCATCGACCAGCTGTTCCGGTGTGACGACCCAGGTCGATCCAAACTTCAAGAAGCCAGGATTCCAGCAACCCCGGCAACGCTTGCGGCAGCCTTGAACCCAGATCACAGCTCTCCGGCCTGGGCCGTTCGTCTCCGAAACTGCCATGATGCGTGCGAGCTCAATTTTCTGGGGCTTGCTCAAGAGACTCCGAACTGCTTCGAATAGAAAGAGCTTATCGAGAAGATGAGCCTCCGCAAAGCTGCGGCTGCCCGTGTTACTTGTTGACCACACCCCGTCCCGTTTTGCGAAGGCGGCTCGTTTTCTTCAGGTCATCGAATATCGAATCCAAGATACCGTTCACGAACTTACTGCTCTTTTCCGTGCTGTATCGTTTGCTGATCTCGATGACTTCGTTAATAGAGACTTTGGGCGGAACATCTTCGAAATACAGGAACTCGCAAATGCCCATGCGCAGCAGGATTCGGTCTATGATCGCAATGCGCTCAAAATCCCAGTTCTCCGCACGCGATTGAATCAGTCGATCCAACTCGTCGCGATACTGAATCGTCCGCAACACCAGCTCGCGAACGAAGCTCATGGTCGGTTCTGCAAATGGCTCAGCGATATCCTCCATGATCTTGAGGATACTGTCTCCC
>JBBIJR010000018.1:27217-49847 GCA_037445875.1 Bacteroidota bacterium | reverse complement strand
ATGATCTCGAGCTTGGTCCGTCCCGAAAGCTCCAGCCGCACCGTATCCGGACGGAGCAGCACACCGATGGAAACCGATTCCTCCGGGTCTTTCATATCCGTCTAATATCCATACGGGACGTCGGCATACTCATTCGGCCGGTTCCGGCTGGCGGGGCTCTACCGGCGGCACCACAACCACCTCCTCCCTTTCGACCACGACCTCTCCGGCGGCCGCGCCTCTGGATTTCCTCACATACTTCTTTTGCGTGTACGTCACCGGCACCAGACCCGACGTTCGGGCCCGGCTGAAATAGGCCGCCAGGGAAGCCGCCTGTTCGAGTGCGGCCCGGCTCGGG
Source organism: Bacteroidota bacterium (assembly GCA_037445875.1). Lineage (GTDB taxonomy): Bacteria > CLD3 > CLD3 > SB21 > SB21 > JBBIJR01. The sequence continues at coordinate 49,510 of JBBIJR010000018.1, read as the reverse complement.
TTATCGCTCCGCCCCGTTCGACGCAGAATCACGTGCGAACCGGCCACACCGCGCGCATGAAACCACCAGTCATCTTTCTTCGCAAACCGAAACGTCAGCAGGTCATTCTTGCGATCGTTCTGTCCCACGTAGACGTGCCAGTTACCGCTGACAATGTACTCGCGGAACTTCAGCTCTCCGCCGTCATCCCTCTTCTTTGCCGTGCTTTCACGCTGGATCCAACCCTTCTCGCAGAAGGCATGATGGGTCGACTCCAGCCGATGTAATTGGCCAGTCGCCGGTTCACGAAATTCCTCCAACAGCTTGTTCAGTTCTGCCATTTCCTTGTTCAGCGTCTCCAGGCGTCCTTCGATCTTACGAACTGAGCCTTTCAGTTTTCGCGCGCGGGCGAAGTAGGAGGCAACGTTCTCCTGTGGAGTCAGGGTAGCGTCCAGCGGAATGGCGCTCGGCGCGCCGTCTAACTCCGACGGCGACTGTAAACAAAGCTCGGTCATCCCCCGTCGAAGTTCTCCGATATGCTGAGTCAGCAGATGCGCCACGTTTCGTACCGATCGAATCCTTCCGCTTGCTGTTTCTCCCGATCCAGTTCTACCGCGAGCCGCGTCAGTTTCCTGATCCGCTGCTTAACGGCCCGCACCAGTTCCGCGTGCATACGTCGTTTGTGTTCGAACCCATGCTTCGATCCGAGGTACCTTAAGATCGCTTCGTTGACCGAACCAAACGACTCCTGCTGTACAGACCCTTCCCCTCCGGAGCGTTCTTCAAGGTGCCGCAGACGGACGACCGAGAAGACCTTCGGCTCACCGCGAACGAGGTAGATCCGTGGAGCATCGTGCTGCAGGTCACGGAGTAGTTCCGTGCATACCTCAAACGCCCTTCGGAGATCCGGCCGCTCCGCCGCCGCGAGGAGACGGTGGTGAAGTTCCAGCGCGAGGATCTTATTGAAATGCAGGCGGCCCTGGGACAGCCTCAACACAAGGGTCTGCACATCTTCCGCCACGGCTGCAAACGAGTCGCAACCGCCGGAGAATGTTTCCTCCGACGGTGCGAAAACGGATCCAAGCACTGTCTTCTCCTCCTTGAAAGCGCCCACGACGATCGAGCGTTCATCGGTGAGGTACACCTGGGCCGACCCGAACAATTCGATCCAAAGGGCGCCGCCGCCGCTCAAGGCCATCCGGACGATGCGGTCCGATTCCAATAAGTCCACCGCCGTCAGCCGCTGACTCCGGGCACCGGGGAGAAGATCGACGGTATTGCGGGAACGCCGTCGAAGATCCTCCCGCAGGGCGATGTGCGCCCACCGTGCCTCTGCGGATATCTCCAGACAACAGGATCTGCGCCGCGTGTCCACGAGCCCCACATGCAGCACGTCCCTGGTCTGCGAAAAGACTTCGACGATGCGGGCGCCGGTGATCCGCGGCCCGACTTCCGAGATCCAGCGCTTCAGCGTGTAATAACTAAGGAGCAATAAAACCCGAGACTTCTTGAATGATGTTGCGTTTGTAGCAGGGTTTGCTAAATTTTCGCGGTTGCAAGGTAAAGAAATCCCCGTACTAACTCAATATCTTTATGCTCCTCCGGCTCCTGTTGCCTCACAGTTTCTGGGTTCTGCTCGTACTCGGGGCCGGGATGGAAGCCGCCTTTTTCGGCCTTTCGCAAATTTCGGACCTGCGGTCGGGAGGACGCGATCTGTTTTTCTACTTCGGCTGCGCCTTTGCTCTGTACCTCGTTTTGGTGACCTACATCCGGTTTCTTTGGAGCCGGAGTTTTTTTTCGCCGGAACTCATCGTGACCGCGGCCATCGTGTTTCGGGTCACTCTCCTCTTCAGTCAACCCGTGCTCAGCGATGATGTCTACCGTTATGTCTGGGACGGGCGCGTGGCCAACGCGGGCATCAATCCATACCAATACTCGCCCGATGCCGATAACCTGATCGGGCTGCGAGACAGCACCGTCTACCCGTTAATCAATCACAAAGAAATCCCGACGATCTATCCGCCCGTGCTGCAAGTGGTGTTTCGCGTCGTGACGGTCCTGTCTGAGTCCGTCTGGGCTATGAAGGCCGCCATGATACTGGCTGACTTCGGGACCATTCTTACGCTCCTTGCCCTGCTCAGATTTCTGGGGCGGGCCGTGGGATGGGTCGCCGTATACGCGTGGAACCCCCTGGTCGTGGTGGAGGTGGCGGGGAGCGGCCACGCAGACGCCGTGTACGTCTTTCTGCTCACACTTTCGATCTACTTCGCCATCCGTGCCCGTACGCTGCAGGCCGGCTTTCTCCTCGGCTTGTCGTTCCTGACGAAATTCGCTTCCATCCTCCTTCTACCGTTTCTCGAAGACATCCGATCGCGCTTTAAAACGTGGGCGCTTGCCGCCGGCGTTTTTGCGGCCGTCGTGCTGCTCGTGTACTGGCCCTTTTCGACGAACCAGGTGTCCGCATTCGTCGCGCTCTCCGCTTATCTTGAACGTTGGGAGTTCAACTCCTCCGTGTACGGCGTCGTCTACCGCTTGCTGGAGGAAGAGATGGCCAACGATCCGAACCCGCACGAGTGGCTGGGTTTCTGGACCGATAACAAACCACGGCTCGTGACCAAATGGATATCCGCCAGCGTCTTGATGCTGACCACCGTTTGGATGCTCTGGAAACAGAGCCGCCGGCCCTTCCAGGCTCAAAAGGAAGGGCTGCCGCACGCAGCGTTCATACTGATCGGCTGCACGCTGGTCGTGAGTCCGACGGTGCATCCATGGTATGTTACTTGGATCGTCCCCCTCTTGTGCGTCGTGCCCAATCTTGCCTGGATACTTTTCACAGGACTCGTTTTCCTTTCGTACGACGCCGCCGTCCAGTTTGCCGACACGGGCCGTTGGACGGAAGATCGCGCTCTCGTGTTCTGGGAATACCTGCCCTTCTATGCCCTTCTCGTGGGAACGCTGGCCTGGAAGGCGTTCAAATCCCTGAAAGCCCATCCCGTCGAGGCATCGTGATAGACAGCCGGAAACGACTCTTTGATACAGAAGACTGGCTGCTCATTTCCGCCGGTATCGTCGGCATCGTGTACTACGCCTCCGTATTCCGCGCATTCAGTCCCGAGACCGCCGTTGAAGCCCTGCCGACGCGCGAACGAGCCCTGAACCTTGTGCGTTCCTTTCTGCGGTCACCGGATCTCTCGCTCCCCGGAGATTGGGAACAAAGACCCTTCCGACTTCAAATCCGCTCCCAGCGAGCGTTGATCCACTACATGCTGGAGACGGAGGGACGACAGAATGGCATTGCACGGCTGAGCCGGGAGGTACCGGCTTACGCCTGGGAGATGGAATTCCTGTTCGAGGATGAACGCAGCTTCCGCCTGAGCCGGGGTGACGACGACAATTCGAGCGGACAGAAGCCGGAAGGACGCAGATTGGCCGCAGCCTTTGACGCCAACGAGCGGCTCCTTTCATTCACTGTGCACGACGACAAGGTATCCAGGGAACGGCTGGCTTTGGAACAGGCTCCCGCTTCGTCTCTTCGAGCGGCCATGACGGTGGATTCGGCAAGCACACACGTTCTTCTGTGGTTGGACCGTCTCGGGTTCGATCCGGTTGCCTACCGCGAGACGAACCGCATGAACATGTCCGACCGGAACAGCTCGGCGTTCGAGTTTACACTGGAGAAGAAGGAACGTTTGCATGGGCTGACGGAAACGCTGCGGGTGCGCATCCGGGACGGCCTGCTTTCCGGGTTTGAACGGAAATATGCATGGCCCGAATCGTTCGTTCCGTACACAAAACGGTGGTTCAGCGACGTACAGGATATCGTCCAAACGGTACTCGTTCTGCTCGCCACGATTCTCACGATCATCTACTTCTTCGTACGCTTTCGCAAAGGAGCATTCGACTTTCGCCTGGGCCTCTTCTTCGGCTTCCTTACGATGTTGTCGTTTTCAGTCATGATGTACACCATGTTGTCCTCCCTGGGATTCTGGATTCTGTTGCTGATCATGGTGTTTGCCGGCGGATGGTGGGGGTTCGCGTCGGGTATTATCGTGTCGGTGAGTGCAGCCGTGGCTCGGGATGCCTGGCCGGAGAAATACCAGACGTTTGAGGCCGTGCGATTCGGCCATGTACTCAACCGGCGTTTCGGGATCTCCTTGTTCCGCGGCCTGATGTTCAGTTTCGCACTCGTGGGAGGCATCCATGCGGTGATGGCCCTCCTGCCAGGGTCGTTTTACCTTCCTGGCCCGGAAAGCCACACCAAGTTCGACGGTCAGGGAGGCTGGTTCCTGCTGGGGAGTGGTCTGTATTCTTCGATCATATTCTTCCATTCGTACGGCCTCCTCTTCCTTTCCGTCATTAGACTGAAAATCAGGAGCCGCTGGGTGCTGTATTCGGCGGGCATGCTCGTTTTCACACTTTATCCGTACGTTTTTTCGTCCGTGTTTCCCCTTGAAACCCGGCTTATCCTGGGCCTTTTCATAGCCGCAGGGTACACGTTCGCCGCGATTCGGTACGATTTCCTCACGCTCTTCGTGACGGGTCTTCTGTCGTATCTCATTCTTGAAGGATCGGCGTTTCTGCTGTCCGGCGACATCTATCAGGGAGCGATCCTGATCACGGCGGTTGGCGGGCTTGCACTGCTTGCCGTTCTTGGCCTGACCGGTAGGGAAACCGGGGACGATATCCTCGAATATGTGCCGGACTATGTCCGCGAGTTGCAGCAGAAGCAGCGCATGGCCCGTGAGTTCGAGATAGCCCGCCATATTCAAACCACGATGTTGTGCTGCAAGGTTCCTGCCAGCAGCCGTTTTGAGTTGGCCACGCTGTGCGATCCGGCGTACGAGGTGGGCGGGGATTATTACGATTTCATCGACTTCGGCAATACACAGCAAAAATTCGGTGTCGTGATCGGAGACGTCTCGGGCAAAGGCGTATCGGCCGCTTTTTACATGACCCTGATCAAAGGAATCGTGCAAACGCAGGCCCGGTTGACCGCTCACTCCACCCGGGAGACCCTAGCCCAGGCCAACGATATTTTCTACGACCAGGTAGAGCGAGGCCGTTTCATAAGCATGATCTACGCCATTTTCGATCTCGAGCGGATGCAGGTCCAAATGTCTCGTGCGGGACACAATCCCCTGATCGTCAAGCAGTCCGTCCAGCAGGAAAGCATGCAGGTGTTGTCCGGCGGAATCGCCCTCGGCCTGGCCCGTGGAGCCATGTTTCGCGAGTCCCTGGAAGAAATCACCGTACCCCTCCGATCCGGCGACCTTTTCGTCTTGTATACGGACGGGTTCTCCGAGGCCATGAACAGGCGTGGTGAGGAGTTTGGCGAGGAGCGGCTCCACCGCATCATCCAGGACCGTGCGTCGGCGACCGCGTCGGAGATCATCTCGGCGATTCGCTCGGAGGTGTCGGCCTTCGTCGGTCCGACAGCCCAGCACGATGACATGACCATGATCGTCGTCAAGGTACGCTGATTGTTGGCCGGGCGGTGAAATGGCTTCCGGACATCCTGTTTGAGGATGCGGAACTGGTCGTGATCAACAAACCGCCCAAATTGTTGTCCATACAGGATCGGCACGACCCGGCGATTCCCCATGCGTTGGGCGTACTGAGAGAAAGGTACGGAGACCTCTTCGTCGTGCACCGGCTGGACCGTGAGACAAGCGGTGTCATGGTGTTCGCACGCAGCGCCGCCGCCCACCGCATGTTGAACCGGTTGTTCGAAGAGCGGAGAGTGATCAAGACCTATCTCGCGCTGGTCGAAGGCATGCCTTCACCGCGGACAGGACGTGTCGACCGGCCAATTGCGCCGAATCCTTCACGACCGGGGACAGTGCGGATCGACGTGCAGTTTGGCAGACCTGCGGCAACGGTGTATCGGACCGTCGAGACGTTTGCTTCATACAGCCTGATAGAGGCTCTGCCGGAAACGGGGCGCACCCATCAGATACGAATTCATTTCGCGTCCATCGGCCACCCTCTGGCCGTGGACGACGTGTACGGGAACAACAGCGCCCTTTATCTATCCCGCATCAAGCCGGGCTACAGGCCCAAAGCCGGTCGCGAGGAACGTCCGCTGATGGACCGCGCAACCCTGCACGCGTACTCGTTGGAATGGACGGCTGCTAATTCCAGCGAGCGGCAATGCTTTACGGCACCCCTTCCAAAGGACTTCAGGGCCCTGCTGCATCAACTGCAGAAGTACGGACGCTGAAGATGACCCCGAAGCGGAATACTTGATGCCCGATCTGCCAGACGATCCCGGCGCTCGTCGGACTGTGCATCTTGACGTGGTTGCCGTTTGCTGCCAAGAACGTCTTCTTGATCCTGGGCGATTCCGTACTTGCCCGATCACAAGGTCGGCGTGACGCTGCGGCTGCGACGCCGCTTTGTGGCGAAGGTGATGGAACGGTGAGAAACAACGACCGGCGCTCGCGCGCCTCTTTCTTCGTCAGCCCACCGAGCTCGTGCTTGACGAATCCATGTCCGCCCTCGACCTGGATGCCGAACGCACCCTCATGGGACGGATCGTCGACACGTTCCGCATACAAACACTCCTCCTCGTTTCCATCGAACATCTATCTTGTATTATCCACAGAGAATGATTACCCTTACAGAAGGTCGACTCAAGGAGACGCCGACTACAGGCACATCCTGAGCACCCCACACGCTGCGAGGTAACCGATGTCAAGAACGGTCAAATGTGTAAAGCTGGGGCGGGAATTACCAGGTCTGGACCGCCCGCCCATACCCGGTGAACTGGGAAAGTCGGTCTACGACCACGTATCGAAAGAAGCGTGGCAGATGTTTGAGAACCACTTCAAAATGGTGATGAACGAATATCGTCTGAATCTCATGGATCCCCGCACGGATGAGATCTTCCGGCAGCAGGTCGTCGAGTTTCTCTTTTCGGGAAAAGAACCCGCCAAACCGGACCACTACTCTGCACCTGCGTCCTGATCCCGCTCACGGGTCGCTTCAATACCGCGGAACATCAGCACGAGCCCGGCGAGGGCTGCGGACATGGAGACCCAGAAGATCAAGATGGGCAGATTTCGATAATCGTTGAGCATGTCGAAGGCCGACAGCAGGCCGACGAAGGAAGATACGAGGCCAACAAAGAATTTTTTGGTGAATCTCATGCTGTTTCGCTTGCCTGGAATTTTCGCTACAAGGTAAGCAATATTCCCCAGAGCTGCAAACAAACCGCGGTACCCCAATCGCCTGCAGCCCGATCCGTTGTGTGCATCCTTGAACCGATACCCACGCGCCGCGCCGGTATGATCCGGACGGCACTGAAAGGAGTCAGGCCAATGGCCATTGCAGTCTTCATCACCGGGCACTGGTTTTTATCTCTGTTCTGCCAGACGTTCTTCCTGCACCGATACGCGGCCCATAAAATGTTCACGATGTCCCGCTTCTGGGAACGGGCTTTCTACCTCCTCACGTTTGTCACGCAGGGGTCTTCATTTCTCATCCCGAGGGCATACGCGTTGCTGCACCGAATGCATCACGCTTTTAGCGATACAGAAAAGGATCCCCACTCGCCCCAGCATAATCATCATGTGTTTGAGATGATGCATACGACTTATCGAATCTATCACGGACTCGTCAAAGGAACGCTTGTGGTGGACCGGGACATGGTCTCGCAGATTCCTGAATGGCGTTTCCTGGACCTTCTGGGAAGTTCCTGGCCCATGCGCATTGCATGGGGTCTGTCGTACACAGCATTCTATGCCGCCTTTGCGACCCACACATGGATGTTTCTGTTGCTTCCCATGCATTTCCTCATGGGCCCGATTCACGGGGCCATTGTGAACTGGTGCGGTCATAAGTACGGCTATGCCAACTTTGACAACGACGATCACTCACGAAACACCCTCTTCTGGGATTTCCTGATGCTCGGCGAATTGTTCCAGAATAATCACCATGGCCTGCCGAATCGCCTGAATTTCGCGGTTCGGTGGTTTGAGTTCGATCCTGTGTACGGGCTCATACGGATAATGGGTTGGTTCCGGATCGTCCGGACACGCCGTTCCGCCGTATAGGGTGCGGTTCTTGTTCCCTCCGCTCGTGGGGCCCGTCGCCGGACTTCGCAGGGCGGGGTTGAGAGCCACGCGGGGATGGAAGGGCACCGCTTGACTTTCCTTTGGGTCAATGATATATTGATGCAGGATTTGTTCCTTTCCATTTGCAGCGAAGCGGCGTAGTCTTCGCTTTTTTGTTGCCTCTGCATTCCGGCTCCTATCGTTCAGGGAAAATCGATGCATTCGGGTTCAGTTCTGCCGCGATGATGCACAGGCACGTCGCAAGGCCCAAGAATGTTGTTGCTCCTATCGGTATGGTTTGTCGCCGCCGTTCACGGTCCGACGGAGAGCGGCTCCGGACTCGCTGCAACCGACGCCGATTCGATGGCCACCGCATGGAAAAAGGTCGAACCCGGTTCGGCGTTTTATGTGACGGCGCGTTGTCGCCTGGCCGAGTATTATCTGAATAAGCGGACAGTCCGCTCTCGAGTTAAGGCACAGAACTGTCTCGAAGAAGCGCTCCGTCTGCGTCCAGAAGAGCCCGAGCTGGAATTGGTACTCGCCAGAGTGCTGTACGCGCGGAAGGCGTACGCTGCGGCCCTGGAGATGTGCGATCGGGTCACGGCCGGTCCGCTTGGACGACGGTCGCCCGGGCTGGCGGCCGATTTCTGGTTTCTCCGGGGTAAGATCAAAGAGCGGTCGGCTTTCAAATATAAAGACATGGTGGCCGAGGTTGAGGCGCTCGGCTCCGGGACCCACCGGTTGTCGCTGACGGAGTACGGGACCAGAGACCTGTTGGAGTCCGCCGCAAGCTACGAGCGCGCGCTCAGCCTCGATCCGGGTCATCGGGACGCACGGATGCGGCTCGGCCTCCTCTACATGGAAATCGAAAGATACGATAGGATGGCTGAATTGATGGAACAAGGCCTGCGACGAAACCCAGGGGACACGGAGCTGTTGGCGTATGCGGCGTACGCGGCCTTCCACAAGGGCAACTTCCAGAAAGCCGAGGAGCTCTACCTGCGGGCATTTCAAGGAATGGATAGTGAGGTTCTGGCCACCTATCGTTCGGTCGGTCCCCTCTTCTCCGATCCAGATCGGCATGTATCGTCCGATTCGTTCCCCGTCGGTCAGGATCCTCTGCTTCTGACCGCAACCGATGAGCGCAGGCTCGAACATTTCAACCGCGTCACGTACGCCAACCTTCGATTTGCTCCAGAGAACGGAGACGACGCGGGACACACGACTGAGCGCGGCCGAACGTGGATTCGCTACGGCAAGCCGGACTATTTCTATTCCGTAAGTCCGGATGTGGGTTTGCTGGGGGGCGCGCAAGTCTGGTCATACGGCAAAACCGTTCTCGTTTTTCGCGATGAATATGCATCGGGAAGGCACCTGTTGGATAATCAATCCGTTCTCGAAGAAGAGTCGTTGTTTCGGACGTCTTCGGGACGATTTACATGGCCGACCTTCCGCCGACTGGCCGTACAGGCCGCGATCTACCAGTTCCGCGGCGCGAACGGTTTGACGGAGCTTCGCGCCTATTTCCGAGGAGACCGGCAGGTCGGCGCCTCGTGGCCCGAGAACGAAACGTACGACGGAGGTCTGTTCCTGGTGCGCAACGGTCGGGCCGCCTGCGAACAGCGGATCTCCTTGCCGTGGAGGGCTTCCGACGACCGATTCGTTGCGGGTTCCATCACCCTATCGTTTGACCCGGAAGACGGGCCCATCGAGCAGTTTGCCGTCGAGCTGATGGGCCGGACTCATCGGCTGGTGGGCGCGGTGCGGCAGCCGATCACTCTGAGGGACTTCCGTGGCGATACGCTCATGATGAGCGACTTGATCCTGTCCTCGCAAGACGGCTCCATCGGACTGCAGCCGTTCCTGGACTCGACCATGCGGACGTCGGACCGGATTTACCTGTATTTTGAGCTGTACCATCTATTGTTGAACGATGCTGGCAGAGGCCGCTATCGCGTGGAAACGACGATCCGCGAACGCCGCCGTTTAGGTCTTCGCGCGATCCTGCCGCCCTGGAACAGCGGCGGAGAGGCCTATCGTGTGACCTCCGTGTTTGACATGGAGTCCACGGCGCGGGATGACCGATGCAGCTATGGTGTCGACCTGCGAGACCTCAGGGCGGGAGTGTACGATCTCCTTGTCAGCGTTACGGACCTATTAAGTTTGCACCGTGTGCAAAGCGCAGCAACGATGAGGCTTGAACCGTATGAACAGAAATAAGTTCCTGCGGGTATCGTTGTACTCACGTAAGCCTGAAGCACGATTATCAAAAGAACGCTTGTGAACCAGTAGTCACTATCGATATCTTTAATGGCACGGATCCTTTCGTCGTTCGCGGTGCGGACGTGCGAGAACGATCTCACGCAAGGAAGGGAGCATTCATGAGCACGGAAGTAACTTCTACCCGCAAGACGGCCGATTACATCATCAAGGCTATCCAAAGCAAGCACGATGCTTCGGCCTACCAGGATCTGCACTGGGAGGGAAGTTACGCAGACTATCTGGATATTGCGACCCGCCAGCCCCAGGTGGCCCGGTCGGCCTTTCAGCGGGTGTACGACATGATCCTTTCGCACGGTTCGGAGGAGTTCCTGGACAACAAGAAAAAGATCACCCATTATCATTTTTTCGATGATCCCATCGACAAGGGTAAGGACGCGGTTTACGGCCTCGACATCTCGTTGATGAAACTGGTCAACGTCTTCAAGTCGGCCGCCCATCGATACGGTTCCGAGAAGCGCGTCATCCTCCTGCACGGCCCCGTCGGCAGCGCCAAAAGTACGATCGCGCGACTGTTGAAAAAAGGACTGGAGCACTACGCGCGAACGCCCGGAGGCGCGCTGTACAGCTACATGTGGGTCGACGACAACGGCGAGACGATCCGCTGTCCCATGCATGAGGAGCCGCTGCATCTGATTCCGCTGGAACTGCGGCCGGACGTCGAACGCATGATCAACGAGAACAATCAGGGCACCAGCGGATACGTCACGATTGAGGGCGACTTGTGCCCGGTCTGCCGTTTTGAATTCAACAAGTACCTCAAGAGAAACCACGGCGACTGGGAATCGGTCATCAAGCACGTCCGGGTGCACCGGCTGATCATGTCCGAGAAGGACCGCATAGGCGTCGGGACCTTTCAGCCGAAGGACGAGAAGAACCAGGATTCGACCGAACTCACCGGGGACATCAATTTTCGCAAGATCGCCGAGTACGGCGCCGATTCCGATCCGCGGGCTTTCAACTTCGACGGTGAACTCAACATCGCCAACCGCGGGATTGTCGAATTCATCGAAATTCTCAAACTCGACGTCGCCTTCCTCTACGACCTGCTCGGGGCGTCCCAGGAACACAAAATCAAGCCCAAGAAATTCGCCCAGATCGACATTGACGAAGTCATTCTTGGACACACGAATGAGCCGGAGTACAAAAAGCTCCAGAACAACGAGTTTATGGAGGCGCTGCGCGACCGGACGATCAAGATCGACATTCCGTACATCACCAAGCTGTCTCATGAGATCCGCATCTATCGCAAGGACTACAATCCGGAGAAGGTCCGAGGCAAGCACATTGCGCCGCACACTCTGGAGATGGCCGCCATGTGGGCCGTGTTGACCCGACTGGAAGAACCGGGCAAGCCGAACCTCACTCTGATCCAGAAACTCAAACTGTACGACGGCAAGTCCATCCCGGGTTTCACGGACGAGAACATCAAAGAACTTCGGAAGTCCGCACGGCGCGAGGCCATGGAGGGTATCAGTCCGCGTTACATTCAGGACAAGATCTCGAACTGCCTGGTGAACGACCGGCTGGGACCTTCGGTCAATCCCTTCATGGTGCTCAAGGAACTCGAGGGCGGGTTGAAGCATCATTCGCTGATCACGAGCGAAGATCAGCGCAAACGGTACCGCGAACTGTTGAATGTGGTGAAGCAGGAATACGAGGACATTGTGAAGAACGAAGTACAGCGGGCCATCTCCGCCGATGAGGACGCCCTGAAACGTCTTTGCGGAAACTACATCGACAACGTCAAAGCCTACACGCAGGGGGAAAAAGTGAAGAACAAATTTACCGGCGAATACGAGGCCCCGGACGAGCGGCTCATGCGGTCCATCGAGGAAAAGATCGAGATTCCCGAGAGCCGCAAAGACGATTTCCGCAGGGAAATTATGAACTACATCGGAGCCCTCGCGGTGGACGGCAAGACGTTCGATTACAAGACGAACGAACGGCTGAACAAGGCCCTGGAACTGAAGCTGTTCGAAGATCAGAAGGACAGCATCAAGCTCACCAGCCTGGTCAGCAACATCATGGACAAAGAGACACAAGAAAAGATCGATGTCGTCAAGGCGCGGCTCATCAATAACTACGGGTACGATGAAGTCAGCGCGACGGACGTCCTGCAGTACGTCGCCAGTATTTTCGCACGCGGCGACATCAAATCCCAGAAATAGCCGAGGTGTTTTCTGTTGACACTTAATATTCAGGTCGACCACAGCCGCTTTAAACAGATCGTAACCGGCAAGATCAAGCAGAACCTCCGGAAGTACCTGACGCACGGGGAACTCCTCGGCAAGAAAGGCAAAGACTTCGTCAGCATTCCCCTGCCGCAGATCGATATTCCGCACTTCCGCTACGGTATGAAGCAGACCGGCGGAGTCGGCCAGGGAGATGGAGACAAGGGAACGCCGCTCGGAGGCGAGGGCTCCGATCCGAGCACCGGTCAAGCTGGCAACGTCGAGGGTGAACACATCCTGGAGGTTGATGTCAGCCTCCAGGAGCTGGCCCGGATGCTCGGGGAAGAACTGGAACTCCCTCGCATTCAACCGAAAGGCAAGAAGACCATCGAATCGACGCGCGACCGGTATTCGGCCATCCGCCGGACGGGACCGGAGAGTCTGCGGCACTTCAAGCGCACGTTCCGGCAGGCCCTCCGACGCCAGATCGCCAGCAACAACTACGATCCCGACGATCCCCTCGTGATTCCGGTGCGAGAGGACCGCCGATACCGCTCGTGGAAACAATTCCATATACCGCACAGCAACGCCGTGATCATCTACATGATGGACGTCTCGGGCAGCATGTGGGAGGAACAGAAAGAGATCGTCCGGATCGAGTCGTTCTGGATCGATACCTGGCTTCGAAGCCAGTACAAAGGCATCGAATCACGGTACATCATTCATGACGCAGCCGCTCGTGAAGTCGACCAGGATACGTTTTTCCATACGCGGGAGAGCGGGGGCACGATGATCTCCAGCGCCTACAAATTATGCCGCGATATCATCGACCGCGACTATTCCCCGTATGATTGGAATATCTATCCTTTCCATTTTTCGGACGGCGACAACTGGTCGCGGGAGGACTCGCTGGAGTGCCTGGAACTGCTGCGCCATGAGGTCCTGGCCAAAGTGAATATGTTCTGTTACGGGCAGGTGGAAAGCCCCTACGGGAGCGGACAATTTTTGAGAGATCTCGGCGAGCATTTCAAGGAGGACGAGCGGGTGCTCACGTCCCAGATCTCGAGCCGGGAACAGATCTACGATTCCATCAAGACATTCCTGGGGAAGGGCCGCTGACGGGCAGGGCATCTATTCGTAGCGCAGTGCTTCGATCGGATTCAACGAGGCCGCTTTGCGTGCTGGATAGAACCCAAAGAAGATCCCGACGGACGCCGCAAAGCCCATCGAAATGATCACCGACATGGGGGTAATGCTTACCGCCCACGTGGTCAACCACTCCACCAACTGGCCCGTGATCACGCCGAGAATCAACCCCGCCACACCCCCCATCAGAGACAAAACTATCGCTTCGACCAGAAACTGAAGCAGGATGTGCCGCTCCGTGGCCCCGATCGCCATGCGAATCCCGATTTCCCGTGTGCGCTCGGTGACCGAAACCAACATGATGTTCATGATCCCGATTCCACCGACGACGAGCGAGATCGAGGCCACGATGAACATGAGCACAGAGACGGTCCGGGAGATGGATTTGGCAATCTCGTTGACCTGCTCCTGCGTGCGAATGGTGAAATCGTCGTCACCCCACGGCGGAATACGATGGGCTTCGCGCAGTATTTCCCGGATCTGTTTGATAGCTTCCGGCATATCCTGGCCGGTGCGAATCGAGACGTAGATATAGTCGAGGTCCTTGTTGCCCATCATCCGTTTCTGATAGGTCGTATACGGAATGATGATCAGGTCGTCCTGGTCCTGGCCGGAGGCAAGCTGTCCCTTGGGCTCCAGCACGCCGGCAATTCGAAACGGGATGTTCTGGATGCGGATGATCCCCCCTGTCGGGTCCTGACCGCCGAAGAGATTGTCTGCCACCGTGTGACCAAGTACGCATACTTTGTTGCCGGAGCGGTAATCCTGGTCGGTGAACATACTGCCGTGCAGGAGGCCCCAGTTGCGGATGGTCGAGAAGCTGGTATTGACGCCGAAGACCTGGCTGCCCCAGCTGCGTTCGGCCACGACCACGTTGGTCACGGTGCGAATGGCCGGTGTCTGTGCGATGACCAGGTCGCATTGCTTGATGATCAATTCTCCGTCGGATGCTTCCAGTTGGGCGTTGCTTCGGATCCGAATTCCCCCGGCGGTCACGCCCCCCGCCCGAATCGTGATCATATTCGTACCGAATGCGGCGGTCTGGTTGTCAATTTCCTGTTGTGCCCCGGCCCCGACCCCCGCCATCGCGATGATCGAGCCCACACCGATCACGATGCCCAGCATCGTCAAGGCCGACCGCATTTTGTTTCGCCGGAGGGCATTGTAGGCGATCTTCAGGATGTTCGTGAAGTTCATCGTTCGTCAGGCATTGTCGACAATGGAGGTGGCCAACAGCCGGTGCATCTCCGATTCGGGGTTGAGACGCTCTTCCACCATGAAGTCTTTTATGATCCGTCCGTCGCGAAATACCACGTTGCGTTTCGCGTAGCGAGCGATGTCGCTTTCGTGCGTTATGAGAATGACCGTAATGCCCTCCGCATTCAGCTTCTGGAAGATGGCCATGATTTCGATGCTGGTCCTGCTGTCGAGGTTGCCGGTCGGTTCGTCCGCCAGGATCATGGAAGGGCTGGCCGCTAGGGCCCGCGCAATGGCCACGCGCTGCTGCTGGCCGCCCGAAAGCTCGTTGGGTTTGTGATCGAACCGCTTGTCCAGTCCGACGGCTTTCAGGGCCTCCAGTGCACGCTCCCGCCTCTCGCGGGCCGGCACGCCCTGGTACAACAGCGGAAGCTCGACGTTCTCTACAGCGCTGGTTCGCGACAGGAGGTTGAATCCCTGAAAGACGAAACCGATCTTCCGACTGCGTATGCGCGCCTTCTCATCCCTGGACATGTGGGCCACCGGCACTCCGTCCAGCAGGTACTCGCCGGAGGTCGGCGCGTCCAGGCAGCCGAGGATGTTCATGAACGTCGACTTACCCGATCCGGAAGCCCCCATGATGGCGACAAACTCTCCCTCTTTGATATCGAGGGAAACACCCCGCAGGGCCTGAACATCCACATCGCCCATGCGGTAGGTTTTCCTCAGACTTCGGGCAGAGATCAGCGATGGCTGACTCAGGTAATCCAGCGTGCCGGCCGCGGGCATCGGGATCATCTCACTTCTTTCCCGGCGCCAGGCGCTGTGCGGCGCTCGATGTCGTGGCCACATTGCTCAATCCGGTGATCACTTCCATGTTCGTTTTCAGCGACCCATCCCGAACCTCGGTGTACAACCCGTCGCTGATGCCGGTCTGGATGATTACCGGCCGAAGGTCCTTCGTCGGGGTCAACACCCACACCATCGTGTTGTTCTTTAGGTCAAACCGGTCCCCCAACTCCCCCAAGAAGCGGCGGTACTGGTCCTGAGTAAGGGCCGGCTGGAAACGGAGCGCCATGTTGGGTACCTTGACGACGTCCTTCTTCGTATCGATGATGATCGACAGATTGGCGGTCATGCCCGGCAGCAGTTTGTTCTCCTCGTTGCTCGCGTCGATGATGACTTCGTATCCCACGAGGTTTTGCGTGACAATAGGCTGGAGGCGGACCTGCGATACCCTGCCGATGAAGCGGGAGTCCGGATAGGCATCGACAAAGAAGGACACGTCCTGCCCGACGCGCACCTTTCCTATATCGACTTCATCGATGATGGCTTCGACCTGGATCTTGGACAAGTCGTTGGCAATTTCAAACAGCACGGGCGCCTGCAGGCTCGCCGCCACCGTCTGCCCCACGTCGATGTTGCGCGAAATAACGACGCCGTCGATCGGAGAAACGATCGTCGCGTACTGTAGCGAGACCTCGGCCCGGTGATAGGCGGCCTGGGCCTGTTTCAGGTTCGCCTGGGCAAGGTCATAGTTCGTGGACGCTTCGTCTTTCTCCGCCTGGGAGATCAGCTTGCGACCGAAGAGTTCGGTCGCCCGTTCGAGCGTCTTGCGTGCCTGCTCCACCTGGGCTTTTGCCCGCTCGGCATTGGCTTCCCCTTCCAACAGTTGTGCTTTCAGGAACGTGGGGTCGATCTGGGCTATGACTTCTCCCTTTTTCACCTTTTGATTGTAGTCCGCATAGATCCGGGAGATGGTGCCCGTGATCTGCGTACCCACCTGCACGCGCGTGACGGGATTGATCTTGCCGGTGGCCGTGATGACCAGGGAAATATCCCCCTGAGTGACCGACTCCAACTTGTACGCAGCCT
Organism: Bacteroidota bacterium; assembly: GCA_037445875.1. GTDB lineage: Bacteria > CLD3 > CLD3 > SB21 > SB21 > JBBIJR01. Next base: position 32,805 of record JBBIJR010000018.1, on the reverse strand, counting down.
CCAGGCTGCCGCGCCCAAAGTACACGAATCCGGCCGCAACCAGCAGAAGGCCGGTCAACCCAAGCAACATCATGAGTCTCTTATTCATCTCCGGCTCCCGACGTTTCCGTCCTGTCCTTGCTCAGCACCCCGGTCGTCCGCTGGAACCGGGACACCTCAATCAAGTAATTGTACAACGCCGTTGTCTGCTCGATGCGAGCATTGGCCAGCGAGAAGTTGGCGTCCGTGATCTCGATGGCAGACCCCACACCCGTCTCAAACCGGCCTTCGGCCAGTGCCAGATTGCGGCCGCCCTGTTCCACGAGTTTGCCGCTGGCTTTGTAACGCTCTTCGGCATACTTGACGTTGAAGTAGCGATCCTGCACTTCATGGATGATCCGCTGCCTTGCCACGTTGTACTGCGACGTGGCGATCCGGATGCCGCCTTGTGCTTCTGCGATATCGGCGCGGACGGTCAAACCCTGGAAGATTGGGAACGCGAAATTCAGACCGATGTTGTATCCCATTTTTATTTTCTGTTTGTCCACGATAACCTGGTCCTGGACAAGATACGGCCCAACACCCGCCGAGGCGGAAATGATGGGATAGTACTGGCTCTTGGCCGCGCTGAGGGCCGAGCGCCATGCTTTCACTTTCAGGTCCGCTGCCATCACCTCTTTCCGGGATCCCAGCGCCCGATCGATGGACGCCTTGAGGTCCGCTGTAAACGGCGTGTATTCCGTCCGGCTGGACAACTGGTAGTCACTCGGTTCGTTGCTTATCTCGGTGATGCCCATGGAGCTGTTGAGCGTAACCTTGGCAAGACGCGACTTGCCCCGGGCACTGATCAGCTCCAGCTCGGCGTTGGCCACTTCCAGTTCCGCCTTGCTGACCTCGGACTCGGGCAGTTTACCCACTTCGAAGAAGCCCTTTGCCCGTTCGAGATGCTTCTTGGCCTGGTTGACCCGCTCTTCGTTGATCTCCACGATGTGCTGCGCCAGCACATAATTGTAGTACGCCGTGTGCACATTGAGCACGACGTCCTCTTCTGTGGACTCGAGGGCCAACTCGGAGGCCTTTATCAGCTGGTTCTTCGAGGTGAGCGATTTGTCCGTGCGACCGAAGTCATAGATAGGCTGCTTGAGGGTCATCCGGAGCGTCGGCACGAACTTGGCACCCTCCGGATCTATCACGGGATTGGGAGCGATGACATTCGAAGACTGCAGCGCCGTGTTCGTATAATATGCACCCGCTTCGAGCTGGATCTGTGGAAATCGCGACGACAAAACCTGCGTATACTCCGATTCGGCCGTAATCACGGCACCCTTGGATGCTCCGATGGATGGCTGGTTTTGAAGAGCAACGGTTACGCACTCTTCCAACGTCAGTGTATCCATCGGCGACACCGTATAACCTAATCCCTCCTGCGCCGCCACCCGGGCACTCACCATTCCTGCGAACAGGAGGAGCTGCATACAGAATCTCATAGCCATACCTTTGCTCTGGAAATTCGGATCATCGGCCGGTTTAACAATCAAATGCCGTACCACTATTTCGACCTGCAAAATAGCAGATAAAGCTCTAATTATCAATGCTAACTTGTCTTCACGTGTCTGAGTGTACCGGAGATTCACGCGGCCATTCACAGGAGTCATGGCAAGCCGAAGGCGGAGGCAGCGTTACGGGAGGTAAGTTCCGCCAACGATGTTTCGTCCATGCCCAGGATTCCGGCTACCTTCGCAGCCGTATACTTCACAAAGGCGGGTTCATTGCGTTGGCCGCGGTGAGGAACCGGCGGCAGATACGGGCAATCCGTTTCGATCAGCATTCTATCCAGCGGTATGCGAGCAAGGAGCTGCGTGAGGGCAGACTTCCTGTACGTCACATTCCCCGCAAATGAGATGTGGAAGTCCAATTCCAGTGACTTCCGCAGGGCATCTGCGTCACCGGAAAAGCAATGCATGACGCCGCGCAGGGTCGGGCGCGACCTTTTCTCCTCCTCGAGGATGCGAAGCACATCCTCGTGTGCCTGGCGGACATGGATGACCATCGGAAGATCGAGGTCGCACGCAAGGCGGATCTGTTCGCGAAACACGTCCTGCTGTACGGAGGGTTCCGAGTCCTTCCAGTAGTAATCGAGTCCGGTTTCTCCGATGCCGACGACTCTGGGATGGTCCGCCATGGAGCGGATGTCGTCAAGGACGGCCGGGGTGGCAAGCCGTGCGTCCGTCGGATGCAGTCCCACAACCGCGAATACGGTCTCGTATTGTTCGGCCAGATTCAGGGCACGTTCGCATGAAGCCGGGTCCGTTCCGATCGTGACGATGCGCACGACGCCCTCCGCTGCGGCTCTTTCGATCACGGCATCCCGATCAGCGTCGAAACGTTCATGGTCCAGGTGTGCGTGCGTATCTACCAGCGTTCCGTTCAATAGTCCTTCCGGAAATACAGCAGGATATTGATGATGTCCTCCTGCTGCAGGGTCTTGTCCTGCGCAGGCCGCTTGTACTCGAATTCGATAGTCTTCTTCCACGTGCGGCCCAGAACGCTGCGAAGGCCCGGAATGCTGTCGGCCGAAATCTCGAGCGTGATCGTCTGGCCCGACGAGACGTCCAGACCTCCTTCGTAGCTGACCGACAGCGTTTCGTTGATGCGCTTGGAGACCGCTATGGAAGAGCTCTGGCCGCCCGTGCCCTGGGTAAACTCCAACTTCTGCAGTCCCGCCTTATTAGCGACGAGATTCAGGATCTGATTGATGGCGACTTGTTTGGCGAAATCGCCCGCCTGGCTGGCTCCGAGTTTGTTCAGGTCCCGCGTGGTGACGCCCAGCACGAGATAGGAAAGAATGTCCTGTGGCTCCGTCAGACCGGCGATCGGATCGCCCGTTCCCCGCTCGACGGCCGTAATCGCGATCTCCGGTTTGAGCAGTTTGCCCGTCACCTTGATCTGGGCTTCGGAGGGCGTGACGTTGCCGTCCTCGTCCTTGAATTCAAACCGTTTGACCGCCAGAATATCCAACTGGGGATTCACGCCCGGCTCCCCGGTGAAATTCACCTCCCCTTTTTCGATGGTGAAGGCCACATTCAGGTAGGCGTATTTGCCGCCCTTCTTCGTGTTCACGTTGCCGCTGATAAAAAACTCCTCCGAACCGGCGGGCTTGTTGACTCCTATTTCGCCGTAGAGCGACAGGGTCATTTCGGCGCTTCGAATGGAATTGTCGGAATTCTCGGGCAGACTGATCATCAGGTCCATATCGAGATTCTTGTAGAAATCCTGCGCCTGCTTCTGGGTTTTCTGTGCGTCTTTCTTCGAGGCGACCGTCGTCACGGCCTTGGCACGGGTCGGGTCCACTACCCAGATCTCGGAATTGCGAATCTGGAGGTCACCTTTGATGTTCGTGAAATAAAGCGTCGGTGCGGCAATCGTCATCTCGCCGGTAATCCGGGCCGTGTGCAGATAGGAAGTTTCGCTGCGCGTGTTGACCGGCACGAAATCCTGGAAGGCCAGGTTCATCCGGTAGCCGATCTTCTCGAAATTGGCGAAATCGAAATTCTTCATGACGTCCGACAAATTCACTTCCGCGTCGGCAAACAGCCTCGAGGTAGGTTCCTTGCCGGACTGTACGACCAGCGTGTCGAGGAAAATCTTTTCGGGCGTCAGACGTACAAACATTCGTGTATTGCGAAACGTCTGGCCAAGGGTGCTTCGCGGGAACGTGATCGTCCCATCCTCGATCTTCATCTCCCCCTGAATCACCGGCTTCTCCTTATTGCCCGTGATTTTCAGGTCGACCTTGAGTTCACCGCGGTTCAGTGTCAAGGCTTTGCCGAAGAAGGCCTGCAGGAACCTGAGGTCTATGCCCTCGGAATGGATGATGAAATTGATGGGACGGTTCGTGAAGCGGTTGGGCACATCCTTGAACGTCAGGTCCAGCGGCAGATACCCGCCCATCGTGAGCGTCTTATCCTTGTTCTGATTGAGCGTCATGTTGAGTTGCAGCTTCCTGTTCAGATACTGCATATTGCCGAGGAAGTTGTTGTAGACGAATTCCGAGGCCTTGCCATCGGAGATGTTCCAGTCCGCGATCATGATGGGCTTTTCGAAACTTCCTTTGAGGCTGGCGTTGAGATTCAACAGCCCTTCCACGACGGACTCTCCGGAACCGATGAGGGCATTGATACGCGAGAGATCCACTTCCTTGACCTTCAGGTCCACGTTCTGGTCTCCCGACACATCGACCCGACCGGACAGGGAAACAAAACCCTTGCCGATGTCCATGTTGAACGAGCGAACGTCATACACGTTCTTTTCCGCATCGAAGGCCAGACGGACCGGATCTTTGTTCTGCCATGTTTCGATCCACTTCTCGTACGTCGTGTCGATGACCGGATCGCCGCCAAGCACTTTCATGACCTCCCGCGTGCGAATCGTGCGTCCGGCAATGCGCAGATAGAGGTGTTCCAGATCCAGTTCCCCGCGCATCTCCGATTCCATGGCCACGCTGCCTTTCACACTGACATAGGCGTCCAGACTGTCCTCGTGGCCGGACACTTCGAACAGCGTGCGGTTGCGTTCTTTGGTGATCGCAGTGGTGAAATCCGTCACGGTGCTGCCGCCGAACCGCGTATGGCGCGCGTACAGGAAGATATCACCGAAAACGGTGCTGTCGATCCGCTTAAAACTGGCCTCGCCGGCAAGCTGCGACGGACGGATGTTGTCGAAGTAGTATGAGAAACGCAGCGAGTCCAGCCGGACGTCGGCAAAGACCACTTCGGTAACCACGAGTTCCCCGCTCGTTTGGATATTCGCAAAATCGCCGCGCACCTGGCCCCGGTAGCGGAAACGGAGATTGAGCGTGTCCCGGAGCAACGAGTCCGAGCCGATGTACTTCTTGAGCAGCGAAAGGTCCCTGCTCTCGAGCGAATAGCCCAGGTCCACGGTCGAATCGAGGCCGATCGATCCGGCAACGGAAAGGTCCGCCAGCGGGGTTTTGAGCCGCATTTCGTCGAGGCGGACGCGACCGCCGGCCTGGGACCCGGTTATGGTGAGCTGGTCGACGTCGCGGTCCAGGATGCGCGAAGACTGCGAGATCACGGACATACGACTCGATGACGTTTTAGGATTCAGCCCCTTTCCGTCGTACACCAGGACGAGATTGATCGAGCTCTGCATGGAAACATCGCCGATCAGGTCCGCTATATTGATCGACTGGAGGCGGGTTTCGAGGTGATACTCCTCAGTCAGCAGATTGTAGAAACCCTGACTGTTGAACGAGCCGGCGCTGGTACGGCCTTCGAACCGCGCCAGGTCCGCCCGGCCGCCCGCCACGTGAGCGTCGATCATGAAACTATCGATGTCAATGCCGTAGAAGCGGGACTTGTACAGCGTCAGGTTCAAATTCGAGCGCAGGGTATTCGGGTCCGTGCCCAGGCCATCCGCCTGGATGCGTCCGTTCAGGTTGGCGTAGAGGTCGGGCCGGTCCGCAAATGCGCTCACGTTGATGCTGCGAAAAGACAGGTCGGTCTTGTAACCCAGCGGACCTTCTCCGTAGTCAACCCCCGCGTAACCCCGCAGGCTGCCGGCCGGCGTGTTGAGGACAAGCCCGCTGA